>CAZHPC010000075.1:0-15389 GCA_964534685.1 uncultured Opitutaceae bacterium
GGCGCGACTACTACCCGAACCACGAGTGGTACGACAACGTGTTCGTGATCTACGAATACCCCACGTCGGAGCAGGTTGTCCGCACCTCCTACCAGGTGCTGACCACAACAAGCGCGGGCGGAGGTTACTACGAGTACTTCATGGGCGACGAGGGTGCGCTCAAGATGTCCGAGAATCCGAAATACACTAAGCTCTATCGCGAGGCGCGCGCCCCGGAATGGGACTCGTGGGTCGCGAAGGGGCTGATTGCGCGGCCGGGATCGGGCGAGGGCGCACTGCCTCCCGTCAAGCCCTGGGAGAAGCCGTTGTCGCACCCGCCCATGATGTCCAAGTCGGTCTCCTCCGTGGTCGACGTTCGCGAGACCGCGGAACTCTCGGCGTGGGACATGCCGGTCACGCTCGACAAGGCCATCCACCAGCCCCACCTCGAGAACTTCTTCGACACCATCCGGGGCAAGGCGACCCTCAACTGCCCCGGGGAGACCGCGCTCGCGTCCGCGGCGACGATCCTCAAGGTGAACGACGCGGTCGCCGCCCGGAAGATGCTCAGCTACGTCCCCGAGGACTTCACCACCTGAAACCAGACCTTATGCTCCGAATACTCGCCATACTCCTCACCCTGGGTTCCCTCGGCGCAGCGCAGGCCGAGGACCTTGTGCCCCTGAAATTGGAGCTTCCGAAGCCGCTTTTCGTCGGCACGCCCCGGCCCATCAAGGTCTCGAACCTCGAGCCGGAGACGGCGGCCAGCGCCGGCCCGCTGATGGTTCCCGCCGGCACGACGCTGCTCTCGCTCAACAAGTCCGTGACCTCCAGCGACACGTCTCCCGTGATCGGCGAGCTGACCTGCGTCACCGACGGGGACAAGTCGGGCGACGAGGGATCGTACGTGGAGCTCGGGCCCGGAGTGCAGTGGGTCCAGATCGACCTCGGGGGCCCGGCGCGGATCGCGGCGATCGCAGTCTGGCACTTCCATGCCCAGGCGCGCGTCTATCACGCCGTCGTCGTCCAGGCGTCGAACGATCCGCAGTTCAAGACCGGCGTCACCACGCTCTTCAACAACGATGACACCAACGCCGACGGCCTCGGCAAGGGCGCGGACTATGCGTATGTCGAGACGTACAAGGGCCGGGTGATCGACGCGAAGGGCGTCACCGCGAGGTACGTCCGCCTCTACAGCGACGGCAACACCTCCGACGAGCTCAACCACTACACTGAGGTGGAGGTTTACGGTAAGCCCGTGAACTGACACGTTCCCGCGTGGCGCATGCTCCTCCGCCCGCGATGCCCCGGACCCTCTCCCACTGGCTGCCCCTGGTCCTGCTGACCCTGGCGGCGTTCTGGTGGCGCAGCAGGGATCTCGCCTCCCGCCCGATGCACGCGGACGAGGCAAATCAGGCGGTGAAGGCGGGGGAGCTGCTCGAGTCCGGGCGCTATGCCTACGATCCGCACGACCACCATGGCCCCGTGCTCTACTATGCCGCGGTCCCGATCGCATGGATCCGGGGACAACGGACCCTCGCCGGGCTTGACGAGGTGACGGTGCGCCTGGTGCCGGCGCTCGCCGGCGCCGCCTCCGTCTTCCTGCTGGGCCTCCTGGCCGCGCCGCTTGGCCGGTGGCCGTCACTTGCCGCCGCGGCTTTCCTGGCCGCGTCCCCGCCTGCCGTCTACTACAGCCGGTATTTCGTTCAGGAGACCCTGCTCGCGACCTTCACGCTGGCGGCCTTTGTCTGCGCGCGGCAGTGGTGGTCCTCGGGCCGGGCGCGCTGGGCGGCGGCTGCAGGGGCCTGCGCGGGCCTGATGCAGGCGGCAAAGGAGAGCGCCCCCCTTTTCGCCCTAGCCGGTATCGCGGCGCTGCTTGCGATCCGAGGCCGGTCGGACGGACCGGCCCCCCGTCGCCCGGTGCGCGACGCGCTGATCGCCGCTGGGGCGGCCCTGGCGGTGGCGGCC
Source organism: uncultured Opitutaceae bacterium (assembly GCA_964534685.1). Classification (GTDB taxonomy): domain Bacteria; phylum Verrucomicrobiota; class Verrucomicrobiia; order Opitutales; family Opitutaceae; genus Palsa-1447. Next base: position 1,948 of record CAZHPC010000075.1, read on the forward strand.
CTGTTCTACTCCTCGCTGGGCGCGCACCCCTCCGGACTGCGCGACGCGCTGGGAGCCTACGGGCCCCTTGCGGCACGGCTTGGCGCCGGCGACACGGGGCACGAGAAGCCCTGGTGGTATTTCCTTCGGCTGTTCGCGTGGCAGCGGAATGGAGGGGTGGTGTTTGAGCAGGCCGCCTTCTCGGCCCTTGCACTGGCCGGCGTTGCGACGGCGCTCGCGACGAGGGCCCCGCTCCTGCGGTGGGCCGCGGCCTATTCGTTGTTGGTCCTGCTTGCGCTGTCGTCGATCGCGTACAAGACGCCGTGGCATGCCATCCACCTCGTGCCGGGGTTTTCCATCCTCGCGGCGGGTGCGATCGCTGCAATGTCCCGGGGCGCGGCTTCCCGCATCGCCGCCGCCGCGCTCACGATCGGTGTGCTCGGGCTCCTGGTCTTCCAGGCCGATAGGGTCACCCGGGTCTACGGGTCCGACGCGCGCAATCCCTACGCCTATGTCCACAGTTCGCCCGACGTGCTCAAATTCCGGGGTCTGGCGGACGCCGCCCTGAGCCGGTCGCCGGGCGGGCTGGTGCGCGTGATCAGCGAGGAGTACTGGCCGCTTCCGTGGTACCTGCGCGGGATGGACAATGTCGGCTACTGGACCCGGCCGCCCGCGGACTGCGACGCCGCCCTGGTGATCGCGTCAGCCGGCCTGGCGGATGAGGTCCATTCCCGGCTCCACGGGACGTACGACCGGTCGTATCTCGGCCTTCGGCCCGGCTTTGTCTGCATCGTCTTTACTCCCCGGCGATGAACCCACGCTATTCCCTCGTCATTCCGTTCCACAACGAGGCCGGAAACGTCCTTCCCGTGGTTGAAGGCGCGGTCAGGGTCCTCGCAGCCCTGGAAGGGCCCTTCGAGGCGGTTCTGGTCAATGACGGCAGCACCGACTCGACGGGGACCGAGATCGCCGCGGCCGCGGCCCGCTGGCCCGCCTGCCGCGAGTTGCACCTGCCCCGCCGCGAGGGCCAGGCTGCGGCATTGCTGGCCGGGCTTCGAAGCGCTCGGGGCGAAGAGATCCTCACCATGGACGGTGATGGCCAGAATGACCCCCGCGACTTTCCGGCGCTGCTTGCGCTGGCGGAGTCAGGCCCGTTCGACCTTGTCTGCGGGTGGCGCGTCGACCGGGAGGACGCAAGGTGGCGCCGGCTCGCATCGCGCGCGGCCAATTCCATCCGGCGCGCCGTCCTGTCGGACCGCGTCCATGACGCCGGCTGCCAGCTTCGCGTCATGCGGCAGGAGGTGCGGACGGCGCTGCGGCCAATGGATCTGCTCCAGGCGTTCATCCCAGCGCTCGCGGTCGCAGCCGGATTCCGCGTCGGGGAGTTGCCTGTGACCCACCATCGCAGGCGCCAAGGCCGCTCCAAGTACGGGATCGCCCAGCTGTGGTGGCGGCCCGCGGCAGCCATGCTGCGCCTGCGCTGGTCCCTGTGGAGGCATTCGCCGCCGTGAGCCGCTCCGTCTTCAGGCACGAGGCCATGGCGACCTATTTCGAGGTCATCACGGCCGGCCATGAGGAAACCTACGCCCGGCAGGCCGCCGGCGCGGCCTTCCGTGAGCTCGACCGGCTCGAGGGCGAACTCAGCCGTTTCGTGGAATCAAGCGACATTGCGCGTGCCAACCGCCTCGGGGCCGGGGGAGCGATCGTGATCGGCGAGGATGCGCTGGAGTGCCTCCTGCTGGCGGCCGAGATGGCGGAGGAAACCCTGAGGGCATTCGATCCCGCGTACGGCTCCGAGCGCGGGCCGGAGCTCGCCGAGGACGCGCCGGCGTTCACGCTCGATCCGGCCGCGCACGTCCTGACCGCGCGGGCGAGGCGGCTCCAGCTTGACCTCGGCGCCGTGGGGAAAGGCTACGCCCTCGACCGGATGGCCGAGGTGCTGGCCGAGTGGGGGGTCGACTCGGCCTGCCTGAACAGCGGCGGGAGCACCGCGCTGGCGCTGGAGCACCCGCCGTCGTCGGCCGGGTGGCCCATCGGGATCGGGGAGGGCGATGCGCGCCGCGAGTTGATTCTGACACGGGCGGCGCTCAGCGGATCGGGACTCGCCGTGAAAGGCTCGCACCTGATTGACCCGAGGACGTGCCGGCCTGCTGCGCGCGCCTCCAGGGCATGGGCCTCGTCACCAAGCGCGGCCGTGGCCGACGCCCTGTCCACGGCGTTCTTCGTCATGAGCGATGCGGAGGTCGCCGCGTTCTGTGCGGCTCATCCCGACGTGGGCGCGGCCCTGGCGCGCCCGGATGGCCGCCTCGACCTGCGCGGCACGCTGAAGACCCTGGGTGACGGCGCTTAGCGGGCCGTTCCGGGCGGGTGCGGCATTCGGCGACGGCTCGCGCCTGTAACCGCGGCGTCCGTCTAGATTCAACCGACGGCGACCTGGAGGACATGCCAGCCTGGGCGATTGTCGCTGAGGAGAGCGGCCGAGCGCCCGACGTCGGGCAGCTCGAGGATGAGATTATGGGTTTCATCACGACGCTGGGCGTCGACATGCGCAGCCGGCGGGAGGACGTGGATTGGTCTGGGCCCCGAGGGCCACAAAAAAGGCCGGCCCCTTGCGGGGACGGCCTTGGGACCAGACTAGGGGCAAGCGACTACAGTTTTGCCGCGGGCACCGCCACCTTGACCTTCTTGACCTTGCGGGGCTTCACAATGGCCGGGTTGGCGGCCACGGGTGTCGGCTGTGGCGCCGATCCCGAGATGATCGGGGCGGCGGGAGCCTGAGCCGAAGTGGCGGAGGGCGTTGCGGCAGGAACTGCAACAGGAGTTGGAGATTCAATGTTCATGATGATTTCTATTTTAGGACTGTCTTTAATTTAACGCCGAAGCATACGGATCTGCGTCGATGGTACGCTACGCCCTTGGGGGGGCATGTTCTCCGCAGTTGTTGTCCATATTCGCGCATTCTTTGCATGCCGTTTACCCGTATTCAGTTTCCTAACGATTTAATAATTAAATACATGATAAATTATCAGCTCAACAAATTCGGCGTTCGATGAGTCATTATGGCACGTGCTGGAATGGCGCCAAACGCCATGTAAACACCCTGTTGCCCGCACGGCTGTGAGCCGAACGGGAGTCGGTTTGCTCGTTCAGAGGACTATCTCACCAGATTAGACCTGCTGAGCTTGGGCTGCCGGGAGGATAACCGAGACCGCGATCCTAATCCTGGGGGACCTCGATTTGCAGCCCGCACCCGTCGACGGCCGCGATCCCGTGAAAGCTCGAGCGGCCAAAGTCCCGGTATTACCCGTAAGTCTCGCGGCCAAAAGGGACTCAGGCATTTGGGCGAGATCGTATTGGGCAGTATCGCGGCCGCGCCCGAGGCCGATCGAGGTCCCCGACCCAGAGGGCGACGTGTGAAATGCCGGTGATTGCGGGACGCCCCGGATGGGTCGCATCCCCGCCTCGCGAGGGGAGGGGCAGTAGCGCCGCGGAGGCGGCCACCGCGATGAGGCAAAGAATCCTGCGTGTTGCGGGGGCGGGGTCTAAGGCGGTTGCCAGGCCATCACTTCCCATTCGCGGCGGCGCTGGATTTTCTGAGCCCGTACCTGTGCCATACGACGTTGACCACGTAGGCCAGAATGACCGCGTTGATCAGGAGGATTGAGAGCCTGAGCCACGTGAAATGCTGGTAGGTGGCGATGCATTCTTCCGGCACGAACAATCCTGTGGAAAGCAAGACCATGTATTCCGCCCATGCCGCCCCAAGCCACAGCCCGAATCCCTCGACAAGGAGCACGGACGCATAGAGCGCCGAGAGAATGCCGAGGCGCACGAGCGTGGACGGATCGACCAGCCCGAGCTTCTCCAGCAGAAGCACGACGAACCTGTTTTCGGGCGAGATGCGGACGACCTGCACAAAGTGGAGCGCGACCGCGGTGAGATCCCTGTGGATCAGGTCGAAGATCCCGAGCGAGAGGCAGGAGAGCACGACACCCTTCACAAGCTTGGCCCCGGCGATGAGCCTTAGCCCAAGCGGAGCTGTGGTCGTGGGCGTGGATGCTGAAACGGGCATTGCGAATCATCCATTCGAGCAGCGCCCGGTCCCAAGATAAAGCAGCATTCACATTCCCTTGGCCGGCGCGTGCTTTGCGACTGCGGCCGAAGGCCCGCAAAAGGACGCGGACGGGGGTTGCGCCGCGGCCGAAGGCATTCTGGAATCGGCCGCGATGAAACCAAAGGTCGTCGTGGTTGGCAGTTTCGTGCAGGACCTCACCTGGAAGTGCGCCGCTTTTCCCCGGTCCGGAGAGACGGTGATTGGCAACTTTGTCACGGGCCCGGGCGGAAAGGGCTCGAACCAGGCGGTGGCCTCCGCCCGCGCGGGGGTGCCGACCTTGTTCATCGGCGCCGTGGGTCGCGACGTCTTCGCCGACGGCGCGCGGGAGTTTTACAAGGCCGAGGGCATCGGTGCGCGCTTCATCGTAAAGCCAGGGCACGCGACGGGCACCGCGGCGATCTTCGTGGATGACGCCGCACAGAACGAGATCATCGTCGCACTGGGGGCCAGCGCTCATCTTCGGCCCGGCAACATCGACGCCTCCCTGATCCGGGGTGCGAAGGTCCTGGTCTGCCAGCACGAGGCGAACCTCCCCGTCAACGCCTACGCCTTCCGAATAGCCCGAAGCGCCGGGGTCACCACGATCCTGAATCCGGCTCCCATGCGGCGCGACTATGACCCGTCAATTCTGCGGCTCACCGACGTGCTTATCCCGAACGAGTCCGAGTTTGTCGCCCTCGCGAAGATGCTTGGCGGGTCCGCCGGCCGCCTCGAGGAATCAGCGCTCGCGGCCCTCGGCCCGAAGGCGCTGCACCGGCTCTGCCGGGTGCTGGCCGTACCTGCGGTGATCGTCACGCTCGGCCGCCGCGGCTGCTTCCTCTCGACAGCCGACGGGAGCCACACGCTCATCCCCGGGCATGGCGGCATCAAGGTCGTCGACACAACGGGCGCTGGCGACGCGTTTGTCGGAGGCTTTGCCGCGGGATTCGTGCGGTCAGGCGGCGACCTGCTCGCCGCCGCGCGGCACGGGAACGCGGTCGCTGCGCTTTCCGTCACGAGGTTCGGCACGGCGCCGTCCATGCCAAGGGAGGTGGAGATTCTCCGCTTCCTGCGCAAGGGCCGCGCGTGACGCCTTCTTTCTCGCGGCCGCGGGCTCCGGGCAATAAATGCATCGTGTTTGCCCATAAACGCGGAGCGAAGGCGCGCCGGCGGGGTCAAAATCGGAAATCTCGTTCCTCCATGCGCGCGCCTATCCACGATGTCCCGAGCTACGGCCCTTTTCCAGAGGCCTCGGTCCGCCGGTGCTTGGCTCGGCTTTGCAAGGGCAGCGTGCGGGCCTACCGCAGGGAACTCGGGGCGTGTCGCCGCAGGCTGTCGCGCCGTTCGATCCATGAACTGCGAATAGCTATCCGCCGGCTCCTGATTTGCCTGAGGCTGTTGGGTGCCGCTCAGCGTGCGCCGGCCGGGGTGAGATCCCTGCTGCTGCTGCAGCTGAAGGCTCTGGGGGGGGTGCGCGACACCCAGGTGCAGCTGAAGCTCATCGAAAAGGGCCCGCTCAGGGGCGACGCCGCCCTGGAACCCCTTCGCGCGCATCTGCGGAGGCGAAAGCACCGCCGTGTGAAGGTGGCCCGGCGGGCACTGGAGTCGGACAAGGCCCTTCACCGCCTGCAACGGTGGTGCCCGCCCCTTGAAGGGAGGGACACGCGCATCATCCCACGCCTGCGCCGGTTGATCGATGGCATGCTCCGCGAGGCGCTTGACTCCCTCGCGTCCATTTTGGGCTCCGCGCACGCCGACCCGGCGGCCTGGCACCGCACCCGCGTGCTTTCACGAGAATGCTGCTATGTCGTCGAGGCGCTCCAGCCGTGCTGGCGGGGGGATCAGGCTGATGAATTGCTATCCATTCTGCGCGCCTGCCACCAGGGTGTCGGGCAGGTCCGTGACCGTGACCTGCTCCACAGAAAGATGGGCCGTCTGGTCTCGGACGGAAGATTGGAGGCCGCGCCCACCCGGCGGCTTGGGGACATGCTTCAATCGGAGAAGGCCCGCTGGATGAAAACATTTTCCCTGGGGGATTGGCGGAGGAGCCTCGAGGCGCTGCTGGCCAGGAGGGAGATCTCGCCTGGGCGCACGCGCCGGGAACCTGCGGGAAATTTTCACCGTTGGCCTGGACGCTGAATCCGTCTTCGATTCAGCGATGGACAAAAGGGCCCTCTCCGTACGGGAAAAGATCGGCTACGGACTGGGGGATGCGGCCAGCCATGTCGTATTCGACAACGTCATGTTCTACATGATGTTCTTCTACACGGACATCTTCGGACTTCCCGCGGCCTTTGTCGGGGGCATGTTTCTTATCGCGCGCGGGCTGGACGCGGTGAGCGACCCCATCATGGGCTGGCTGGCGGACCGCACCCACAGCCGTTGGGGACGATTTCGCCCCTACCTCCTTTGGGGTGCCGTGCCCTTCGGGCTGAGCTGCGTGCTCGCCTACAGCACCCCGGATCTGGGCCTGGGGGGAAAGATGGTCTTCGCGGCGGTCACCTACCCGCTGCTCACCCTCATGTACACCGTGGTCAACATCCCCTACTGCGCCCTGGGCGGCGTCATCACGGCGGACGACACGCAGCGCATCTCACTCCAGGCCTATCGCTTCGTGCTGGCGACGGCGGGCGGAATGCTCAGCACGGTCCTCATGGTTCCTCTGGCGAGCTGGATCGGGGGGGCAAACAAGGCGTCGGGCTACCAGGGGGCGATCGCGATCCTCGCGGTGGCCGCCGCCTTCATGCTGCTGGTCTGCTTTGCCACGACGAAAGAGCGCGTCCTCCCAAAGCGCGAGACGGCGGGCTCGTTCTGGGCGGACGTGAGGGACATCGCGAGAAACGACCAATGGCGCATCGTCGGCGTGCTCACGATCCTCAACATTCTCGGTGTGGCGACCCGCGGTGGCGCAATGATGTACTACGTGACGTACATATTGGGGAGTGCGGGGCTGTTCACCGCGTTCCTGGCCACGTACTCGGTGGGCAACATTGCGGGGTGCATGCTGACGAAGCCGCTCACCGACCGCTACTGCAAGGTGAGTGTCTATTCGTGGACCAACTTCGCTCTGGCGGCCCTCAGCGTCGCGATGTTCTTCGTGCCTTTCCGGCAGCACGTTCTCATGTTTGCCCTCATTCTGATCATAGGCGTGTTGCACCAGATGATCACGCCGATCCAGTGGGTGATGATGTCGGACACCGTCGACTACGGGGAATGGAAGCAGGGCAAGCGCCTGACCGGGGTCAGCTTCGCCGGGACGCTCTTTGTGCTCAAGCTGGGGCTCGCGCTGAGCGGAGCCGCAATCGGCTGGGCGCTGGCGGCCTTCGGCTACAAGGCAGGCGGCGCAACACAGGAGCCGCAGACCCTGCGGTGCATCGTCGCGCTGTTCACCCTGTTTCCTGCCGCCTGCTATGCGCTCAGCGGCTTCGTGACCCGGAAATACAGCCTCCGCCGCGCCGAGATGAAGGCGATTGCGGCAACGCTCAACGCTGGTGCTTAGGCAGTTACGAATCTATGATGAGGGCATTGGGCGTTCGGGCGCCCAGCGCCCCCACCGGCGCGGATGCGGGCCGGGAATTGGCAATAACTTCGGATTGCCGATTGGTGGGAAAGATGTTTTCTCGCCTCAGGTACGCGACCTCGGGAGGCTCCCTCTGGCTCATTTCTCATGAACGAAGAACAGGAAAAATTCGATCGCCTCAAAAAATATGAATCAAGGGAGCGGCGGCACCGTCTTGCCGCCATTTTCTTCAATGGCCTCATCCTGTTTCTGATCTGGCTGCTTTACAGGGAGGATTTTGACCGGAATCGCTTTGTGGTGCGGGATGCGTTCTACCGGCTGAAGATGCTTTTCATTTCCTTGGGCCTGCTGGCGACCTTTGTCACCACGCTCATCCTGGTCTTCCGGCTGAACAAGATTGAGAAGGCGCAGGACAAGACGGAGCCCGACCTTTGACGGCCCGCATCGCTGACGTCCCGGATCAGGGCGAGCGCATGCGGAACCCCGTCCAGCGTTTCTATCCGGTCGCCAGGACGGCGCTGCTGGCCTCGCTGTTCGCCCTTCTTGCGGGTTGCGCGATGAACCCGGGCGAAGGGACGGGTTCGGGGGGCGCCGGCCGAGGGCCCCGGTTCGTCCTGGGCGCGGACATTTCGGCGCTGGACTCACCATGGAAGCCCGGGCCCAAAGGGGTGCGGGTCTACCAGGACAATGGGGTGCCGAGCGACGAGCTGACGATTCTCAGGAACCATGGCTGGTCGGCCTTTCGCGTGCGGGTGTTTGTTCCGCCGGTCCGCAAGGCGCCCAACAACACGCTCGAGGCCGCGATACCGCTCGCCAAGCGCATCAAGGCCGCGAACGCGACCTTCCTCCTGGACATCCACCTGTCCGACACGTGGGCCGACCCCGGGCACCAGGAGACGCCCGTGGCGTGGAGGGGCCTGGATATTGACGGACTCGAGAAGCAGGTTGAGTCGTACTGCTACGACACCGTCAAGCGGCTGAAGGACGCGGGCGCGATGCCCGACTGGGTGCAGGTCGGCAACGAGATCACCCGCGGCACGCTGTGGCCGCTGGCCGAGATCAAGGTTCCGGGTTCCACCGAATTCAGCGTGCCGGGGCCGTATGATGAGGCGGCGCAGTGGCACCACCTGGCGCGGGTGCTCAAGGCGGGCATTCGAGGTGTCATGAGGGCGGCGGGCAACACGCCGCCTCGCATCGCCATGCACATTGACAAGGGTGCGAACTGGGCCGTCACGGAATGGTTCTTCGATCACCTCAACGACGAGCACGTGACGTACGACATCATCGCCGAGAGCTTCTACCCCGAGTGGGCCCACGGCACGCTTGACCAAGTCTGGGACAACATGAACCGGTGCGCCGAGCGCTACCATAAGGATTTCCTGGTGGTGGAGACCGGCTACGGGCGCTCGCATCTACCGGACAACAAGTGCATGCTCTGGCCGGTGACGCCCGAGGGCAGGCTGCAGTTCATGGCGGACATCGTGAACACGGTGAAGAAGGCGCCGCGCGGGATTGGGGTGATGTACTGGGCGCCCGAGTGGGAGGCCTGGAATGCCGATGGGAGCCCGGGCCCGGCGGTTTCGGTGCTGGATCACCTTAAGGACCTGACAAGCCGGCCGGCGAGCCACGCTCCAACGGCCGTCAATCCGTGATTCGGGGTTGACGCAGGGTCCCCGTTCAGGCGCGGCGGTGAAGGGGTTGCCAATGATCGCCTCGGATTGACACGCAGGGGATCAGGGCCTGTGCGGATGGGGCGGCCTTGAGGGCTGGCCGCCGTCCTGTGGAGGACACCAGGTCATGCCCCATTTGCGGCAGGCCAGCCGCTCGGACACCAGGCCCCTCGGGAATCTGGGGCACGCAAAAAATGCACGGTCTTCGTCCAAAAACGCGGAGCCCGGGGTGGGGCGGCCGGCCTATAATGGGGCTGCCCAATCCCCCGGGCGTGGGCCCGCTCCGGATTTGCAGCCGGAACCTCACTCAATCCAATGAAGGCATTTCACCGTGGTTGCCTCGCAGTCGTTGCGGCCGTTGTCGCATCCGGATTTGGAAGCATCGCTTCGGCCGCCGACCGCCCGGGCCCCGTGTTTGCAACGGCGTCGGTCGTTGCGAGCCAGCCAATGGGGATTGCTAAGGGCGTCTACCCTGGGCGGGTGGTCTGGGTGCATGATCCAAGCGCCGTGAACCAGGGCTGCGTCGTCGATGCCGCAGGTCACGGGTGGTATCTGAGCGAGAACAACAACCAGGCCGTGATTGATGGAATGGTTTCAACCGCGTTGCGGAACCTTGCGGGGAAGAACACCGACAGCGAGGCCTGGGATGCGATATTCAGGTACCACAATGCAGCCCGGGGGAAGGGGGACATCGGCTACACCGGCGGTGAAAAGATCTTTATCAAGATCAACGCCACAAGCGCCTGGGCAGGTAACTTCAATCCCGTGGATCTGACGCCCGACGCGTATATTTCCGAGACATCGGTCGGCCCCGTTCTAAGCGTGCTGCGGCAGCTTGTCGGCGTGGTTGGCGTCAACCAGCAGGACATCTACATCGGGGATCCCATGAAGCACATCTACAAGCACCTGTACGAGGTCTGGCACGGGGAATTCCCCAATGTCCACTACCTTGACAACGGCGGCTACGAGAGCCTTGGAAGGGAATCGGTGGTGCCCAGCACGACGGCGATCATCCATTACTCCGACCAGGGACTGGCGCTGCTGATCAATCCGGGCGACACCCCCGTCCACCAGGACTACCTCTACTCGGTGTTCGAGGACGCGGAGTACTTGATCAACATCCCGATGCTCAAGGGGCACATGCGGGCCGGGATGACGATGTTCGCGAAGAACCATTTCGGCTCGCAGACCCGGGTCGACGCCTCCCACCTTCATGGCGGCCTGGTGGCTCCCGACGAGGCGCCGAACGTGACGCGGGGCACCTACGGCATGTACCGGGTCCAGGTGGACATCATGGGCCACTCGCTTCTCGGGGGAAAGAATCTCGTCTACCTGATGGACGCGCTTTGGGCGACGGACTACGAGCTCGACATTCCCCTGAAGTGGCAGATGCCGCCGTTCAACAACAGCTTCTCGGCATCCGTCTTCGCGTCCCTGGACCCGGTCGCGATCGAGTCGGTCGGCTACGACTTCCTGCGCTCCGAGTTCACGTCGGACCGCGTCCCCGCCGCAGGCACCTATGTGCAGATGCCGGCGGTTGACGACTACCTGCACCAGGCCGCTGACTCCGCAAACTGGCCGCCGGGGACCGTCTATGATCCGGACAATTCTGGGCTGCCCATAGGAAGCCTGGGAACGCATGAGCACTGGAACAACGCCGCGAGCATGCAGTATTCCAGAAACCTCGACCCGGCGGGCACCGGCATTGAGCTGATTCAGGCCAGTCAGGGCACCCTCAGGACCGAGCTGCTGGCAGGCCGGACGGCCGGCACGGGCGGCTCGGCGACATTCTCGGTCGTGGCCATAGGCGCGACGCCGCTGTCCTATCAGTGGCAGAGGCAGGCGGCGGGAGCCCAGACCTGGACCAATCTGAGCGACAGCGCGACCTACGCGGGCTCGAATTCCAGCGCGCTCACTGTGAACGGAGCGACCCTGCCGATGAATGGAGACCAGTTCCGCTGTGTCGTCAGCAACGAAGCGAGCCCCAGCGTGACGTCGAACGCGGCCGTGCTGAGCGTCGTGATCGTACCCACGATCCTCTTGCAGCCGGTGGCTTCCTCCGTGGGCACGGGAGCGCGGGTGCTGTTCTCCGTGCTCGCGACCGACACGAGCGCCCTCAGCTACCAGTGGCGCAAGGACGGCGCCGACATAGCCGGCGCCACGGCGGCCGTGCTCACGCTGCCTAGCGTGGCCCAATCCGACGCGGGCACCTACACCGCGTACGTCCGGAACGCCACGGGCGGCGCGATCGTGACCGCAGGGGCGCTGCTCTCGGTAAGCGCCGCGGCCTATGTGCCGCCGGCCTCGACGTTGGTCAACATCTCGACCCGCGCCCAGGTGGGCACCGGTGCCAACATCGTGATTGCAGGCTTCGTCGTTGGGGGAACCGGGGCCAAGCCGCTCCTCATCCGCGCGATTGGCCCCACGCTGACGAGCTTCGACCCGGTCAGCCTAAACTCCGGGGTGGTGCTTGCCGACCCCGTGCTCCAGCTCACGAAGTCCGATGGGACGGTGCTGGCTTCAAACGACGACTGGGGAGGTGATCCTGTGATCGCGGCTGCCGCATCCAAGGCGGGCGCCTTCGCCCTGCCGGCCGGCAGCAGGGACTCCGCCATGGTCGTCACGCTTCCACCCGGTGCCTACACCGCCCTGGTAACCGGCAAGAACGGCGCGACCGGCGTCGCCCTGGTGGAGGTCTACGATCTGGACACCTCGGCCGCCTCCCGCCTGATCAACATCTCGACGCGCGCCCAGGCCGAAGCCGGCGCGCAGTCGCTGATTGCCGGGTTCGCGGTGGCCGGCTCGGGCGCGCGCGACGTGCTCATAAGGGCCGTGGGACCATCCTTGACCGTCTTTGATCCGACCGACCTGGGGCCCGGAGTGGTGCTCGCGGATCCGGAGCTTCAACTGAGCGCACTGGGCGGTCCGTTGCTTGCGTCAAACGACGACTGGTATGTGGGCAACGGCACTGCGATCGCCGCCGCAGAGAGCGCCGTCAACGCATTCTCGCTGGGAGCCGGATCCAAGGATGCCGCCTTACTCGCGAGCCTGAGTCCCGGAACCTACACGCCCGTCATTGCCGGAAAGAATGGCGGCATCGGCATCGCCCTCGTCGAAGTGTACGAGGCGCCATGATGCCCGATGGCCTTCCATGGTGGACGCTACAGGAGTCCAACTTTCCAGAGGGAGCGTAACGGCTGGTAGCTGTTTGGTTACGGAGCCTCTGAAGGCCGTCGCGGCAGATAAGGGAAGGGGGTAAGCAATCTGGGTGCCTGTTCTAGGCGTGTGCAAGGCGTGCTTCCGCAACATCCGAAAGCGTCTTGTGATTACGTTCAGCTTCCTTTCGGAGCGCGGCTATGACCTTCGGACTAAGACGCAGAAGAACGGCCTTGCGACCCGACGGCTTGCGTCCGGCACCAACCCGCGCGCCGCCGTGCCTAAGCGGCCGAAATTCAAGCTTTCCAAGATCGGGCAGTGGTTCGCCATTCAGATCCTCGATGTTAATCTGATAGCCAGCGCTGTTAAATTGAGGCCTTTCAGAGGTTTTGATTTTCTTGCTCATAGAGTTTGGCTCCTTTTTCCCAGTATCCTGCACCGATGATGCGGACGACTCCACCGGACCGATGAGTGTAGCGGACTAACATCACACGGTTTTCAACTCTCCCCAGAAGCCACCAGCGAAGCTCGTGACTTCCGCGCGGACTGTGCGCTTCATCGAATGCCACAATCGCATTCGAATCGTCGAATGCGTGTTGAGCCTCAGAAAAGCGTACTCCGTGTTTTGCAATGTTTGCGGCCTCCTTCCTGGAATCCCAGGTGAACTTCATCGAATAACGTTAGGCGATGGGTCTTGAAAAGCAATATTTACTTTCAAGAGGATTTTTCTGCACCTGCTTAGCAGCCCACGGGCCCTTACCGCGTGATTCAAGCGTTCCTCCGGGAATGAGTTGACGCATTAATCTATGCAAAAACAACTTAAGAAAGATGGTGGACGCTACAGGATTCGAACCTGTGACCCCGTGCGTGTGATGCACGTGCTCTAACCAGCTGAGCTAAGCGTCCGACAGGGGAGGGTGCTTTCTGCCCCAGGGAGCCCTTCGAATCAAGGCTTTTGGGCGAAGCGCCCCGTTTCGCCTCCCGGCCGCAACATCAGGCTCGCGACCGGCGCCGGCGGCTGAGT
>CAZHPC010000076.1:0-15255 GCA_964534685.1 uncultured Opitutaceae bacterium
ATGCCGCCGGAGAAATCTGAACTACTCCAGGGAACCCTCGACCTGCTCATCCTGCAGGCGCTCCAGTCCGGCCCGATCCACGGGTTCGGCCTGTCGCTCCAGCTCCGCGAGATGTCCCGGGACGTCTTCCAAGTGGAGATGGGCTCGCTGTACCCCGCGGTGTGCAGGATGGAGGCGCGAGGTTGGATCCGTGGGGAATGGAGCGTATCCGAGGCGAATCGAAAGGCACGGTACTATTCGCTGACCCCGCAGGGCAGGAGGCAGCTCGCGGCCGAAAGGGCGAAGTGGGAGAGGCAGTCCTCGACCATCAACCTGATGCTTCAGGCGGCTTCATGAGAGTTCCGTGAACCCTTTCCGCACGCTCTGGTTCCGCCTGCAGCCGTTCTTCAGAAGGCGGAGAATTGAGACGGAGCTGGACGCGGAGATCCGTACCCACCTTGAAATGGCGGAGGAGGCGCACATGGCGGCTGGCCTGTCGCGGGAGGAGGCGCGCCTCGCCGTGAGGAGGGAGTTCGGAGGGGTCGATCAGGTGAAGGAGTCGTACAGGGACGAGAGGGGCGTTCCCTGGATCGAGTCGATACTGCAGGACGTGAGGACGGCGGTGCGCTCGCTCCGAAGGGCCCCGGGCTTCGTCGCGCTCGCGCTGGTCACGCTCGCCCTCGGGATCAGCCTGAACACCACGGCCTTCAGCTTCCTCGACGCCCTCCTGCTGGAGCCGCTGCCGTTCCCGGGACTGGACCGCCTCGTCCAGATCTACCGCACGGCCCCCGGCCAACTCTTCGGCCCGAACTCGCCCGGCGACCTCTTCGAGCTGAAGGGGCAGAAGGGCATGTTCTCCGGGCTGGCGATCGTCGACTTCCCCACGTACAGCCTCGCGGTTTCCGGTGAGCCGGCCGAGCGGGTGAGCGCCTTCGCGGTGAGCGGGGACTTCTTCACGATCCTGGGCGTCCCGCCTCTCCTCGGGAGGGTGTTTGGCCCGGCGGAGGACGCCGTCGGCCATGACGCGGTGATCGTCCTGAGCTACGAGTACTGGCGGCGCCGGTTCGCACTCGACCCCGGCGTCATCGGGCGGACGCTGCGCATGAACGGCACGTCCGTGACAGTCATCGGGGTCATGCCCCGCTCGTTCCGGTTCCCGCGCCTGTTCGGCTCGCGTGACATCTGGAAGCCGCTGGCGATGGACTCGATGCTTGCGACCAAAAGGGACGGGCGGTGGCTGAGCGCGATAGCCCAGCTCAAGGCCGGGGAGTCCCTTGCCGAGGCGCAGGCGAAAATGACCGCGATCGCCGCACGCATGGCGAAGGACAATCCCAAGAGTGACGCGAACAGCGGATTCTACGTGGGGCCGCTCGGCAAGATGCCCGGCGGCGGCGACATCATGATCTGGATGATCATGGGGCTGGCCTTCTCCGTCCTCCTAATCGCCTGCGCGAACTTGGCGAACCTCCAGCTCGCCCGGAACTCGGGACGCTCGCGCGAGTTCGGCATACGGCTCTCCCTGGGGTCCACGCGGCCGCGCCTGGTCCGGCAGATGCTGACGGAGAGCCTGATCCTCTCGCTGGTCGGGGCTGTGCTTGGAGTTGCGTGCGCCTGGGGGGTGAACCGGTACCTCGAGGCGCGGTTCGAGATCATCGGCGAGGACTCCAGCTTCATGCTTCCGATCAGCGTCCGCGTCCTCGCCTTTGCGCTTCTTGCCGCGCTCGGGACCGGCGCCCTGTTCGGCACCCTGCCCGCCTGGATCGCCTCCAACGTAAGCCCAAACGCGGCGATCCGGATCTCTGGGGCGGGGATCACCAGCAGCCGCTCGCGCCACCGGCTCAGGAGCGCGCTCGTTGTCTCGGAGCTCGCGCTTACGCTGTCCCTGATCGCGGGAGCCGGGTTCTTCTTCCAGGGCATCATGCGATACAAACCGGGCGCGGTGGGCTGGCGGTCCGACCACGTGGTGACGGCGCGCGTGGCGCTGTCGAGACCCCCGTACGACAACGCGGACAAGTGCCTGGCGTTCTACGACAGGCTATACGCCGAGCTGGCGGCGACCCCGGGCGTCGAGGCGCCGATCATCTGCGACCTCTTCCCGACGGGCGGGTTCTATTACTCGCATCCGATGATCACCGAGGGGACAGCGGCTCCGCCTTCCGGCAAGGAGCCGGTGTGCGACATGAACACCGTGACCCCGGGCTTTTTCCATGCGCTTGGCATTCGGCTGCTCCGTGGGCGCGATTTTGCGGACTCCGACCGCCCTGGGGCCCCAAAGGTAGCCATCGTGAACGAGACGATGGCCAGGAGGCTCTGGCCGCATCAGGACCCGGTCGGCCGGAGGATCTGCGCAGTCGACTCGGATCAGCGCGAGTGGCTCGAGGTGGTCGGCGTCGTGAGCGAAATCGGATTCCAGACCGAGGTGAATTCCGGAGGCGCGATGCAGTACTACCGGCCGATCCGCCAGGTCGGCGGAAACTACTTCTCGATCGCCGCCCGCACGACCCTCGCCCCCGAGGCGATGAAGGACCTGCTTCCCAAGGCGGTCTTCCGGGTCGATCCCGAGCAGGCGATCTACAACCTGACGACCGCCGATCAGGCCTTCGAGGACTACAACCGCGCAAATCACACGTTCGCCTCGGGCCTAGCGGTGCTCGGGGTGTCGGGGCTCCTGCTCTCGGCCCTGGGGTTGTACGGGGTCATCAGCAACCTGGTCGTCGAGCGGACGCCCGAGATCGGCATCCGGATCGCAATGGGGGCGTCGTTCACCCAGGTCGTGTGGGCGGTAATGAGGCAAGGCGCGCGTCTTGCGGCGGTCGGGATACCGATAGGCCTATTCGGAGCTTGGGGAGTGGTCCAGGTCCTCGCGTCCAAGGTGCCCGGGAGTGCCAAGACCGACTCGCTGATGCTCGCGAGCAGCACGGCGCTCGTCCTGGCCGTCACCTTCCTCGCGTGCTGGCTACCTGCGCGGCGTGCGGCACGAATGGAACCAATGACGGCGCTGCGCGCCGAATAGGCCCAGCGGGCGCCGAGGCTTCTGTGGTACCCGCCGCCGCAAGCGCCGTCATAGCGCTATTGGATAGGTGCGAATAAACAAAGTGTAAGTATCCGGCTACTCGCCGATCTCAGGTTCTCTCTCGGGTGAAATAGTTCGTTTGTCATCGATCAAGGGATCTAGGTCACACGACGGAACACGGGTTTTTGGCAACAAAGATTTACCCAACTTCGGCACCAAAGGAATATCTCGCACTTTTGAAACCGCTGTGATCAGCAGGGATCTGCTGGATTCAGCGAGAGTTCCCAGATCGCCGTCGTCAAAGAAAGTCAGCGCCTTCAGTGTTATCATGGGATTGAATTCTGGATACAGCGATTGCGCAGCTCCCAACGCCCTTTCGAGAGTGACTCCGCTTTGCAAGAGCGTGCAGATGTCGAGGTAGTCCTTTTTCTCGGCTCTCAGTTGTACAACTTTAACTTTTTGCGCGGCGAGATCCAGGAGTCCGGCGACAGACACCCTATTATCGGAAAAACAACAAGGTTCATCAACTCGACCGAAATCCAACGCCCCGAAAAACGATACCTTTACGGGTTCAGGGCAATTGATCGAGAATGTGGCCGTCGAACTCGCTCGCTGTACGAGGGATGCTCCTTTGAGGAATGGAAGTCGCTTAGGCAAGGCATCGGCATCCACCACTGCGGGTGTAAAGAAATCGAAATCGATGGACTGTCTTCCGCCCAGTTGAAGTGAAAGAGCCGTTCCTCCATAAAGCACGAAATCATCGCCGACGGAGCCGAGTTGAGGCCAAAGATTCTGTTGTGAAGGCGGTAGAGTCTCGAGACGCGGCGTGACCGTTTTCATCGAAACTCGCGCTTGGGCAATACCGGGACTTGATCATAGCCAAGGCGGTAATGCCAATAATGCCACGAAGGCGGATCAAATACACCGGCAGGGGCTTGGTCCAGTGCCTGGCGCATGGATTCGTCGCCAAATATCCTGGCGACATAAGTCACATCCGTCCAAAGCCCGAACGTCATGACGCGGCAAAGAAAATCATTTGTGTTGGCTAGGGCTTCAGCGGGCGTCTTCCACCATGCAACGCGTCTTGCAATTACCTCGAGTTGTGGCGTCAACTCCCGGAAGGAGGGTGCAGTGACTTGGCGGTGTTGCGGCGCTGCCATGATCACACGATAGTTACAGCGTATCAGGGTGGCAAGTTGCATCAGTCACTCCAGTGCGCTAGAGCATGTTAACATCCGAACGATGCACCGAATGGGCCCGCCTATTCATACGCTGTTTTTCGGCAACCCGGCTAGCGCTGCCAACATTCAAAGGACGGCATTTGCAACGAACAGGGTGAGCAAGGCGAGCTGCTCGGCAATGTCAGATCGGATGTAGAAGACTCAGAGGAGGTTTACTTACATATAATATTTCCAGGGGGCATTCCTCGCAGCCGAAGAAGGAGCCCTGAAACTCCTGCGTCTCACGGAGAACAGCTCCCAAACCGGTCCCATGCGTGTCGAGAGCGTTCCCTTAACTTTGTCCACGTCTCCCGGGGCCTCAGGGGGATTCCTGATACGCCCCTGGCGCGTATGTGTCCCTTGACGGCCAGCCTAGCAGCCGGGGCAAATCATCCGTGACGGCTCGGCGTTGTCCGAGCGGCTTGGCCAGCGCGAATCGCCTCAGTTCCGGGCTCTGTAAGGCGGCCGCCAGGCCGCTTGCGCGGAATTCCCCGTGTGTTTCGAAGGACGGGAAGAGCTGCCGGAGTTCTGCGAGCGAGCGGAAGTCCAGCTGGTAGTGTTCCGCCGTCGCCGGCGCCCAGGAAATGAGCGCGGGCTGCCCGGCTCCCGCCGCGGCGCGGATATAGAGGTTGTCGTCCAGGCGCTCCACCTGGGGGTCGGTGAGGATGCCACGCAGCGCGGGCGATTGGTCGACGGTGAGCAGCGCGCCCGCGTAATTCGGGTCGGCGGCCAGGAGGTTTCCGGCAAAGACGTGGCCGGCCCGCTCGCTTACGTCGGGACCGGTCGTGATGTGCCAGCCAAAATGGTCGCCCGCCTTGGCGCTGCGCTCGTTGCGCCCGATGGAGGCGGTGGCATTGACAAAGGTGTTGTGGAGCAGGCGGGCGCCGCGGCTGTTCAGGATGCGCACGCCCTGCTGGCAGTTCACAAAGACGTTCCCTGCGCAGACCAGGCCTTGGGATATCTCGAAGAAGAGCCCCGTTTCGCAGCCCTCGACCCAGTTGTTCACGAACACGCCGTCGACGTTGCCGACATCGTACCAGACCCCGTTCGAGTTGGGATTGTCGATGATGAGGTTGTCGCGGCAAACGACCCGGCGCGTCTGGTTGAAGATCTTCACCGCAGCAGGGTAGTAGCCGGTCAGATGCTTGACGTTGTTCCGCGCAAAGATGTTCCGCTCCAGGAGGCAATCGGAGGAGCCGATCACATAGATGCCCTCGGTGCTCGTGTCGCTGACCAGGCAGTGGCGGATGATCAGCCGATCGCCGCGGAAGTAGCCGGCTACCCTCGAGCAGTGCGTGAGGGTGCAATCCTCCAACACGGTCCCCACGACCTCCTTGCCGAAGGTGGCGGGATCAGCCAGCCCGACCGGGTCGTCGGTCGGTTCCTCCATGGGGGACACCGATCCGCGCTTCCCCTCCACCTCCAACGCCCGGTAGGCGTACTGCGTGAACGTGATCCCCCGGATGAGCGGGCCCTTGTGATCGGCGGCCTTCCCTCGGATCGGCTTGCCCGTGCAGACGAGCGCACTGTCCCGGGCCGTGATTTCCAATAGATGTCCGCTCGGGTCGTGCTTAATGTAGACATAGCCGCCCTCGTAATCGATCGAGTAGGTGTTCTCGTCGAGTTCGCTCTCCCACCAAGCCGACTGCAGCGCGCGCCCGTCGATGAATACCATGTCGTTATTGAACCGGTGCAGCGGCGTCATCATGCCCTCCCGTTCGCGACGCCACCACGGCCGGGGCCGGCACGGGAAGAGCGCATTCCAGCGCGTGCGCCAGATGCCGCCGCGCAGGGGCTCCCACTTGTCCGCCACCTCGGTGCCCTTGAGCACAGGCTGTTCGTCGCGAAAGGGCTGCAAGGTGATGCCCTGATTGAGAAGCAGGCCGCCGACCCGGTAGGTGCCCCCGCGAAGAATGACCGCGTCGCCCGTGCTGGCGCGGGCGAGGGCGGACTCCAATGAGGTTGGCTGCTCGAGCGCAGACCCGGCCGCCTCGGCCCGGCCGTCGGGGGCCACATAGTAGACGTGAGGGGCCTGGGCCGGAATCTCGTAGGTCAGGGCACGCGGGCCGTAGGGACCCCCCGAGGGCTGCGCGTAACCTGTCAGCAAAGCGGCCAGCATGAGCGCCGGCAACCGCCATGCCTGCGCAGACAATGGTCTGATGGTGAATGGATTCATGGTGTTCCTGGTGTTGCGAAATCCGGACAAGGCACGGTCGAGTCCCGCGCCGAGCCCGCGTGCGCCTTAGTCAAAACCGGGCTTCATGGGAGGTTGTTCTCTTTGCCTTCTGAAACGTGTGTCGCTGCCGGGATCACTCCTTGTCGGGCAACGGGTGGTGCAGCTGCCGGCTGGCCCATTCAATGAATGGGGCCATGTTGGTTCGGTCCTCGTGCCCGCCATCATGCTGGCGCCAGGCCAGCTGGCCATCGAGCAGGCCGGTATCCACGGGTGGCATCGTAGCGACGCGGTAGTCCACAGTAACGCCGAGATCCTTCGCCCCGAGCAACCGGAACGCCGCGCCGGCCGCGACCGTCGCCATGTAGCTGCCCCGCTGGTCGAGCCAGAGCGCGTCACCTTTTTCCGGGATGCCGTAGCTGATGAAGGTCGGCCGCGGCGCGCACAGGGCGATGAGCTCGTGGGCATCCACCGGCAAGTCGCCTGCATTTCTTGAACCGAACCCTGCTTCGGCGGCGCCGTATTTGATGAAGTTGCCCGCCATCCAGTGATAGGCACCCGAACTGGCGAGGTTTTCCACCGCCTCTCCGAAATCCCGACGGTACGGCTTGGCCCCGCCCTCGCCCGAGGAACCCACCAGCACGACCGCGAAACGTGGCTCGAACGCCATCGCAACCAGAGCCGCCTTCCCATAGCGGGAAACGCCTTCGATGCCGACCCGCCTCGCGTCGACCTCCGGCATCGTCTCAAGATAGTCAAGCGCCCGCGCCGCACCCCACGCCCACGCGCGCAACGCGCCCCACTGCTCGGGCGTGCGGCGGCGGCCTTGGTTCGTCAATCCGATGATCCCTTCCGTGAGCCCCGCACCGTTGTCCGGCTGGATGCTCGCCGTGTCCAGCGAAACGTAGCCCCAGCCCGCCGCGATAAGTTGGTCCGTCGATGGCGGCGCGACCGGCTCCGGCAGGCCGGAAAACCGCGGAAGGGGATCATCCGGCATGTTGCCCCAGCCGAACATCATCAACACGGGGACCGGCGATGCGGCGCCCACCGGGATCACCACCGCCATCTTGATGTCCACGGACAGCGCCGGGCAGGCCGAATTGTCGACGTGGCCCACCAACTGCCGGGCCACGACCGTCCGTCCGGCCACCGTGGTGTTTTCAGTCCGATTGATCTTCCACGTGACCTTGGGCACGTTTGCCGGCACGCGGCCGATGATCTCACGCTCGAAGTCCTCCGCGATCTCAGGCCGACGGCGCTTCCACCATTGCTCGGGTGTGGTGACCCTGGTGCCGTCCTTCAACACGAGCAGTTCCGGCCAAGCTGGAAACGGGTTGGCCCGGGACTCATCGTAATTGGCCCCGTTTGACGCACCCGGCTGGGGACTGGCGTTGCGGCCCGGACGCAGCCGTGTGATGCCGAGCTGCCGCAGCATATCCTCGTGATCCTCATCGGTAAGCTTCCGCATGCGCTCCCGCCTGTCCGGGCTCATCAACCATGGCATACGCGGCGCAACCCCAATGGCGGCCGGCGCGGGGCTTCGCCAGCTCTCCGGTGGCCCGAGATAGCTGGGCTTCAGGCCGCCGAGGTCAACGATGAGTTTCTGCATGACAACGGCGGGATCGACCATCCAGATCTTGAGCGTGTGGTAGCCGGGAGCGGCGAGGACGTGTTTCGACTTTCCGTAATTAGCGTTGTCAGTGGCGAACTTTTCCCAGTCGAGGTTGCCGGACCGCGCCTGGAAGCCCTTGGGCACCAGCGTGACGACTTGCGGCGCCTCGTCATCGAACGACGCTGCGTAGCGTACGCCTCGATCGGGCACGAAGTTCAACGTCGGCGCCGTGATTGCCGTTACCTCGACCGGCCCGGTCGTGAACAGGTACATCCGGTATTCAAGGCATGGCGAATCCTTGCCCGGTGTCGCGCTGGGCGCGTCAAGCTGGCCCGTGCTGCGCATGCCCGAAAGCGTGCGACCGTAGTCTTCGATCTTCGTCCATCGGTTCGCTCCGCCTTCCGTGCGCCTCGTGAAATGCTCCGGCTCAATCGAGATGACGCCGCGGCCCTCAACGAATCCGACGAGGTTGTCGCGGGTGATGTCCGCAGGGTTGAAGGCATTGACTGAGACTGCGACTTCACCGCCCGCACCCGAAACCATGACCGTGCCGGCCGATAGGCCCACGGGCGCCTTGCTCCAATCGATGCTGACCCAGAAGCGCTGGTCGGCGTCCACGCGGCCCCGGGTCGCGCTCAGCACGATCCACGGCGCGTTCGCCGCAGCCGAGAAGTCAAACGGTTGTTTTCCACTGTTGAAGACATCGATATAGGCGTCTTGGCGGCTGATGGCATCGAACGCCGGCAAGGCAGCGCCCGAAGTGATCGCCCCCGTCCCGCCCTCAATGGCCACGCCCAGCCCTGCGGCCTCAGGCACGGTAGGCTCGACGAGGTTAAGGTGATTCAGGCTGTTGACCGGCGGATCGCGCCACGTCGTGTAACCGAGCACGGGCTGGTCCATGAAGTGCGCCCATTTGCCGTCGGCAAACGGCCCGTTGTAATAGAGCGTCATCGAAGTGAATTCGTCGAACAGCCGGCGCGTTTCCGCCGCTTGCCCACCGGCGCTCGCCCGGCCCTGCTTCGCATACAGAGCATTGCGGCCAGCGGCGACGTAGAGCTCATTGACAATCGCGCTGGCCTTCGTCGGGAAGAGGACAAGCTGGTAGAACGCATCCCGCGCCTCCGCCGGCAGGGCCGCGGAGATTTCCTGCGCCTTCTTCGCCAGCATCTGGAAGTCGGCGACGACGGTCTCCGCCTCCCGGTAGTCCGTCAGGCTGTAGGTGTTGGGCGCCAGCATCTCGGGCTTCCGGCGCCCGTTGTACTTCGCATACCTCGTCATGATTTCGGCGATGGCATCAGCCTGTGCGGGTCCGAACTCGCGCAGGGCCCACGCCCGCGTGAATTCGCCAAGGTTTGAGCCGTTCCAGCGATTCGTGTCCCACGCGAGGCATAGGAAATACTCGAGCGGGAGCTCGTAACCTTTTAAATGACCGACGTTTACGATCCAGATGCGGTCGGCTTGGTACCGCTTGGCAAGCGACATTTGGTCCCAGATTTTTGGGAGCGGGCTAGTGTTCAGCCACTGGTAGCTGCGCGGACCACCGTGGTAGTCGAAGTGATAATAGATCCCGGCACCGCCGCTGCGCCCGCGCTCGGCGGCGGTCGGCACGCGGCGGAGGTTACCCCAATTATCCTCGGCCCAGAGCAACGTTATATCGTCGGGCGCGCGCATTCCCGCCTCGTAATACTCCTGCACCTCCTTGTAGAGGCACCACATCTGCGGTACGCGGCTTAGGTCGGGATTGACCTCCTGCCGAAGGATATCTCGCTGGGTCCGGACGATTCCTTCGAGCATCGCGCGGTTGGCCGCGGGTCCTCCCGGAGCCATCTCCGTGTCGTTCGCCCCGCGCAAGCCAACCGTGTAGATGCTCTCAAAGTGCCGATTGCGGCGAACCCCATCCCGCCAGAAGGTCTGGAGCACATCGGGGTCCCTGGAGTAATTCCAGGCGCCTAGCGACTTGCCGTAGCGGCGGTCCCACTCCTTTTGCGCCCGCAGCATCGGTTCCTGGTGCGAGGTGCCCATGACAATTCCGTACGCGTCGGCGAGCTCGGCATTGGCGGGGTCGTCCTCATTAAACGCATTGTTCCACATCGCCGGCCATAGGTAGTTGCCGCGCAGACGCAGCAGGACTTCAAAAATCCGGGCGTAGAATTCATGGCCGTAATTGGCTATGCGCTCGGGAACCGGCGGATCGCGGCTCACCGGGGCAAAGCCATATTTTGCGCGCACCCAGTTAGTGAGGTCCGGGGCCTCGTCGTTCAGGAATATCCCGCGGTATTTCACGGCCGGCGGGCCGTGCACATCGGGCGCCGGATTCACAAAGATTCTCGAATGCGGTGTGGTGGGAACATCAGCCCACCAGTACCATGGCGAAACGCCAATCTGCTCGGAAAGGCTGTATACGCCGTAGATCGTGCCGCGCTTGTCGCTGCCGGCGACTACCAGCGCCCGCTCCACGCCCGGACACGGATGCTCCACCACCTGCGTCAGCCACGACTCCCATCCGCCACGGATCCCGGAAACATCGATTCGTGCTTCTCGGGCCAGCCTGTCCACGAAAGTGCTCTTGCCGAGCGTCCCGACGATGATCAAAGCCGGCGCCGGACCCAGGACCTGCTGGATGGGGGGCTTTGCTCCGCACACCCGCTCCACATCCGATTGCAGGTCTTGAGCCACACGGACAACCCCCGGCCAGTCGTTCGGATCGACCACGATCGGTGTAGTGTGCCCACCCTCCACGAGGGGAAACCCACCGGGTATGGGCTCGAAAGACACGATCGATCGCTCCCCCAGGGCCGCCAGAACAGGGAAACCAACCCCAATGCCGGCAAGGAGTCCAACGATCATACGAGCTATGCGCATCGGCTTCATGGGGGTCATTTGGTGGTCGGCCCAATTCGTTCCAAGATTTCTGCCGGGCGCAGCCGTCCGCGGCCAGTCATTACTCGTGCAACACGGTCAGTGACTCATGAAGGCCACTGAAGGTGTGGAACCGGCAGTTCTGCCGACGCAGTTCGTTCAGGATCGCGGGCAATTGCTCCCGAGTCTCGGCCCGCCACTCGTGAAACAGGATGACGGAGCCATCGAGCACCTGGGTTGTGGCCCGGCGCAGAATTTCCGCTGCGGGCACACCGCGGTCGTAATCCATTGAGACCACCAAATGCCTTGGAACATAGGGGGTGATGCCGGCATGCGCGGCGGCGGTGCGGACGCGATCATCCAGCTCCAGAAAAGGCGGCCAATACCAGCGCGGTGCGATTCCGGCTCGGGCGGCTATGGTCCGCTGGGCGGCCCCCACCTCGTTGTCCAGCGCGGCGTCGGTGAGATCCCGCGGGTGCGCGTGCGTCTGGGAATGGTTCACCACCTCATGGGCTGCTGAGGTTACATTCTGCACGATTCCAGGATGCTCGTCCACCCGCTCGCCGACGAGCGCAAAGGTCGCCCGGACGCCTTCCCGGGCCAGAAGGTCCAAAAGCGGGCCGACGTTCTCGGGCACGGGCCCGTCGTCAAAAACCAAGGCCACCCGCTTGGGTGCCGCTTCTTCTGCCAGGGCTGCCGCCATCGTACAACAGAGCATGCCAGCCAACAGGCAAATCCCTAGTGAACCGGCGCGACCACCGTGTTGATATTCATCGCCTTCGGCTTTAGCCAGAATGCCCGCAGGTGGTCGGGCTCGCCGCCGGGATTACCGAGCTCGCCGCCGCGGACCAATAACGGCTGGCCGTTCACGGTGAGCTGCGTAGCGGTGCCGCCGGCGCAGTCACGGGAGCTTGGCGGCTACGAAGCCGGCGGCGGCCGCGAAGGTGAGAGAACATAGGGCAGAGGTTATAGCAGGATCAGGGTGAGTTCAGCGGCTTCCGCTCCCCGCGGCAAGCCACGTCGATTGCCTTGGGTTCATGCAAAACCATCACCACGGAACTCGCCGAAAAAAACGCCGGCCCCCCTTTCAGAAAAGGAGGGCCGGCGTCGCGATCAAAGAATCAAAACATGAACGAATTCGTCAACTGCCACTCCTGGACGGGCGCAATGCGAGCCGCTGCCCAGGTATGGCCATCGGGTTCGACGGAGATCGGGATGAGGCCGTCCCTCTTCCCGACGTTGTAGACGTTGAGCTGGATCCTCCAGTCGATCTTCCTCGTGACCTTGTGTTCATAGCTGACCCAGAGGTCGACCGCGTCTTCCGACGGTCCGTAATAGGGCTTCGTGAGGTCGAAGCTGGCCAATGTCGGATTCGTCGGGTTTGGAATCACGGGATAGCCGATGACAACCTTGTCCTGCCAGCGGTAGCCGGCACCGACGCCCGCGCCCTTGATGAGGCCATGAGTGAACGAGTAGTTCGTGATCAGGTTGTAGCGCCACTGGCGGAGCTCCGGGGCATCCGTACCCTGCTCCAGCTTCAACAGCGTGTATTGGCCGCGCCACGCGCTCCAGTCGGCACGCAACTCGTTCGCAGCTGAATAGTCGGAGTTGAACCGGATCAAATCACCGGCGGGCCCCGCCATCAGGGTGTCCATGTAGCTCACGAGACCATCCAACGCCGCGCCGCCGACATTGCTAATGACCGCGTTGGTCTTGGCGGCGTTGAATTCAACGCGCCAGTTGGGCAGCGGATTGGCCGTGAGTTCGAACTCGTAGCCCTTCGACTCGGTGTCGTCAGTCACCGCGAATCCCTGCAATTGCGGAGCCGTGCGATAGTCATAGACGCTTGCCGGATCGGGGTTGGTCGGGTTTGCCAGATATTGGCTCTTCGTTTCCAAATCCGCCAGCGTCGTCGGCCCCGGGCCGTAGTTCCACGCCGTGAAGTAGCCTTTGGATGTAAGAAACGTCTGCATGTCATTGATCGCCGCGATCGCCGCATCCTCATGGGCTAGGGCTTGAGCCTGCGTTTCCAAAGTTGCTCCGGCTGGAATCAAAGCGTTGCCAGCAGCGAGCGTGCCTGACGCGACATCCCTTCCGTTCGCGTCCACCCAGACAGGGTCCCATCCATACCGAGACCCTGTATAATTCGCCTGGGGCGCTTGTCCTGCCGTGCCCCAGGTATAGGCCGACATGTCGTAGAGCTTGATATTGCGCCAATTCAGGGCGTCCCGAATCGTGCCGAAGATTCCGCTGTTATTGAATCCTGCAACGGTGGTGCCGAACTCCATGGTGTCGTACTTCGTTACGCGGAGGGAGTATTTGCCGTCCTTTGTGGACAGCAGGACGCCATATTCCTTCGTGGTGCCCTTCGGGTTGTCGATCGGATTGCCGTAAATGTCCCGGCGGACATTCAAGACCTGGAAGTTGCCCGACTTGTCATAGGTGAGACTGATGTTGATTGGCAGGAAGTCGTGCTGCCCGAGCAGCTTGTTCAGATGCCCCACCACGCCTCCCGAAGTGGTGTGATCCTTGAAGATCGCGTTCGACGGGAAGGAATCCGGCAGCGTGTAGACGGCGGGGGACAGGTTTAGTGCGCCGCGGTTGACGGCCCCGGCCAGGGGCTGAGCGGTCACGCCCTTGGTTTCGACTTCGTCATAGCGCCAGCCGAGGGTTGTCACGATGGCATCCTCCCAGAAGAAACCCTGCCAGGAACCCGACGAAGATTTCGTCTCACGCATGGTCTTGGATGCCGCGGTGAGGAGACTGCTATCGGCGCCATTGTTATAGGCTAACAGGTTGTCGGTGAAATTGCTGTTCCAGCCGACATAGTTGGCCGGATTCGATACCTGGGTTAGCTGGGCATAGGGTTGGCCTGTGGTCGTGTTGATCACCGGAGCGCCATTGAAGATCGACTGCAGATTGGTCGGCACGTTCCACGGGGCATTGGAGACGACGCCCACCTGCGGCGCCCAGGTCGAAGCAAACTGATAGATACTGCCACTCTGCAGAGTCACGTTGGAGGTGACGCCGGGAATATTGGCGCCGGCCGCCGAGGTCGCGTTGGCCAGCGACGGACCGAGGTAAATGACGGCCTCCGGCGGGAGATTCTGGATGCCGTCGGGATTCCCCTGGAGCTTGTAGGCCGCATACGCCTCGGAGTTGGCGTACATCTGCCAGTTCAGATTCTCGACGTAGTACTGCTCGTCGCTGTAGACACCGTTGAAACGGCTCTTGCCGAGCAACTTTGTGAGAAAACTGTTCTGGCCGAAGAAATCAGAGGCCCGCAATTCGCCGAAGAGCGACGCACGCTCATTCTTGCGGTCGCTATAATAGGAATTGCCGTAGCCGGGTCCCCCGGAGACAAATGGGCGGCCAAAGTTCGGATTCGAAACGGAGGTATTGCTGGCGTCGTTCGGCCCAACAACGTAGTCTTGGAAGTTCTGCAGGATGTCGATATTGAGCGTCGGATTGTTGATGAGGCTCTGGCCGCCCTGCTTGTATTTCTGGCGGTCATAGGTCAGCTCGATGCCCACGCGGTCGTCCCAAAGCGTCTGGCTGAGGTCGATGTTGAAGGTATTCCACTTTTCGAACTGCGATGCGGTCGGACCGTCGATCAGATTGTGGTAGAAATCGAAGACCGACGAGTCGAGCAACGAGCGGTCCCGGTATTGGCCATATTGGCTATTGGGCAGTTTCGCGTTGAGGGCATACTGGCTAAAGCTCGTGAGATCGGAGAACGCGTCCGCATACTTCATGCCGACGAGATTCACGCCCGCACCCTGGGGAACCCCGGCGGCATTAAGCGCACCCGTATTCACGTAACCGCCGTAAATCCGGTAGAGTTGATTGCTCGAGCCGTCGATAAACCACACAGGTTGCTGCTGATTGGCATAGCCTCCCAACCACGGAAAATACGTCGAGGCGGATGAGCCGAGCACATAGCCATTGGGAACGGCAAGCTTGCCCAGACCACCATCTAAGCTGCTTGTATTAACCGCGGCAAACCACGGTGTGATGCTGTCGTAGGGGGCAAGGTCGCGCGGCCGGTCGGCCGTGGTGTTGCCGTCCTCGAACTTCACCTTGATGCTGGTGTGGAACGAAGGGTTCTTGAAGAGCTTCGGGTCAAAGCGAAGCGCGCCGGAATAACGCTTGTCATTCTGCCAAGCCTGCTTCTGCTCATATTTTTCCTGGTCCAACAGGCCGTCCAAGCGAATCGACAAAACGCCCGGAAGAAGCACCTGGTTGATGTCGACACTGTTCCGGAGCGAACCGTAGGAACCCGTGCTGTCCTCGAGCGAAACAAAATTCGAAAACTCGGCGTTGTGCATCGAGGCGTTGATGATGCCGGCCGGGCTGCCCAGGCCGAACAGGATCGCGTTCGGGCCGCGCTGGATGTCGA
>CAZHPC010000077.1:0-15153 GCA_964534685.1 uncultured Opitutaceae bacterium
CGACGATCGTGATCGGCGACGAAATGAGCTTCATCGCGTCAAACACCGCCATTCCTGCGGTGATCGACCCGCCCGGAGTATTCATGTAGAACGTGATCTCCTTGCCCGGGGCCGTTGATTCCAAGTAAAGGAGCTTCTCGCTCAAGTCCTTGGCGGTCTCATCGGTTATGGGGCCCCAAAGGAAGATCTTACGCTGATTTAGGAACCTCTTCTGGATCAGCATAGATACAGAAGACTCCTTCCTGACTGCCGCGGTCTCCTCGGCCGGTTCGTCCTCGTCATCATCGTCGTCGAGACGGGGAAGGGGAGCGTTCAGGCCGGGCTGGAGGTTGTTGAAATTCATGGGGATCAAGTCTGGGGCAAAGCGAGGATTTGGCAAGCGCGTCAGACCTAATACGCGACCTTGTCCTTCATTTTGGCCCATTCGGAAAACGCCCCTTTTGCCTCGTCGCCCAGCAGCGCCGTCATCGTCACGCGGCGCTCCGACGCCGGAAGCGGGATCTGCCGGTAGATGAAGTCGTCGTCGAAACCGACCGCCGCCGCATTCTGGCGCGTGTTGCCGTAGTAGACGGTCGGAATATGCGCCCAGTAGATCGCCGACAGGCACATCGGGCAGGGCTCGCAGCTCGCAAAGAGCGCGCAGTCCTTAAGCTGGAACGTGCCGAGCGCCCGGCACGCCTCGCGGATCGCGACAATCTCGGCATGGGCCGTCGGGTCGCATGTCGACGTCACCTGGTTGCTCCCGCGGCCGACGACCTTGCCATCGCGGACCACCACGCAGCCGAAGGGCCCGCCGCGTCCCGTGCGGACGCCGTCCAGTGAAAGGCGTATCGCCTCCCTCATAAAGTTCTCATTGCTCATGGTTTGTGTCTCAGGATTGTGTGGAACGAAGGCACAAATGACGGACGGTACATTGAAGGTGACACGATTCAACGAGGAAGTTAACTGGGCGTGCGCAATTCGCCAAACCATGACCGACACTTTCCAATCCGACCTCGAAATCCGCGGGCCAAATTCGCCCGAGTACGCCGAGATCCTGACCCCCGGGGCCTGCGCGTTCATAGCCGGACTGTTCCGCGAATTCGAGCCCAGGCGCCAGCAGCTGCTTCAGGCGCGCGTGGCCCGCCAGGCCGAATTGGATGCGGGGGTGCTTCCGGATTTCCTGCCGTCGACGCGCGCCATCAGGGAAGGCGCGTGGAAAGTGGCCCCGGCGCCCGCCGACCTTCTGGACCGGCGCACCGAGATCACGGGCCCGGTGGACCGGAAGATGGTCATCAACGCTCTCAACTCGGGCGCGAAGGTCTTCATGGCCGACTTTGAGGACGCCACGTCGCCGACCTGGGAGAACCTGCTCGACGGGCACATCAACCTGAGGGACGCCGTGCGTCGCACGATCTCGTTCGTCAGCCCCGAGGGGAAGAGCTACCGGCTGAACGAGAAGACGGCGACGCTCCTTGTGAGGCCGCGCGGCTGGCACCTTCCCGAGAAGCACGTGCTTATGGGGGGCAAGCCGGTCTCAGGAAGCCTCTTTGACTTCGGGCTCTATTTCTACCACAACGCGCGCGAACTCCTCGCGCGCGGGTCGGGTCCGTACTTCTATCTTCCCAAGATGGAAAGCCATCTGGAGGCGCGCCTTTGGAACGACGTGTTCGTCCATGCGCAGGCGATGCTCGGGATCCCGAGAGGCTCGGTCCGGGCAACGGCGCTCGTCGAGACCATCCTCGCCACCTTTGAGGCCGAGGAGATGCTCTACGAGTTCCGCGATCATGCGTCTGGGCTCAACTGCGGGAGGTGGGACTACATCTTCAGCTGCATAAAGAAGCTTCGCCAGCGGCCGAATTACCTGTTCCCCGACCGCACCCAGGTGACGATGACGGCGCCCTTCATGCGTGCCTACTGCCTGCACGTGATAAAGGTGTGCCACCGCAGGGGCGCGCACGCCATGGGCGGGATGGCGGCCCAGATTCCGATCAAGAACAACCCCGCCGCCAACGAGGAGGCGCTGGCCAAGGTCCTCGCCGACAAGGAGCGGGAAGCCACGGACGGGCATGACGGCACGTGGGTCGCCCACCCGGGGCTTGTTTCGGTCGCGCTCCAGGCTTTCGACAAGCACATGCCGGGCCCCAACCAGGTCGCGCGCCAGAGGGAGGACGTGAACGTGACCGCCGCCGATCTGCTCGCGGCCCCCTCCGGGACCATCACGGATGCCGGGATTCGCACGAACATGAGCGTCGGCATCCAGTATCTGGAGGCCTGGTTCGGAGGCCTCGGGTGCGTCCCGCTCTATAATCTCATGGAGGATGCGGCGACCGCGGAAATCTCCCGCGCGCAGCTCTGGCAATGGATTCACTGCGGCGGAAAGCTGGCGGACGGTAAGGCGATCACAGCGGACCTCTACGACATGCTCCTCGGGGAGGTCATTGCCAAGATCGTGTCGGAGGTCGGCGAGGAGCGCTATTCAAACGGCCATTTCAGGGTGGCCGCTCATCTCTTCATGGAGATGATCAAGAATCCGCAGCTTGACGAGTTCCTGACGCTGCCGGCCTACGAGCTGCTCAAGTGAAGTCCCCCATGCAGCACTCGCTAGCCGCGCTGAACTCATGCGACCGCGGCGCGTTCGTAGCTGCCCTTGGCGATCTGTTTGAGCATGCGCCCTGGGTGGCGGATGAAGCATACGCCAAGCGGCCTTTCCGCGACTTGGACGGGCTTCACAGGGCGCTCTGCGAAACGATGCTGGGCGCGTCGGCTGAGCGGCAACTGGCCCTGATCCGGGCGCACCCCGACCTGGCGGGGCGCCTCGCCAGGGCTGGCGAGCTCACCGCGGCGTCCGCCTGGGAGCAGTCCGCGGCCGGTCTCGACCGGCTCGCCACGGGCGAGTCGTCGGAGATTCAGCACCTCAACGAGGCCTATAAGGCCCGGTTCGGCTTCCCTTTCATCATCTGCGCCCGCTTGAACGCAAAGGAGGCAATTGTTGCGGCGATGCGCGCGCGGGCGGGTAACACCCGCGAAGCGGAGCTCTCGACGGCGCTCGGCGAAATCGCCAAGATAGCCCGGCTTCGACTCAACGAGGCCGTCAAAAAGGAGAACTGAAATGCCCGGAAAACTCAGCACACATGTCCTCGACCTCGCGGCGGGCAGACCCGCGGCCGGGCTGCGCATCGAGCTTCGACGCATCGCACCCGGCCCTGCCCTGCACAAGACCGTGGTCACCAACGCGGACGGACGGACCGATGCTCCGCTCCTGGGCTCGTCGGAGATGCTCGCCGGCACCTACCAGCTGGAGTTCCACGTCGCCGAATATTTCGCCTCAAGATCGCCGCCCTCGACAAAGATCCCATTCCTCGGCGTCGTGCCGGTGCGCTTCGGAATCTCGGACCCCTCGGAATCCTACCACGTGCCGCTTCTTGTGACGCCCTGGGCCTACAACACCTACAGGGGGAGCTGACGGAGCGAATGCCCAGGAAAAACTTGGCACAGGCCGCGGCGGATCTCGCCCGCAAGCTCGAGCAGCTTGCGCGGGTTTCCGATGAGCGCGGGGCGACAACGCGCACCTTCCTTTCGCCGGCGATGCGCAGGGCGAACGCCCTGGTGGGCGGCTGGATGAGAAACGCCGGCCTCTCGGTCCGGGTGGACGCGGCGGGCAACCTGATAGGCAGGATGGCCGGGCCTTCGAAGGGCTCGAAGACGCTTCTCATGGGATCGCACCTGGACACCGTCCGCGATGCGGGCCGCTTCGACGGTGCCCTCGGCGTCCTTCTTCCGATTGCGGCCCTCGAGGCCGTTCGCGGCCGCGGGCTTTCCCTTCCCTTCGCGGTCGAGATTCTGGGTTTCTCGGAGGAGGAGGGCGTGCGGTTCTGCAGCGCCTATCTCGGGAGCAAGGCCTACGCGGGCCTGCTTCGGAAATCCGACCTGCAGCTCCGCGACTCAGACGGGATCTCCGTGGCGGAGGCGCTCTCCCGACACAATCGGGGACGGCGACCACGATCCGAACCGGCCCACTCGAGAAGGGAGCTTCTTGGCTACCTGGAGGTCCACATCGAGCAGGGCCCCGTCCTTGAGGCCCGCGGGCTGGCCGCCGGGGTTGTGCCGGCCATAGCGGGGCAGACGCGCGCAAGGATTACCTTTTGCGGCCGTGCGGGCCACGCCGGCACAACCCCGATGGCGCTCCGGAAGGATGCGCTTGCCGGCGCGGCCGAATTCATCCTTGAGGCCGAGGCGTTCGCGAGGGCGCGCGCGCCGCTGGTCGCTACGGTGGGCCGAGTGTCGGCACACCCCGGGGTGGCGAACGTGGTCGCGGGAACCGCGGAGCTCTCGCTCGACGTGAGGCATCCGTCGGACACGAAGCGTATAGCCGCGTTCGGCCGCCTGCGGCGGGCGGGCCTTGCGATCGCGAGGAAGCGGGGCCTCGGGTTCACGGCCGAGGTGACCCAGGACGACGGGGCCGTGTCGTGCTCGAAGGAGTTGACGGCCTTCCTGGAGAGAAGCGTGCGAGCCCGCCAGGGGAGATCGCTCGACGTGGCGAGCGGGGCCGGGCATGACGCGGTGATCCTCTCGTCCCTTGCGCCCGTAGCCATGCTGTTCGTGCGTTGCAGGAGCGGGCTCAGCCACCATCCCGACGAATTCGTCAGCACCGGCGACCTCCGCGTCGCGCTGGAGATCGTCGTCGATTTCCTGACCCGCCTCGCCGGGACCTCAACATGAGTTACGCCTACGACCTCCTCGTGCGCGGGGCCGAGATCGTACTGCCGGAAGGCATTGTCCGAGCCGACATTGCCGCGTCCGCTGGGCGGATCGTGAGGATCGGGCCCGATCTCGGCACGTCGGCCAGGGAGCTTGTCGAGGCCCGGGGCCTCCATGTCATCGCGGGGATCATCGACTCGCATGTCCACTTCAACGAACCCGGCCGGTCCGGCTGGGAGGGGCTCGAGACAGGCTCGGCCGCAGCGGCGGCTGGGGGTGCCACGACATTCTTCGATATGCCGCTCAACTCGCTGCCTCCCGTCACGGACGCCGCCACCCTCGGGCTCAAGAGGGCGGCGGCCGAGCGGGCGTCGAGGACGGACTTCGGGATTTGGGGCGGCCTTGTTCCGGGCAACGTCGACCAGCTGGAGCCGATGCGGGACGCCGGGGCCGTCGGGTTCAAGGCCTTCATGTGCGACAGCGGCGTCGAGGAGTTCCCGCTTTCGGACCCGGCGACGCTGCGGGCCGGGATGAAGCGCGCCGCCGCACTTGGCATGCTCGTGGCCGTCCATGCGGAGGACGATCTGCTGGCTCGCCGCATGACCGCGGAGCAGCATGCGCTCGGCACGGATGCCAGGACCTGGCTCGGCTCCCGCCCGGTCGAACTCGAGCTCTCCGCGATACGGATGGCCACGGAAATTGCCGGCGAGACCGGGTGTGCCCTCCATGTCGTTCACGTGAGCAGCCCGGAGGGAGTGGCGCTTGCCCGGGATGCGAGGAAACGGGGTGTGGATGTCACGGTCGAGACCTGCCCCCATTACCTGCTCCTCTCGCAGGAGGACGTCCTCCGCCTCGGGGCCCCGGCCAAGTGTTTTCCGCCGCTGCGAGCCGACGCGCTGCGGCTTGGGCTTTGGCACGAGCTCGAGTCGGGAGGGATCGACACCGTTGGCTCGGACCATTCGCCTGCGCCACCCGACATGAAGAAATCCGCGGATTTTTTCGCCATCTGGGGCGGGATTTCCGGGTGCCAGCACGGGTTTGAGCTGCTCATCTCGGAGGCGCTTGCGCGCCGGCCTCCGGAGGCGGCCCTGCCGCATCTTTCGAAACTCCTTTCGGCGAACGTCGCCCGCCGATTCCGCGTCGACCGGGCGAAGGGGATGCTTGCCGTGGGACTCGACGCCGACATGACGATCATCGACATCCGCGGCGAGCACCGGCTCTCGAACGACGAGCTCCTCTACAGGCACCGGCAGGGGCCCTATGACGGACGCACGTCACGGGTCCGGATCATGCGGACGATCGTCCGCGGCCGGACCGTCTTTTCTCAGGGCCGGATTGCACCTGACGCCCCGGCTGGTCATCTTGTGAGGCCAACCTGACACTCCGAAACGAACCCGGACCCGCGCGCCGCCCTCAACCCGAACCGTTCACCCCCCAATCCCATGCCCGAACTCTTTGGCCATACACGAGCGCACGTCAGTGCGCGCCACGCGCTCATCACCCCGGGCAATCACGTGAACAGTTCGCTCCCAGGAGTGTCCGGGGCCACTTCGGTCGTCCTCGTGAGTCCTGCGATGGGGGCCAAGGTTGCGCAGACTCTCATTACATTCCAGTCCGGCGGTTCCGCCCGATTCACGGCGGGCGAAACGCAGACCTTCGGGTACGTCTTGGAGGGAGGCGCCTCGGTGGCGGTGGGCGCGAAGCGGCGCCGCCTCAATCCCGGTGGCTACTTCTACTGCCCGGCCGGCGTGGATTGGAGCCTGTCGTCCCCGAGGAAGGGGACCCAGGTCACCCTTTTCCAGAAGAAGTACGTGCCGCTCACCGGAGTTCGCCCTCCGCGCGCAATCCTCGGGGACCAATTGCGCGTGAAGGGAACGCCGTTTCTCGGGGATCCGGCAGCCAACCTGCAGGTGCTGCTCCCCGACGAGCCCGCGTTCGACATGGCCGTCAACATCTTCGCCTACCAGCCCGGCGGGCATCTCCCCTTTGTGGAGGTGCACATCATGGAGCACGGGCTCGTGATGCTGTCAGGCGAGGGCGTCTACAGGCTCGAGGATTCCTGGTATCCCGTGCGCGCCGGCGACGCGATCTGGATGGGCCCCTATTGCGCCCAATGGTTTGTCGCGATGGGCAAGGTTCCCGCCAGGTACCTGTATTACAAGGACGTGAACCGGGCAGCGCTATGACAAGCCCAGGGCCGGACATCAGGATCTCCGTCGACAGCGCCGGGCTCCAGCGGCGAATCGATGAGCTCTCCCTGATTTCCGAGGCGCCTGCGCCGGTGGTGACGCGGGTGCTGTTCTCGCAGGCCGACATCCGCGGGCGCGAGTATGTGCGCCGCGCCGCTACGGAGGCGGGGCTCAAGATTAGGGAGGATGCCATTGGCAACATCTTCGCGCGGTGGGAGGGTTCGGAGCCCGGGCTTCCCGCGGTCGGCTCGGGCTCGCACACGGACGCCATTCCCAACGCCGGCAAATTCGACGGCGTGGTAGGGGTCCTGGGCGCCTTCGAGGCGCTTGCGGCCCTTAAGAGGGCGGGCTTCAGACCGAGACGTTCACTCGAGGTGGTCATGTTCACGGCCGAGGAGCCGACGCGCTTCGGGCTTGGAT
Source organism: uncultured Opitutaceae bacterium (assembly GCA_964534685.1). Lineage (GTDB taxonomy): Bacteria > Verrucomicrobiota > Verrucomicrobiia > Opitutales > Opitutaceae > Palsa-1447. The sequence goes on from CAZHPC010000077.1 coordinate 7,290, forward strand.
GCCTGGGCAGCCGGCTCATGGCGGGTTCGATTCCGGTCGAAAAGGCGCGGGCCTTGAAGGATCGCGAGGGCCGTACCCTTGATGAGCTGAGAGCGGCCGCGGGCTGCAGGGGCCCACTCGAGTCGGTGAAGCTGCCTTCGGGCTACTACCACTCGTTTGTGGAGCTTCACATCGAGCAGGGGCCGATACTCGAGGCGCAGAAGATTCCGATCGGGATAGTCGAGCACATTGCCGGGCCCAGCAGCTACCGCGTGACGCTTCACGGCGAAGGCGGGCACGCAGGAGCGGTGCTCATGCCGGTGAGGCATGATGCGATGCTGGCGGGGGCCGAGGTCGCGCTTGCCGTGGAGCGCGCCGCAAAGGGAAGCGGGAGCCCGGACACGGTGGGTACGGTCGGCGTATTCCGGGTTGAGCCTGGGGCCGTTAACAGCGTCCCGTTCGAGACCTACCTTGAAATCGACCTCAGGGATTCCCGCCTCGACACCCGCTCAAAGGCGCTGGCCGAGATAAGGAGCGCGGCGGAACTGGCCTGCGCCCGCCGCGGCGTCAGCATGGAATTTGAGGAGATCAACGCGGACCCGCCTGCGGCGGGCGACCCGAAGACGGTCGCGATTGCGGAAGGGGTGTGCGCCGAGCTCGGCCTTCGCTCGATGCGCATGGTGAGCCGCGCGTATCACGACTCGCTATTCATGGCCCGGGTGAGCCCGACGACCATGATTTTCATCCCCTGCCGAAACGGCTGGAGCCACCGGCCCGAGGAATACGCCTCGCCCGAGCACATCGCATCGGGAGCCGAGGTCCTCGCGCACACGATGGCAAGGCTTGCGGTCTGAACCCATGGGATTTGAATTCACGCTGAACGGCAGGGTGGTCCGGGTCGACGACCTGGCGCCGACCACGACTCTGCTCGATTTCCTGAGAACGAGCGGGTTGACGGGCAGCAAGCAGGGTTGCGCCGAGGGCGACTGCGGCGCCTGCACCGTGGCGATCGTGGACAGGGACTCCTCCGGGCGAGCGACCTACCGAGGGGTGAACAGCTGCATTGCGCTCCTACCGATGTTCGCGGGGCGGGAGGTGGTGACGGTCGAGGGCCTTTCGAAAGAGGGCGGTTCCCTTCATCCCGTTCAGTCCGCGATGGTCGACCACTACGGTTCGCAGTGCGGATACTGCACGCCGGGCTTCGTCATGTCGCTCTTCGAGGGCTATTATCGCGGCGACTGCAGGAAACCCTGCGACATCAGCGACCAGTTGTGCGGAAACCTCTGCCGGTGCACAGGCTACCGCCCGATCAGGGACGCCGCGCTCGATGTTCTGGGCGGGCGCAAACGGTCGCCGAAGGCGGACGATTCGTTCCAAGAAAGGCTCAAGGCCCCATTTATTCCGCCGGGCGACTTGGATTACAGATCGGGCTCGGAGCGGTTTGTTCGGCCGACGACGCTTGCCGGGCTGTTTGCTGCGCTGAAGGAGCATCCCGGCGCCACCCTCGTCGCGGGGGCAACGGAGATCGGCGTCGACGTCACCAAGAAGTTCAGGTCGTTCCCATTCCTCGTCTCGACCGAAGGCGTGCCGGAGCTGACGCGAATCGTGAAGACGGATTCCAGCTGGAGGATCGGCGCCGGCGCGAACCTCACCGCGGTGGAGGAAGCCGTGGCCGGGGAATACCCGTCCCTTGCAAAGATGCTCAAAGTGTTTGCGGCGAGGCAGATAAGAAATCGCGCAACGCTCGGCGGCAATCTGGCGACGGCGTCCCCGATCGGTGACGGGGCGCCCGTGCTTCTTTCCCTCGACGCCGAGCTGGTTCTCGCCTCGGCCGGCGCGAATCGCACGGTGGCCCTTTCGAATTTTTTCACGGCGTATCGCAAGACGCTGCTCGCCCCGGGTGAGATTATCCTTGAGGTCGTCGTTCCGCGATTTGATCCCGGACGGGGCGTCGCCCGCAGGTCGGATTTCTTCAAAGTGTCGAAACGCCGCGAGCTCGACATCAGCATTGTGGCCGCCGCGTTCTCGGTGGACACCGACCCGTCCGGCGTGGTTCGCCGAGCCCGGATCGCCTATGGAGGCGTCGCCGCGACGCCCGTTCGCGCACGATCAGCGGAAGCCGCGCTCGAGGGCCGAAAGGTTTCGGAGGCTGCCGCGGACGTCACGACGATCCTTTCCGGTGAGTTCAAGCCGATCGACGATGTGCGCGGGAGCGCGGAATACCGGCGTGGATTGATCGTGAGCCTCTGGGAGAAGTTCGTGTCCCGGGCGACGAGCGCCGCCCAGGACGGCGCCCTCGATTTTCCAAGGGGAAGGGACGCAAATCCGCCTGACGCATCGAGGGCGCTCCGGCACGAGAGCGCCGTGGGCCACGTGACCGGCCGGGCGCTCTATGCGGACGACACGGCGCAGCGGCGGCCCATGCTCGACATCTGGCCCGTGTGCTCCCCGCATGCGCGCGCCCGGGTGCTGCGGCGGGATGCGACAGCGGCCCGGGCGATGCCGGGCATCGTCGCGGTGCTGATGGCGGAGGACATTCCCGGGCACAACAATGTCGGAACATGCCAGGACGAGCCGCTTTTTGCGGACGATGAGGTGAAATACCACGGGCAGGTGGTTGCGATCGTCGTCGGCAGATCACCGAAGGCGTGCCGTGCCGCCGCGGCCGCCGTGGTGGTCGAGTACGAGCCGCTGCCGGCCCTGGTTGGAATCAAGGAGGCGATCGCCAGGCGCAGCTTCCATGCGCCGCCTCATACCCTGGCGAGGGGCGACGTCTCCGCCGCGCTTGCGAAGGCGCCGCTGCGGCTGGAGGGCGAATTCTCCTTTGGAGGCCAGGAGCACTTCTACCTCGAGACCCAGGCGGCGTGGGCCGAGGCGGGGGAGGGCGGATCGGTATTCGTGAGCTCGTCGACGCAGCACCCGACCGAGATCCAGGCCATAGTGGCCGAGCTGATCGGCGAGCCGAGGAACAAGGTTGTAGTCCAGTCGCCCAGGATGGGCGGCGGCTTTGGAGGCAAGGAGACGCAAGGCAACGCGTTCGCCGCAATGGTGGCGCTGGCCGCGATCAAGACGCGCCAACCCGCCCGGATCCAGCTGGACCGGGACGTGGACATGATGGTGACGGGGAAACGCCATCCGTTCGTTGCCAGGTTCTCGGTGGGCTATGACCAGAAGGGAATGATTCTCGCGGCGGCGGTTGACCTCTACTCGGACGGAGGATGGTCGCTCGACCTGTCTCAGCCCGTGCTCGACCGGGCGCTCTTTCATCTGGACAACAGCTACTATATTCCGGCCGTCCGTTTCACCGGGCTGATTGCCAAGACGAACGTGGCCTCCAACACGGCGTTCCGGGGGTTTGGCGGTCCCCAGGGCATGCTTGTCATGGAGGAGATCGTCGACCGGATCTCGCGCCGGCTCGGGCTGGCGCCCGAGCTGGTCCGGGGCCGTAACCTCTACCGCGGAAGCGGCGAAACCAACACGACCCATTTCCTCCAGGAGATCGGCGACAACCGGCTGCAGACGGTCTGGAAGCGGGTGCAGAAGGAGGCAGGCTTTGCCGAGAGGCGCCGGGCGGTGGACGCCTGGAACAAGGCGCACCCCCGTGTGAAGCGCGGACTTGCCGTGACGCCGCTGAAATTCGGGATCTCATTCACACTGACGCACTACAACCAGGCTGGTGCGCTGGTGCTGCTTTACTCGGACGGGACCGCGCAGGTGAACCATGGCGGCACCGAGATGGGGCAGGGGCTCCACACGAAGATTCTCGGAGTGGCCATGCGCGAATTGGGGCTTCCTGCCAGCTGGATCCGGGTGATGCAGACCGCGACGGACAAGGTGCCCAACACGTCGGCCACCGCGGCGTCGTCCGGCGCGGACCTGAACGGAGCAGCCGTGAGGAACGCCTGCGTTACGCTTCGCGAGCGCCTCCTGCCCGTGGCTTGCGCTCTGCTGTCGGAGAAGGCGGGCAAGGCGGTTCCCGCGTCGAAGGTCCAGTTCGCAGACGGGAAGGCGAAGGTTCGCGGGTCCTCCCTGGCGGTGGACCTCAAGAAGGTCTGCAACAGGGCCCATGCGCGGAGAATCAGCATGTCTGTGTCGGGCTTTTACGCGACGCCGGGAATCCACTGGGACTGGTCCACGGCCTCCGGCCGGCCGTTTCAGTATTTCGTCTGCGGCGCGGCGGTCGCCGAAGTCGAGGTCGACGGACATAACGGGATGCACCGGGTCATCCGGGTCGACGTCGTCCACGACGTCGGCGATTCACTGAATCCCGGGGTGGATCTCGGCCAGATCGAAGGAGGCCTTGTCCAGGGGATCGGCTGGCTTACCCGCGAGGAACTCCTTTGGGACAAGCAGGGGCGGCTGATGACGCACAGCGCGAGCACCTACCAGATTCCCGCGATCAGCGATGCTCCGATGGAGATTAACGTCACGACGCTGCCGATGGCGGCCCAGGAGGGGACCATCCATGGAAGCAAGGCCTCGGGCGAACCGCCGCTCATGCTTGCATTTTCGGTCCGCGAGGCGATTCGCGACGCGGTTTCGGCCTTCGGTTCGGGGGAAAACGAGATTGCTCTGGCGTCGCCGGCAACGAGCGAGGCCATCTTTGCTGCGATCAGGAACCGCCGAACTTAGGCTCCCGCAAGTTTCGGCAGGCGGGGGGCGCCGGTCAGTTCAGCCTGTCGCGTTCAGATATCAGCTGGGCCGCGATGCTGATCGCAATCTCGTGCGGATGGTTGGTGCCAAAATCCAACCCCACGGGGCAGTGAAATGCCGATGCCCTCTCCGGGGCGACGCCGTCCGCGATGAGCTCGCTGCGTAGGATCTCCGCCTTTGCCGCGCTGCCGATGACGCCGATGAACGGGAAGTTCCTTTCCATGAGGGCCCGCCGAAGCACGGGACGGTCCGTCGCGTGGCCCATTGTCATCGCGAGAAGAAACGTCTGGTCCGGGAGCGTGGGCACGACGCTCTCCGGGGACACGGAGTGGATGATGTTCACGTTCGGCGCGCGCGGGAGCTTGTCGAGCCACTCGGGCCGCGAATCGACGACCGTGATCCGGCACGGCAGCGGCGAGAGGACCGGTAGGAGCGCCTGGGCGATGTGGCCCGCGCCGAAGATCGCAATGGCCCACGTGCCCGGGCCGAAGTGCGGCTCGAAGTAGAACTTCACCGACCCCCCGCAGGTCATCCCCACGTCGCCCTTTAGCGTCCACGCGACGAAGCGGGGCTTGGGGTCGCCGTTTGCGATCAGCTCCGACGCAAGCCTGAGCGCGGCCGCCTCCACCTTTCCCCCGCCGACCGTGCCGCTGTGCAGGCCCTTCGCCGTCACGAGCATCTTGGCGGCCGCGTCCTGCGGCGTGCTGCCCAGGGCGTCGACCAGTGTCACGAGCACGAAGGGCACCCCCTCGTTCTCGAGGGCCACGAGCTGCTCGTAAATCGTCACACCAGGCCGAGCTTCATCTTGCCCTCCTCGCTGATCATCGACTGGTTCCACGGCGGGTCCCAGGTGATCCTGACGTCGGCGTCGCCCACTCCGGGTACGAGGAGGATCTTGCTCTTGGCGTCGTCGGCGATCGCCGGGCCCATCCCGCATCCGGGCGCCGTGAGTGTCATCGCCACGTTGACCCGGTAGCCCTTTTCGGGGTGCTTCTCGACGTCCATCGAGTAGACGAGGCCCAGGTCGACAATGTTCACCGGAATCTCGGGGTCGTACACCTTGCGGAGCTGGTCCCAGACCGCCTCGGGATCGGGGGCTCCGTCGGCCAGGGTCGGCGTCTCGATCTTGTGGTCGGCCGCCGTCTCGCCTAGCGCGTCGCCGTCCTTCCCGTCGATCCTGAAGAGGCCGAAGTCCGCCTGGACGGTGTAGCTGCCTCCCAGCGTCTGGTGGATCAGAACCTTCGTTCCTGCGGGCAGCATCTGCTTGTAGCCGGACGGGATCTGAGTCACGGAAATCTCCCGTGACAGAGTGCGTTCGCGGTTCATGGGAAAAAGGGTGTCAGCGGTTGATGCGCGTCCGGATGAGGGTCCTCAGTGCATCATGAAGCGCATCGCTTTCCAAGCGGCTAAGCACCTCTTCGAAGAATCCGAATATCAGCAGCTCGTTCGCGGCCTTCTGGGGAATGCCGCGGGACTTCAGGTAGAACTCCTGCTCGGGATCGATCCGCGAGCTCGTCGCGCCGTGGGTGCAGCGGACATCGTTCGCCTGGATCTCGAGGCCCGGCAGCGAGTTTGACTCCGCATCATCGCTCAGCATGAGGTTCCGGTTGCTTTGGTAGGCGTCGGTTTTCTGGGCGTCGGGGTCCACGATGATGAGACCCGAGAAGATGGTCCGCGACTTGTCCAGGAGGGCGTTCTTGTAGAGGAGGTCGGACTTCGTGTTCGGGGCTTGGTGGATCTGGAGCGTCCGCTGGTCGTATTCCCGGGACCCGCGGGCAATGGTGAGGGCGAGCATCTCAGAGAAGCCGCCGGGGGCCTGCAGCTGGCTCAGGGACTCGTGCCTCGCCTGAGCGGCCCCGAGATGGAGGTTCAGCGACTGCACGCGCGCGTCGCGCCGCACGACGGTCGAATTGAACTGGAGCGACAGCGTCTCAAAGGACCAGCACTGCGCCGCCGCGTACGAGATCTTCGAGCCGTGGCCCGCATAGAGGTCGTTGGCGCCGCAGGCGAACAGGCGCGCGTCGTCGCCCGAGACGAAAAAGTCGACGACCGTAACGCGCGAATTGTCCTCCGCGACCACGAGCGTGTGCGGGAAGACAGCGGTGCCTGCCCCGGACGCGCAGTGAACGACGATTATCGGCTTCTCGACCTCCACCCCGCGCGGAATGTGGATGAAGGCGCCGTCCTGAATGAAGGCCTCGTGGAGGGCCGCAAACTTGGCCGAGCCGAGCTTCTGGGGCTGCGCCATGAAATGCTCGCGGAGCAGGCCCGGATGCTTGGCGAGAGCGTCCGACAGCGTCGATACGACGACACCCCGCTTCGTGAGCTCGGCGGAAACAGGGGCGCTATCGGACAGCCTGCCATTGACGAAGGTCAGCGTCGCGGCGGACTCGACGGCGAGAGGCGAAGGGCTTGCAGCCGCCGCGGCCCCGGAGGGTGGGGCGAACCCGTCCAGCGTGATGCCTGAGATGTTGCTGAACCGCCAGGCCTCATCGGTGCGGCTCGGCATGGGCAGCGACTCGAACCGGGCATAGGCGGCGCGCTTGCGCTCGAGCCACCAAGTGTGCGCGGATGCATTGGCGTTAATGTGCCGCGCGAAAACCTCGGGCGTGAAACCGCCGACCAGGTCCGCGACGGGGGATGAAACGGGTCCGCCTGACGCCATGGCTCAACCCACGCTCCCTTCCATCTCGAGGTCGATCAGCCGCTTGAGCTCGACCGAGTACTCCATGGGGAACTGGCGGGCCAGGTCGTTGATGAAGCCGTTGACGGAGAGGCTCATGGCCTGCCCCTCGGTCAGGCCCCGCTGCTGCATGTAGAAGATCTGCTCGGCGCTGACCTTTGAGACGCTCGCCTCATGCTGCACGGCGTGGCGGTCGCCTCTCACGGTGATCGCCGGGTAGGTGTCGGTGCGGCTGTTCGTGTTGATCAGGAGCGCGTCGCACTCCGTGTTGTTCTTGCAGCCCTTGAGATGCCTCGGGATGTGGACCACGCCCCGGTAGGTGGCGCGCCCTTGGCCCACGGATATCGACTTCGACACCACCGTTGAAGTCGTCTCGTCCGCGGCGTGGATCATCTTCGCACCGGTGTCCTGGTGCTGGCCGTCGTTCGCGAGGGCGATCGAGATCACCTCTCCCCGTGACTTCCGGCCCTTGAGCACGACCCCGGGATACTTCATCGTCAGGCGGCTGCCGATGTTGCAGTCGATCCACTTGATCTCCGAGTCCTCGTG
>CAZHPC010000078.1:0-15087 GCA_964534685.1 uncultured Opitutaceae bacterium
GGTCATAGCGCGGACAGCTTGGCGCCTCGCGCCCCGCTTGTCCGCCCCATGTCATCTAGCCGGCGGGCTTCGCAGGCGGCGGCGCCGGCGGCCGGTGCATTGCCTCCTTGAAGAATTCCCCATCGCCGGAGAGCTGGAAGCCGTCGAAGCTCTTCAGCATCCTCGGGCCCCACTCGGGGTCGAAGCACCAGGCCATCCAGCTGATCCCGCGCTGCTCCAGGAAGCGGGTGATGCGGTTTCCGTAGTGGCTGTCGTCGACCACCTCGCCCGGCTTGAGGTCGAAGCCGATCTCGGTCGCGATCATCGGGTAGCGGTCGGCGGCGAACGCGTAGTTCTCCTCCCACCTCGGCTCCCAGGGCTGCGGCCTCTTGTTCGGGTAGGGGTGCGCGACGTAGCCGATCCCCTCCACGCGTACCGGGTCGAAGTGCAGCGCGGACAGGTCGTAGGCCCAGTCAAAGCCGGCGATTAGCGGTATGGTCTGCCTGTCCGAATAGCGGATGATCCTGATCATCTCCTCGTTGAGTTCGCGCCACTGCGACCAGCTCATCGAGCCGAGCTGGCCAAAGGAGTGGGTCGGCTCGTTGAACAGCTCGTAGAACGCGACCGTGTGGTTTCCGTGGAAGTGCATCGCGATCGTGCGCCAGAAATCAAAGGTCTCCTCCTTGCTGGTGATGTAGTGGGGGGCCTCGAACATCCCGCTCTCCAGGTTCCCGATCGAGTGCCAGTCGATGATGACGTGCATCCCGAGGTCGGTGCACCAATCGACCGCCTGGTCGAGCAGCTTCAGGTATCCCGCCTTCGTCTGCTTCCTCCAGGCCGCGGGATGCACCGGGATCCTCACCAGGTTCGCGCCCATGTCCTTCACGGCCACGAAAAGCTCCCGGTTCCAGTGACCGCGCTCGACCAGGTTGTCCGGGTCCGCGATGGACAGGCCCCGGAAGAGCACGACCGCGCCGCTCGGGTCCACGAAATGGTTCCCCTTTACCGAGATGAGCGGTAGGAGCTCCGCCTTGGGATTGGGCTCGGGACGATGCCGGTTGCCGCCCTGCCAGATGGAGGTCGCGGCAGGAGGTGTTGCAGCGGGCTGGTCCGCCGCGGGAAGGCCCGAGGCGGCCAGCGCCAGACACAGGACGCCAAGCGCAGGGTTTTTCATGAAAGGGGTTTTCATCGCCAAACCGTCCAAAGGATTGAAGGCGCGCCCGCCAGGCGCAACCTCAACCGGAAGGCACCGTTGCCTTCTGGCCGAGCTTGCGCGAGGCGTCCGTTGTGGGCGGATTAAGGAGGCCGAGCGCCATCAACGTGTTGCTGAGCGGCGTCATCCAGTACTCCGTCGAGTTCCACTGGGCGTCTCCCTCGAGGTCGAGCAGCGGCTGGTCATCGGCCGACCCGTTGAAGCCGTTGCAGAAGCCGCCGGGATACGTCCCGAGGAAACGGCTGTGCGGCATGGGATTGTTGTAGCCCGCGCCGCTCACAAGGCAGGAGTTGAACGGATTGCAGCCCAGAAGCCAGTGCAGCTGCCTCCAGGCAAGCTCCGCGCAGCGCGAATCCCCGAGGACGCGGCCGGCGAGCGCCAGCGCATGGGCCCAGCTGCTCCAGTGCCCTCCCAGGCCGTGGTTAATGCGCTGCGAGTGGTGCGCGGGCATGAAGAACCGCAAAAGGTACCCGTCCCTCCAAGGGCGGTAGAGGTCGCACTTGCTGGCCGGCTCCGCATAGAGCCCGAACGGGAGGATGCTGAAGGGCGAGAGTGCGGCCAGCGGGAGGACGTACGCCTCCATGCACCGGCGCAGGACGCTGGCAATCTCCTCCCGCAGGGCCGGGTCGGCAGTCGCGAGGGAGATCTCCGCCAGGGCGATCAGGGGCTGCGCCGAGTGCAGGATGCCGCGGTAGGGCTCGGCGCCGCCGGTCCGGTTCATCCAGAAGCCCAGCCGCGGGTTGAAATTCTCGATGAGGCCGCGCGCGCCCGCTGCGACGTCGGCCCTAGGCAGGCGGCCGCACCCGTGAAGCGCGAGGGCTGCGAGCGCCTTCCACGCACGCACGCTTGTCCATGCTGCGAAGTCGTCACCCGTGCTCCTCGCGTTCACCGCGTCCGGCGCCAGGCCGAGTCGCCACCCTTTCTCCGCCGCCTCGCCGCAGCGCCTTGCGCGCTCCGGCTCCAGCTCGGCGTAGGCCCCCGCGGCCCGGGCGAGTATCGCCACCGAGGTGAACTGCCCCACGGGGTTGTACTGGACCCTAAGGGGGCGCTCATCGCCGCTGTCGGGCAGGTTGTCCGTGAAATGATTCTCGGAGTTGTCGGCGTAGCAGCCGGCGTGGTTCTCGCACCACCAGGACATTCCCGGGCGAAAGCGGGCGTCTCCTCCCCCGCCCACGTCCTCGTAGAACATCCCCGTCGCCGGGTCCTGCATCTTCAGGACAAAGTCCAGGCCCCAGCGCGCCTCAAGCAGCCACGGGGACCATCCCTCATCGACGCGCTCCCAGTCCGCGTACTGCCACGGCAGGCGCCCGTGCGCGTCCATCATGGCGAGAGCGGGAAGGTTGGTGTGGACCATCCACTTTCTCAAGTCGCCTGCGTCGTACCAGCCGCCGACGACATCCTCTAGCTGCCCGTTGTCGGTCCGCCGCGCGTCGTCCAGGTGCGAGGGCCCGCGCCATGCGTTCTCGAATCGGCCCGAGCGCCAGTTGTGCACGAAGTTGAGGAACAGTGCGGGCAGCCACGCGAAGGCGCCGTCCGTGACGGCGAACTGGTACGAGTGCTCGCCGGTGCCCGGCAGCACCACGCGATAGATTCCGGGCGCCGTCCACGAAGAGAAGTCGCCCACCGAGTAGACGCCGAGCGGGGAGTCCACCCTGCGGAGCTGGCCGGTCAGGACCTCCTTGAAATCCTCGCGCACAACCATGGCGGACGTCGTAACGATCGACATGTCCTGAAGGACGAAGTCGCCGTCGCAATCGCCGAGCACGATGACCTCCTTCCTCGCGGAACACGGGAAGCCCAGGTGGTTCACGAGGACCCGCCCGAGGCGCTCGGCTGCCGGCTTGGAATGGCTGGCCATGGCGCGCCTATTGCCGGCTGTATAGCCGCGGATTCCCGGGCGCGTGCGGGCTCATCCTTGTTGTGACGGATCCGGGCCTCAGTTGATGTCCTGCCCCTGCTTCAGCTTCTCTATGTTCACCTTGATGGCCTCCGCATTGACCGCGTCGCCGGGCGGGACCTGGGCCTGCGCCTTCAGGAGGGCCTCCAGGGCCGCCTTGTAGTCACCCACGGCCGAGTACCCGCGTGCGAGGCCGTAGTTCACCGGCCAGGCGTCGGGATGGAGCTGGGCGTTGAGCTTGAAGACGGCGAGCGCGCGCTCCTTGTTGTGCCGGGCGAGCTGCGTGCGGCCGTACTGGTGGACCTCGGGCGCAGTTCCGATCCTCATCGCCTCGTCCATGACGGCGCTGGCGTCCGCGGCCCGACCCATCTTGTCCAGGATGTCTGCCTTGTTGGAAAGCGTTCCGAAGGTGCGCTCTCCGGTGAACCGGTCGCCGATGGCGAATTCGGCCCAGTCGAGCGCCAACGGCAGCTCGATGTTGTTTTCCAGGAGAAAGTTCGAGGCCTCCACCCACGCCTGGTACTGGAATCCCCTTGAGCTGTGTAGCTCCTGTTTGAGGCTCGCGACCACGACTGCGTTCGTGTCGACCTTGATCGGGATCGGGATCCGCTTCTTCTCCCACGACAGCGCCAGCACAGCCGAGTCCTTGGTCACCTCCGTGAAGTCATACGTCAGCAGCTCGCGGAACGGCGCGTCCTCCCATTTGACCGTCACGCGCAGCGCGTCGTGGCTCTGGTCATAGAAGAAGCTGCCCCACACCCCCGTGTCGCGCGAGAAGATCACGGTCACCGTGCCGTCGGGCGAGAGCGCCATCGAAAGCCCGTAGGTTCCCGCCTTGAGCGGGCTCCCCGCCACCGTCACGTCGTGCTGGAACGTGACGAGCGTGTTCTCGTTCGCCCCGGCCCGCCAGGGCGCGGCCTTGGAGGTGCCAAACCCGAGGTCGTTGAAGCCGTAGGGGACAAGCTTGCCCCAGATCTCGCGCTTAAGCACGGACGGCCTGTGGTATGCCACCGTGACGTCGGTGATGCCGATGGTCTGCGACACGGAGGCCTGAGGGCTCGCCTCGGGAAGGGTCACGGCCTGGCCAAGAAGCCCCGACGAGCAAAACGACAGAGCAACGGCTGCAGCAAGGGGTGCTTTTCTCATGCGCCGAACCTGTGCATTTCGCCCGAAAATGCACGCCAATAGCCGTGAGCGGTCCAACGGGTGCGACGAACGGCGGAAGGACGCCGTTCTAAGGCTCCACCTGCACCCTGAAGTTCACTGCGCCCGAGCCGCGCGGACCCTCGTAGTGCAGCTGCGCCACCCATTCGCCCCCCATGTCGGGCGTGACCTTTGCCGTGTAGCGTCCCGGCACGTCGCCCGGCGTGACCGTGCTTCCCGAGTGCATGACCATCCCTGGCATGTTCATGTCGAGGGCGAACTTCACCGTGCCGACGTCCACCAGCTGCCCGCTCGATGCCTCTCGAAACTCTATCACCAGGGTGTTCTCCACCATGCGTAGCTCGCCCTTCGGAAGGATAAAGCTCACGGTCATCCCGTTCGCGGACTGGACGGCAAAGGGCTTGCCCGCAGGGGCCTGCGCCGCGCCCAGGGCCGTCGACGGGTGATGCCACGCGCGGTAGCCCCCCGCCGCCGCAACGACGAGCATAACGGCGACAAGCGGCAGAACCCATCTGCGGCGCGCCCCTCTGGAAGCCTGCGGATCGTCGTGCCGCCCACGCGTTTCAGCCCCATCCGGGACCGACAGGTGCCGGCGCCGCCAGATGACGTAGATCGCCGGGTACAGAAGGAGCTCAAGGACGGCCGATGTCACGACGCCCCCTATCATCGGGGCCGCGATGCGTTTCATCACGTCGGCGCCGACCTGCGTCGTCGGCGACCACATGATCGGCAGGAGGCCGAAGAGGATGGCGCAGACGGTCATGATCTTGGGGCGTATGCGCTGCACCGCGCCCTCAAGCACCGCCGCATGAAGGTCGGCCTCCGAGCGAAGGCGGCCCGCCGCCTGGAACTTGTCCCACGCATGGTCGAGGTAGAGCAGCATCACCACGCCCGTCTCTGCATCTAGGCCGGCAAGCGCGATGAGCCCCACCCAGACGGCGACGCTCAGGTTGTAGTCCAGCAGGTAGAGCAGCCAGAACGCGCCGACCAGCGAAAAGGGCACCGCGAGGAGCACGATGGCCGTCCGCGCCATCGACTTCGTGTTCATGTAGATGAGCACAAGTATGATGAGGAGCGTGAAAGGGACCACGAGCATGAGGCGCCTCTCCGCGCTCTTCAGGTACTCGAACTGGCCCGCCCACTGGATGTAGTAGCCCGGAGGGAACTGTACGCGCTCGCTTATCCTGGCCGAGGCTCCCTTCACGTAGCCCTCGATGTCCGTGTTGGTGGCGTCGACGAACACGAAGCCGACGAGTTGCCCGTTCTCGTTGCGGATCGAGGGCGGCCCCGTGCGGAATCCTATGTCCGCGAGCGCGGAGATCGGCACCTGGGCGCCCGTCGGCGTCGCAACCACCACCCTCTTCAGCGAGTCCAAGTCCTCGCGGAAGTCGCGCGCGTAACGCACGCTCACCGGGTAGCGCTCCCGGCCCTCGACCGTCGTGGTGACGGTCTTTCCCCCGATCGCGGACTCGATCATGTCGTTCACGTCTCCCACCGTGAGCCCGTAGCGGGCGGCCGCGGCCCGGTTGACGGTGAAGTCCAGGAAATATCCGCCCGTCGTCCGCTCGGCGAAGACGCTGCGCGTGTTCGGGAAGTCCCCGAGCGCCTTCTCGATCTGGACGCCGAGGTCCTGGATCTTCGCGAGGTCGGGCCCGAAGACCTTGACTCCGAGCACAGAGCGGAAGCCGGTCGTCAGCATCTCCGTGCGGGTCTGGATCGGCATCCAGAAGATGTTGGCCATGCCCGGCGTCTTCAGCTTCTCGTTCAGCTCGGCGATGATCTTCTCCCAGGTCATCCCCGCCCGCCACTGCTCGTGCGGCTTGAGCGTGATGACCGTCTCGAACATGGAGAGGGGCGCCGGGTCGGTCGCCGTCTCGGACTGGCCGGCCTTGCCGAAGACGGTGTCGACCTCCGGGATCTGCTTTATGATCCGGTCCTGGACCTGGAGGATGCGCGTCGCCTCCCCGATCGTGATGCCGGGCACGGCCGTCGGCATGAAGAGGATGGAGCCCTCGTTGAGGGGCGGCATGAACTCGCTGCCCAGTCTACTGAAGGGAATGACCGTCGCGGCGAGCACGGCCGCGGCCGCCAGGATCGTCAGCCAGCGGAAGCGAAGGACAAACCTGGCGAAGGGCCGGTAGGCCCAGATGAGGAGCCGGTTCACGGGGTTTCGCGCCTCGGGCGTCACCTTGCCCCGCACAAGCATCACCATGAGGACCGGCACGAGCGTGATGCCGAGCAGCGCGGCGAAGAACATCGAGAAGGTCTTCGTGTATGCGAGCGGCTTGAAGAGCCGGCCCTCCTCGCCCCCGAGCGAGAAGACCGGGATGAAGCTCACCGTGATGACGAGGAGCGAGAAGAACAGCGGCCGGCCGACGCTCCGGGCGGCCTCCACGATGACGGCGGAGCGCTCGGGCCCCGTCGGGTCGCGGCCGCTCTCCTCGCGGAAGTGCTCCAGGTGCTTGTGGGCGTTCTCGACCATGATGATGGCCGCGTCCACCATGGCGCCGATGGCGATCGCGATGCCGCCCAGGGACATGATGTTCGAGGTGAGGCCGAGCCCGTGCATCGGCACGAAGGCGAGAATGATCGCGATCGGCAGCGTCACGATGGCGACAAGCGCCGAGCGCACGTGCCAGAGAAAGACGAGGCAGACGAGCGCCACCACGATGCTCTCCTCGATCAGCTTCTCGCGGAGCGTGCCGATCGACTTCCTGATGAGTTCGCTGCGGTCGTAGGTCGCCACGATCCGCACCCCGGGCGGCAGCGACGGGGCGACCTCGGCCAGCTTGCGCTTCACCCCGTCGATGACGTCCAGCGCGTTCTCTCCGTAGCGCATGACGACGATCCCGCCGACGACCTCGCCCCTGCCGTCGAGTTCGGCGACGCCCCGGCGCAGGTCGGGGCCCAGGTGGACCTTGCCCAGGTTCTTGACGTAGATCGGCGTCCCCCGGTCCGTTCGGACCGGGATATCCTCGATGTCGGCGACGCTCTTTATGTAGCCGCGGCCGCGCACGTAGTATTCCGTGGAGCCGACCTCGAAGATCCTCCCGCCCACGTCGTTGTTCGACTGGCGGATCCTCGAGACGACGTCGCCCAGCGCCACCCCGTACGCGAGCAGCTTGTTGGGATCGAGCTCGACCTGGTATTCCTTCACGAAGCCGCCCACGGAGGCCACCTCCGCCACGCCCTTGACCGACTCCAGGGCGTACCGCAGGTGCCAGTCCTGGAACCCGCGCAGGTCGGAGAGGCTGTTCTTGCCGCTGTCGTCGACCAGAGCGTACTCATAGACCCAGCCCACCCCCGTGGCGTCGGGCCCGATGACGGGGTTGACGCCCTCGGGGAGCGAGCCCTGGACCGAGTTGAGGTACTCGATCACCCGTGAACGGGCCCAGTAGATGTCCGTGCCGTCCTCGAAGATGACGTAGACGAAGGACTTCCCAAACATCGACTCGCCGCGCACGAACTTGACCTTGGGAGCTGCGATGAAGCGCGTCGAAATGGGGTACGTGACCTGGTCCTCGATCAGGTCCGGCGACCGCCCCTCCCAGTCGGTGGAGATGATGACCTGCACGTCGCTCAGGTCGGGGATCGCGTCCAGCGGCGTGCGCCGAAGCGCCCAGAGGCCGCCCGCCACGGCGATCCCCACCAGGATGATGACGAGGAACTTGTTGCGGGCGCTGGCCTCGATCACGCGCTCTATCGCGGTCGCGGGCGGCTTTTCCGGGGTGTTCATCGGGCTACCAGGACTTGAGCGCCCCCTGGATCTTCGACTCGGCGTCGATCAGGAAGTTGGCGCTGGTGACGATGCGCTCGCCCTCGGCGAGACCCTTCGTGACCTCGTAGAGGTCGCCGTACTTTCGGCCGAGCTCGATGAACCGCGGCTCCAGCCGGCCCTCCCCCTTGTCCACGAAGACGATGTTGTGCAGGCCGGTCGGCAGCACGGCGCCGACCGGCACCGTGAGGCCCTCGCCGCGGTCCGTCGCCAGTGCGACGTCAACGTACATGTCCGGGCGGAGCCGGCCGCGGGGGTTGTCGACGTCGATCCGCACCCTGAAGGTGCGCTTCATTTCGTCCATGAACGGGTCCACCAGCGCGACCTTCCCGGTCACCGACTCGTTCGGGTAGGCCGAGGTCGAGATCGAGACGGGAACGCCGGGTTTGAGGAGCGCGAGTTCCTCCTGGTAGAAGTTGGCCCACACCCAGACGGCTTCCAGGTCCGCAAGGCTCACGAGTCTGTCGCCGGTCGAGACGCGCTGGCCCTGGCGCACGGCGATGGATTCGACGATCCCGTCAACGGGCGAGACCAGCGTCAGGTACTGCTTTGGCTTGCGGGAGGACTCGAGGGCCGCGATCTCCTCGTCCGGCACGTCCCACTGGCGAAGGCGCTCCCGCGCGGATTCGGCCAGGTGCCGGGCGTTGTCGGCCGAGCCTGGCAGGCCCGTCCGCTCGATCGATTCGCGCATTTTGAGCAGGTCCACGTACTCCCTCTCCGTCGCGGCGACGTCGGGGCTGTAGAGGTCCAGGAGGTGCTGGCCCTTCGCCACGGCCTCACCGGGCGCCGCGATGCGCAGCTCGTGCACGAAGCCGTCGACGCGCGCGACGCTGTCCCAGCCGCGCTGCGTCTCCACGGCCACCGTCCCCACCGTCCGGAGGACGCTGCGGAGGCGTGTCTTCTCGACCTTGGCAAAGGTGACGCCGATCTGCTGTTGGCGCTCGACCGGCACCAGGAACTCGGAGGGCTTGTCCCCGGCTCCCTCGTCGGCGCCCCCCCCCGCCGGCAGGACGGAGGCGATCGCGGCGGCGGAAATCAGAGCGCGTAGAAATTTGAGGTGGGTGTTCATGCTGGGTCCTTTTGCTGGGCTAGGGGTCAATGGTGGGCTTCCTCCGGCGAGTGGCCGGAGGCGTGCGAGGTGAGGTCGAAGACGCCGGTGACCAGGGTGAGCTCGGCCAGCTTGCCGGCCTGGTCCGCGATCGCGCGGGCGAGCGTCGTCCGGTTGTCCACGAGCATGCGGTGGGCGTCCAGGATGTCCTGGAAGGGGCCGAGTCCGCTCTGCCACGCCGCGTCCGCGCTGGAGAGGGTCTGCTCGGTGAGCGGGATGATCTGGTCGCGGTAGAGGAGCGCCTGGCGCCTCGCCGTATCCAGGTCCATGGTGACCTGGTGGACGGCCTCGCGGATCTCGAGCTCGTATTCCGCCGCATCGCGCTCCTTGGCGCGCCTCGTCGCAAGGTCGCGTTGCAGGTCGCTGTCGTACCGCCTCGCGTTGACCCAAGGCAGCGTGAAGTCGACGGTCAGCGATCCCTCGCGGATCCCCGCGTCGCCGCTGTACTGGCGCGCCTCCACGCCCACACCGATGTCCGGCATGCGCCTGCGCTTCGTCAGCAGCGCCATTGCACCACTCGCCTCGGTCTCCTGCATTAGGATCCTCAGTTTCGGGGCATAGTCCACGGCATCCCTCACCAGATGGTCGTCGAACTGCACCGGGCCGGCGACCTCGGGCATCGCCACGCGGGTCCAGACGTAATGCGGGTCGCGGTTAAGCAGCCGGTTCATCAGGACCTGCTGGTGCTCCCTGTCGAGGACGCGCGTCTTGATGTCGTCGGCCGCCTTGGCGCGCTCGGTCTGGGCTTTCAGCCATTCGACCTGGCTCGACTTGCCGACCCGGTAGCGGCCGTCCACCGCCGTTACTGTCGCCTCGAGCCATGCCAGGTCCTCCCTGGCCAGTTCCAGGTTTCGGTCGGCGAACGCGAGCTCGACCAGGGTCACCGTAAGGTCGCGCCTGACCTTCTGCGTCGCATAGGCGACGTTGAGCCGCGCCGTCGCGGCCTCGGCCTTCGCGACGCCCCGCTCCAGCTCGGGGCGGCCGAACACGGGCAGGTTTTGCTTGATCCCGTAGACGATGTTGCCCTCCTGAGACGCGCTCATGCCCCTCGGTGTGGACTTCCAGAGGCCGAAACTCACGGTCGGGTCCTCCCAGGTCCGCACCGAGTCGACCTCCGCGGTGGCTGCGTCGGCCCTTGCATTGGAGGCCTCGATCCCGGGGTTGCCCGCCTTCGCGTCCTGAAGGAGACGATCGATCAGGCCGGGCGTTATCTCGATCGGCTCATCCGGGAGGCCCGGTCCGCCCGCGAAAAGGCCCGGCAGGCCCTGGAGGGCAACGAGAAGAGTAAGAAGTTGTTTCGGTTTCATGGCGGATCGGAATTAAGTGGGGGGATGGACGGAACGGAACCGCCGCGCGGACACGCAGCGGCGTTTTGGCGGCGGGATGACTTGCACCGCCCGCGTCACTGCGCGGGCGCGCTAGGGTCCCAGTACCTAGATCAGGAAGCTGCAGTGCGCCTTGAACAGAGGCGCAAATGCAGCAGGCGCCGCGCGAGCGGCCTGTGTGAGCCCGGCCGTGGCGGCCCGTGGCTCAACAAACGAAATGAAAAACTTAACCCGGGCCGCGCGCGAAGGCAGCGACCTGCGGACAGGGGCCACGCTTGCGACACCGACCTGCTGGTCGGCCGCAAACAACACCGGGACTGGCGCCATGGGACAGGCGGCCCCTGAGCCCCCGCACCCGTCCTTGCACCTGCAGTGTTTGCAGCAGCACGCCTTGGGCGCAGCCAATCGCTCCACCGGCTGCACCGGCATAAACGCGGTGCAGAAGACGGCGATCAGGATCCAGACAAACCGTTTCATGCAGGAAGACGCCAACATACCCGCTGGAGCGCCGGCGTAAACGCTATTATGCCCGATGCCCAACTAACGGACCTCCATATTGTTATGTCGCCCTAAGTGCAGGCTTCTAAACCCTGGCCGGCAGGCCACCTTATTGAAATCGACAAGTTCGCACGGTATTAGACCATCGACCGGCAATGGGACATCTGGACCATCTCTTCGCGCAGAACCGTGTCTGGGCCGATGCCATCCGCTCGCGGGATCCCGAGTTTTTTACGACACTCTCGCGCCAGCAGTCGCCGCAGTACCTATGGATCGGGTGCTCCGACAGCCGCGTGCCAGCAAACGAGATTGTGAACCTTCTTCCCGGGGAACTGTTCGTCCACCGGAACATAGCGAACGTCGTGGTGCACACGGACCTGAACTGCCTGTCCGTGATGCAGTTCGCAGTCGATGTCCTCAAGGTGAGGCACATCATCGTCTGCGGTCACTACGGCTGCAGTGGCGTGCGCGCCGCGCTCCGCTGCGACCGGATCGGGCTGGCCGACAACTGGCTCCGGCACGTCCAGGATGTCTCCGAGAAGCACAGAGGCTGCGTCCACGCAGCCGGCGACGAGCAGGCCCGAACGAACCGCCTGTGCGAGCTGAACGTGATCGAGCAGGTGGGCAACGTCTGCCAGACAACGATCATGCGCGACGCCTGGGAGCGCGGCCAGCCCGTGACGGTGCACGGATGGATCTACGGGCTGAAGGACGGCCTCATCCGAAGCCTCGGCCTGGAGATTTCGTCGGGACCGGAGTTTGAGAGCCAGTTTCACGACGCTCTCGCTGCCGTTTGCTCAGGCTGACCCACTTTCTGCCCTGCCGAGACGCAGTTTGGCCGGCGATTTGCCGTTCGACGAATCCCGCAGATGGGGTAGCGTGCCTTCCAAAAACCCCTCCCTGCAGGAAGAACCCATGATCTCACTCCATTTTAACCGGGGGGGCACCCTCGCGCGCCTCGCAGCCGTTGCCGCAGCGTCGCTGCTCGGCCTCAGCGATCCGGCTCCCGCCTCGCAGCCGGACTCCGCCAACCCACACGCCCTTCGCCGCGACCGGCTTCCGCGCAAGGTCCTGATCGGAACGGTGATCAGCGGCACCGACGTCTTCTCGATGCCGCTCGCCAAGCGTCTTGACCGCATGGACGCGCTGGTCGCCAAGATGGCGGACGAGGCGAGCCGGGCCTATCCGGGCAAGCGCCTCGACCTGGTTGTGCTGCCCGAGACGTTCCTTGCGCGCCCCGGCGAAACGATCACCGAGCAATCCGTTCGCTTGGACGACGTGCGCCAGCGCATTGGCGCCTGCGCGCGCCTGCATGGCTGCTACCTGGTCGTCCCCATCCTCATGCTGGAGGGGGATTCTCCAGGCCGCCTCAGCAACACCGCGGTGCTGGTCGACCGCGGGGGAAATGTGGCCGGCATCTACCGGAAAGTGCATCCGGTCGCGCTTACGGGAAGCGATGTCTTGGAGGGAGGCACCACCCCCGGAAGCGAATTCCCGGTCTTCGACTGCGACTTCGGGCGCCTGGGGGTCCAGATCTGTTTCGACATGCTCTACCCCGATGGCTGGAGCGCCCTGGCCAGAGGGGGCGCGGAGCTCGTCGCGCTCCCGTCGGCGTCACCCGAGACGGTTCGGCCGGCCTCCTATGCGAGGGAGCACGAGTATTACATCGTGAGCGCCAGTCCCCGGTACCATGCGGCCTTCTTCAGCCCCCTCGGGATGATCGAGGCGCAGATCTCCACGGAATCTGTGTTGGTCCATGAGATCGACTTGTCCTACGCCCTCCTCCACTGGGAGGCCATACTCGAGAACGGCGAGGCGTTGAGGCGCAGGTACGGGGACAGGGTCGGGTTCAACTACTACGAGAAGGAGGACATGGGAATCTTCTGGTCCAACGATCCGAAGATGACGATCGGACAGATGATTGCGAGCGCAGGGCTCATCGAGGTGGACGACAGCGTCGCTCGAATAAGGATTCTCCAGGACAAGGCCCGCGGCGGCCCTCCGGTCACGCCGAGGTAGGGGTTCCCGCGAAGCTATTCGACCCTCGCCCCGTTCTCAATCAGGAGCTGCCTGAGGACCGAGCGGTGGCAGCGTTCCTCATTCTCGCAGTAGCAGCCCACCGAGAAGTCGGCCGTGTGCGACAGCGCCGCCAGGAGCGTAAGATCGTGCCTGGCGCCGGGCTCGGCCATCTCGGCCCTGTATTTCCTCACAAATGCCGACCACTGCGCCGGCGGCGACGCCAAGCGCCCCTGCTTCATGGTCCCGATGCTGGGAGCGAGGCTTGGGAGCCACGCGTCGTACCAATTCTCCTTCGAGAACTGCGCCTTCGGCACCCCTCGGGGAGGGAGCCGCACCGTCCCGATCCGGGTCCCTTCCCCGGGAATGCGCGGGGCTCCGAGGCGGACGACGCGTATGCTCATGGGAGGTGCAGGGCTCGCGTTTCGGCACGCGCCGGCATCGGATCTCGAAGATGGCCCGGCATCATTTCCCCAACTCCCGTTGGATGGCCGCCTTCAATTCCCTGAAATCCTTCTCGCCGAACCCAACGGCCGCAAACTTGATGGTCCCATCCTTGCCGATCAGGTAGCACCTCGGGATGAACTGGGTCGCGTACTGGCTGTAGATCACTCTCTTGGGATCGGCAATGATCGCGAAGGTGAAGCCCTTCGCCGACTTGAATGCCGCCAATTCCTGATTCTGGTGTTCCCGGCCGATTCCGAGGACAACGAGGCCGTCGGATCTGTAGGCCTGCCAGATCTCCCGCTCGACTAAGGGCATCTCGGCCATGCAGGGCCCGCACCATGTGGCGAAGAAATCCAGCAGGACCACCTTCCCCTTCAAATCCCCGAGTGAATAGGCGGCGCCGTCGGTGCTAACCGCCTGGAATCCGGGGGCGATGCTGCCGACGCGCGCAACGTCACCTTCAAAGGCGTATACGTTCGACAAGCCGACGGCGAGGATAACCAGTGAGAGGAAGTTCTTCATGAGGCTTCTTCACATTCGACCAAGTGGTTGGCGTGGCCCTTCTCTTTGCGTGACATAATCATTCCTTGGCCTCGTTCTTAACTCCGCGCAACGACCGAACGCAGCGCCATCCGCCCCAGCCCAGCAGGAAGGCAAGCAAGGGGAACACGACCGCCCCGACATATGCCCCGCCGCCTCCGGCGCGAATCGAACGGAACCCTCGCGTTACCACCAGCAGGCGCACCGTATAGAATACGAAGAACGCGCTCGCCAGCGTCAGCACGGCGGCCGCGGGAACCAAGACGATGCGTCGGACTTTCGCTGAGAATGATGGCATGGACTGGGGGTGGTTCTTCTTGCCGGCCAAACCAATAGGCTCCCGTAGCATTTGTTAAGCTCCTTCCCGCAGGAGTCAAAGCCAGCACCGACTTTAAGCCCTAGAACCCGAAAATGGCGGGATGGACGGGACTCGAACCCGCCCTTTTGATGGGTGCTTCCCCCGGGCATTCGCCAAGACGCCGACTTAGTGGCTCGTCAGTGGCTAATCTTTGAGGTTGCCCCTATTTGACTGGTACTCGTCGGGCTCCAATGGTTGGAACCATTGACAGTTATGGATTCAGCATTTCCAGCCCCAAGTGCCAAGCAAGCGAGCCCGTTGTCGTTCACGGGAAGGGCTGACTCTCACTCGCCCGCGATAGCGGCAAACCAATACATGCTCCCAACCTACGGTGCGCTGGGTTCCGACGCATTCCGCCTATGACCAACCCGCATAGAATCTCCGTCCTCTGGCAATGCCTCAGAGCGGTGGCACGCAATGCCTCAACAATAGCGCTCTTCGTTCGGTGCGGCAGCGTGGCCTTGGCGCTCATTCTGGTTGGTCGGCCGCTCACCTGCCGGGCGGACGAGTTCGACGTCCTGCGTGAGAAGTGGGCCGAGATGCTCACAGGCGGCAGCCGCTTGGATCTGACGGATCCCGCCGTTGCCTCCTCCGTCAGCCGCCTCAGCTCTTTGGCGAATTCCCACTGGTCGACGATGGATAAATCGCCAATCCGCGCCTTTCTCTGGGCCGACTTAGCCAGTACCACCGATACGGGCCACATCACGGAGAATTATGAGCGCCTGAAGTCAATGGCGCTGGCCTACGCGACTCCGGGATCCATCCTG
>CAZHPC010000079.1:0-15014 GCA_964534685.1 uncultured Opitutaceae bacterium
GGCCGATGGCGTTGTTGATCTTGTGGGCGCCGGTGTGGAGCAGGTCCTCGCGCTTTAAATAGATCTTGGCCCCGCCGCAGTGGCGCGTCAGGCGCTCGGCGAAATAGAGCGGCGTGGGGCGCCCGGCGAACTCGGAGAGGTGCCGCCGAAGCTCCGACTGGAACACGGGATCGACGCGGGCCGCCGAGTAGACCGCATGAAGCTCCTCAAGGGCCGCCATCAGGGTTTCAGGGACGTAGACGCCCCCGTACGGCCCAAAATGACCGGACGGGTCCGGGAGCGAAAATCGGTCGACCTTGGCTGCACCTTTGGCTGACATGCGCCCTCCACCCTTGGATCGCGGGGCCGGCGTGGCAAGTCGCCTTGCGCAGGCTTCTTCCTTGTACAATCCGCATTTCCCGGCAATTTTGGCGGCACGCCCCGCCAGCCTCTGGGCGCCTGCGCCAATCCCAGCGCAGGACAAAAATGACCCCCCACCGCAGATGAAATCGAAGATTCTTGCTGCCCTTCTCCTTGCCTCCGCCTCGGCTTTCGCAGCCGAGACCAATACCCTGGGAATCCAGCTCTGGAGCTTGCGTGCCCAGCTGATTCCCAGCCTGCCCTCCGGGCTGGCACTGACCAAGGCGCTCGGGTTCACCCAGATCGAGACCGCCGGGACCTACGGTCACACGGCGAAGGAATTCAGGTCCCTAGCGGACTTGAACGGCCTGAAGGTCGTGGGCTGCCATATCGACTACAAGCGGATGCAGACAGACCTGCCGGGCGTCATCGACGAGGTGAAGACCCTGGGCGGCTCCTATGTGTGCGTTGCGTGGATCCCCCACGACGGCGAGTTCACGGTCGACATGGCCAGGGCGGCGGCCGCCAACTTCAATAAGTGGGGCGAGACTCTCAAAGCCGTGGGTTTGAGGATGGGATTCCACACGCACGGGTACGAATTCAAGCCGCAGGCCGACGGCAGCACGGCCTTCGATGTCATCATGAACGAGACGAAGCCCGAGCTCCTCTTCTGCGAGATGGATGTGTTCTGGGTCGTCAACGCAGGCGTGGACCCTGTGAAGCTGCTCCAGAAGTACCCTGACCGCTTCAAGGCTTTTCACATCAAGGACATGAAGAAGGGCGCCAAGACGGGCTTCTACGAGGGACGCGCCCCGGTCGAGGACAACGTCATCATCGGACAGGGTCTCATGGACTGGCCGGCTATCATCGCCGAGGGCCGCAAGGACGGCGTCGAGTATTACTTGATCGAGGACGAGACTTCCGACCCGGTTCATAACATCCCCCCGAGCATCGCCTATCTCGGATCATTCGGTCTGAAACCCTGACAATTACCCCCATGGACGCAAGACCCCCGACAGGCCAACTCCCGTTCTACATCACGAGCGCGACGCCCAATCCGGCCGCGAACCGCGCCCC
Source organism: uncultured Opitutaceae bacterium (assembly GCA_964534685.1). Lineage (GTDB taxonomy): Bacteria > Verrucomicrobiota > Verrucomicrobiia > Opitutales > Opitutaceae > Palsa-1447. The sequence goes on from CAZHPC010000079.1 coordinate 1,417, forward strand.
TTGGTACAAGAACACCGCGCCGACCTATGCCGGCATCTTCCTCTGGTTCGTGTTCTGGCAGGACGCCACCACGACCCAGGCAGGCTTCCTCGGCGGCACGCTGGCGCAGGGAATCGGCGTGGGCCTGCTCGGCCTGCTCATTTCGGCGCTCGTCTGCCACTACCTCTTCTACCTGGTGCCAGGTCTGCTCGGCATGAAGACGGGCCTGCCGCTTTACATCGTCGGCACCTCGACTTTCGGCGCCAAGGGCGGATTCCTCATGCCCGGCTTCCTTATGGGCGTCCTGCAGTTTGGCTGGCTCGGCGTGAACGTCTACTTCTCGTCCTTGGCGCTGGCTGCGGTGATTCCAGTGGATCCGCGGATCATCATGGTGATCTGGGGCGTGCTGGCCGCGTTCGTCGGGCTGAAGGGCATTCAATACGTCGCCAAGGTGGCCACCTACCTGCCGCTGATCCCGCTGGTGGTCCTGATCTGGCTGTTCGCGAAGACCGTGGGCAGCGTGGGCGCCTTTGATCCCGCCAAACTCGTCGCCGTGCATCAGGCCATCGCCCCGGACGCCCCCGCGCGGCTGGCCAGCCTCGGGGTGATCGCCGCGATCCTCACGTATGTGGTCGGCTTTTTTGCCACCGCGGGAGCCGCGGGCGCCGACTTCGGCCTGAGCAGCCGCGACAAGAGGGACGTGAGCATGGGCGGCCTCGTGGGCATAGCCCTGGCGGTTCTCGTGACGGCCGGGCTTTCCATGCTCATCGTTGCGGGCGTCTATGGCTCGCCGGAGATGAGCGCCAAGGCCGCGGCCCTGGGAGCGGAAAGGAAGGGCTTCATCCTAGACTCCTTCAACCTGATCCAGGTGGTCCTCGGCGCTGGCACCGCCAAATGGGTCCTGTTCCTCCTTGCCGTGGCGGCATTCCCCCCGGGGTGCTTCTCCGCCTTCATCGCCGCCAACAGCTTCAAGACAACGCTCCCAAAGGTGAATCCGTTCGTTTCGGTCGGGATAGGCGCGGCCGTGAGCATTGTCCTGGCGGTGACAGGCTACGTCAGCAAGGCCATCCCGGTTTTCGTCGTCATCGGCGCCTCGTTTGGCCCGATCTGCGGCGCGATGATGGTCGACTACCTGCTCTCCAAGGGCAAGTGGGAGGGCCCGCGCGCCGGCTTCAACCCGGCGGGCTGGATCTCCTGGGCCCTGGGCTTCGTGATCGGCATCCTGCCGAATCTCGGCTTCAATGTGCCGGCAGCCCCGGTGCTCGCGTTTGTCGTCGGCGCGGCGGTCTATTTCCTCTGCGCGAAGGCCGGGCTGCAGTCGGCGGTCATTCCGCTGCCCGGCCCGGTCCGGCAGGCCTCCGCTTCTGGGGGGTCGGCCGGGGCTCGCCCCCAATAATCCGCAGTCCGCACGGTCAAGGGGCCTGCCGCACCGCCGGAGGCGCCCTTTGCCGATGCGGGAGCGCCCTGCTTTAGCCGCCAAACCCCAGGCGCGGGGGCCCCGCGGCGGCGTTCAGCGCAACGCCATGGCCTTGCCCGCCTGCCAGCCGGTCGTCCAGGCCGACTGGAAGTTGAAGCCGCCGGTGATCCCGTCGATGTCGAGCACCTCTCCCGCGAAGTGGAGTCCCGGGCAGATTCGGCTTTCCATGGTCGCCATATCCACCTGGGCAAGGTTCACGCCTCCGCAGGTGACAAACTCCTCCTTGTTCATGCTTTTCCCGGAAACGGCGAATTCCGAGGCCGAGGCCTGACCCGCGAGGGCCCTCAGCGCGTCGTTTGAGATATTTGCCCAAGTCGTCTCGGCCGCGATTTCAGCCGCCGCCACAAGGCGCTCCCAGAGTCGGGCGGGTATCGAGAACGGGTTTGACGTGGACACCTGGCGCTTGGGATGCCCGGCCCTCTCGGCCTCGAGGAAGGCCTTGGCCTGCGCCGGTCCGCGAACACCCGCCCAGTTTATTGTGAGCGCGAAGCGGTAGCCCCTGTCGCAGAGCTCCCGGGCGCCCCACGCCGACAGCCGCAGAATCGCCGGGCCGCTGAGACCCCAATGGGTCACGAGCACCGGGCCGCTTTCCCTCAGGCGCGTCTGCGGCACCGAGACCACCGCAGAAGCTGCCGAGAGGCCCTCAAGACCCTTGAGGCGCGGATCGTCCACGTGAAACGTGAAAAGCGACGGCACCGGGGGGTTGATCCCGTGCCCGAGCAAGGCGGCGACCGCCAGGCCCGCCGAGTCCTTCCCCCCGCCGGTGGCGACCAGGACGCGGTCCGCAATGATCCGTTCACCCTTTGAAAGCGTCGCCAGGAACCGTCCGCGCCCGTCGCCGGGGACCTTCTCGAGGCCGCGCAGGCCGCAGCCCGTGAAGAGGCGCACTCCCGCCCGCCGGGCAGCCTGCATGAGGCAGTCCACAACGGTGGCGGATTCGTCCGTGACCGGGAACATCCGGCCGTCGGCCTCCGTCTTAAGCTCCACGCCCCGGTCCCTGAACCATGCGACGGTCTCGGAGGGTCCAAACCTGTGGAACGGCCCTATCAGCTCCCGCGAGCCCCTGGGGTAGCCCCGGGCGAGCGCCAAGGGTTCGAAGCAGGCATGAGTGACGTTGCAGCGCCCGCCGCCCGAAACGCGCACCTTGGCAAGCGGATGCTCCGTGGCCTCGTGGATCGTCACGTCCGCCGAGGGATCCGCCTCGGCGCACGCTATCGCGCCGAAGAAACCGGCTGCGCCGCCGCCGGCCACGAGGATTCTCCTGCGCTCGGGCATGGGTGCGCCGCGCATCCTCGCCTACGCCCGCTTTACCGTCACGAGCGTCAGGTCGTCGCGCTGCACGGCGTCGCCCGCGAACCGCCGGACGCTCTCGAGCACGCCGTCGTTGATCTCCCGGGCGGTCCTGGTGTGGAGCGCGCGCACGACGTCGGCGAGGCGGGCGCTCGAGAACTCCTTCTCCTCCTCATTCGGCGCCTCGGTGACGCCGTCCGTGTAGAGGACGAGCGTGTCGCCCGAGCCAAAGGGCTCGACCTTGTCGTCTATGGCGGAGGCGAAGAGCTCGTCCGGAACGAGCCCGACGGGCATCCCCTCCGAGCGAACCAGGTGGGTGAGGTAGTTGCCGGTCTGCGGGTCCCTGCGTGCGAACAGGGGCAGCTCGTGGCCTGCGCGGGCGAATGTCACCTGGTTGGACTGGATGTCGATCACGGCATAGAGCACCGTCACATAAAGGTCGCCACGGATGTCGGCGCCCATGGTCCGGTTGAGGTCGACGAGCGTCTGGGACGGCGAGATGTGCCTCGGCGCGATCTGCCGGAGGTTCGTGCGGCAGACGGCCATGTAGAGCGAGGCAGCGATCCCCTTGCCCGAGACGTCGGCAACCGCCACGCCGAGGCGCGTCGGCGAGAGCACGATCACGTCGAAAAGGTCGCCGCCCACCCTCTGGGCGGGGGCGTAGCGGGCGTCGAGGTCGAGCCCCGGAAACACGGCCGAGTGAGACGGCAGCAGCATCTGTTGGATCCCGCTCGCGATCGAGAGATCAAGGTCGAGCTGCTTTCGCTCGATCTGGAGGTTGAGGGTCTCCGCATTGTGGAGGGCGAGCGCCGCCTGCTCGGCAAGCGACTGCATCAGCGTGCACTCCATTTCCGTGAAGAGGCGGTTGTCCACGGGGTTCGCGACGACGAGAACGCCGAAGAATCGCTCGCGGAACCTCATCGGCACGGCAATCACCGACCGGACCGCGAGGTTCGGGTCCTCGTGCTTCACGATCCTGGGATCGAGGGTCGCGTCGGCGATCAACTCGCCGCGGCCCGTCTCGGCCACCCGCCCCGCGATCCCCTCGCCCACGGGGAACTCCTCGGAGCGCAGGACCCGCTCGATGAATTTTGCCCGCGTGGTCAGCTTGGCCTTCACGTGGTCGGGCAGCGGCCTGTGCGGGGGAAAGAGCCCCTCGATGGCCACGCTGCGCATCATGTTTGAGGGCGTCCGCTCGAAGATGCACGCGCTCAGCGCCCCCGTGCACAGGATGGACGCGTGCACGATTCGCTGGTGGAGCTCCTGCCTGGAGAGCCCCTCGCCCAGCGCCTCCGCCATGAGGTGCATGAAGTCGAGGGCACGCTGGCGATCGTGCTCGGCCCTCGCCCTCTGCTCCTCGCGCCTTTCGGCGTCCCCCCTCAGCCTGAACAGGGCGAGGCTCAGCGCCGCGACAAGTAACAGGAGGCACGTGAAGAGGAGGGAAAACATCGATGGGACTCCGGGCACCCTTGGTGCGGGCCGGAGAGTGAACACGAGACTTCAGCCCTGCTCAACGCGGTTCTTCATGAAAACAAGCACGTCCTGAAACTTTCCCCGGTTGGCCTCATCGGCCGAGACGAGATTCTCATGCGCCTCGAGGACAAGGCGGGCGTTCTCCAGCTCGCCGTGCACACCGCTCTCCAGCGGCGCCCTGCACGCGTCGGCGCTCGAGCCCGCGTCGCCCATGTCGACCGTCAGCAGCTTGTGGAGGCCGAGGTTGCGAATGAGCTCGAGGTTGCGCTGCCCGATCCGCGTCAGGACCAGGCTCCCCTTCGGCGAACTCTTGCGCAGCTCGAGCGCAACGCCCGCAAGCACCCCGAGGAAGGTGCTGTCCATGCTGGTGCACCGGAGGAAATCGATGACGAACCTCGTCTTCCCCGCCTTGAGCATCTGGTTGACGAAGTCGCGAAGGCACGCGCTGTTGAGGAAGCTGGCTCTGCCCTCGAGGCGGATGACGACGGGGTCCGAATACGCGTCGACGAGATAAACGGGCTTGGCCGTATCAGGGATCACGAATTTGCGATGATTTGACGGAGAACGTAAGGCAGGATCCCGCCATGCTGGTAGTATTCTATCTCGATCGGGGTGTCTATCCGGCAGCGGACCGGAACGTCGAAGGTCTCGCCACCCGTCCGCGTAATGCGAAGCGTCACGTCCTGCTGGGGCTTCAGCGACCCGCCCAGCCCTAGGACGTCGTAGGTCTCCGAGCCGTCGAGCCGCAGGGTCGCGGCGGTGGTGCCCTCCTTGAACTGAAGCGGCAGGACGCCCATTCCGACAAGGTTGCTACGGTGGATCCGCTCAAAGCTCTGGGCCGCCACGGCCTTCACACCGAGCAGGTTCGTCCCCTTCGCGGCCCAGTCGCGCGACGAGCCCGTGCCGTATTCCTGTCCCGCGATGATCACCAGGGGGGTCCCGCGCTTTCGGTACTCCAGGGCCGCGTCAAAAATTGAGAGCTTCGTGCCCTCCGGCTGCAGAATCGTGCTTCCGCCCTCCTCGCCCCCGAGCATGAGGTTCTTTATCCTCACGTTGGCGAACGTGCCGCGGGTCATCACCCTGTCGTTGCCGCGCCGTGAGCCGTAGCTGTTGAAATCCTCGAACGCGACGCCGCTCTCCATGAGGAACCTTCCCGCGGGGGAGGACTTCTTGATCGAGCCCGCGGGCGAGATGTGGTCGGTCGTCACCGAGTCGCCGAAGACGCCGAGCGCCCTCGCCCCCTTGATATCGGCGATTGACCCGGGCTTCATCGAAAAGTCCGCGAAGAACGGGGGCTCCTGGATGTAGGTCGACTTCGGGTCGAATAAATAGGTGTCGCCTGCCGAGGCAGGAATCTCGTTCCACTTGGGATTCTGCGACGCAAAATCCGCATAGAGTTTTCTGAAGACTTCCGGTTTTAACGCCGCGTGCATCAGCTCCCGCACCTCGGACAGCGTCGGCCAGATGTCGCTCAGGAAGACGTCCTTTCCGTCGCTTCCCTTCCCCAGCGGCTCGCGCGTCATGTCGATGTCGACGCGGCCGGCCAGGGCGAACGCGACGACCAGCGGGGGAGACATCAGGAAGTTTGCCTTGATGCTCTGGTGAACCCGGGCCTCGAAATTGCGATTCCCAGAGAGCACCGAGGCGGCGACCAGGTCGTTCTTCACGACCGCGTCCTCGATCTGGGCCTGAAGAGGGCCGGAGTTCCCGATGCAGGTCGTGCAGCCGTAGCCGACGGTCTGGAAGCCAAGCTGGTCGAGGAAGGGCTGCAGGCGGGTGCGGGTGAGATAGTCGGTCACGACCCGCGAACCCGGGGCCAGTGAGGACTTGACGGCCGGCCCAACCTTCAAACCGCGCTCCACCGCCTTTTTTGCAAGGAGCCCGGCTGCCAGCATGACGGACGGATTCGAGGTGTTGGTGCAGCTCGTGATGGCGGCGATCAGCACGCTTCCGTGACCGATCCTTGCCGTTCCCCGGCCGTTGAACGAGACGTCCGCGCCGGCCGACCCGAAGTCCTCCGCCTTCTTCCCGAATCCGTTTTCCGCCACGGGCCGTGAGAACGAGCCCACAAACTCATGCTTGAGCATGGGGAGCTCGATCCTGTCCTGGGGACGCTTGGGCCCGGCGACGCTCGGCACCACGGTGCCAAGATCCAGATCGATGTCCTGCGAGTAGTCGATCTGGCCCTTCTTCGGAATGCCCCAGAGGCCCTGGGCCTTGTAATAGGCCTCGTAGGCCGCCACATGTTCGGCGCTCCTTCCGGTCGCCAAGAGGTAATTCGAGCACTCTGAGTCGATGGGAAAGAACCCCATCGTGGCGCCGTATTCCGGGGCCATGTTGCCGATCGTCGCCCGGTCCACGACGGGCAGCGCTGCGGCGCCCGGACCGTAGAACTCGACGAACTTCCCCACGACCTTTGCCCTCCTCAGTAGCTGGGTCACCGTCAGCGCGAGGTCCGTCGCTGTAACGCCCTCCCGTAGCGATCCCGTCAGATGGACACCCACAACATCGGGAGTCAGGAAATAGACGGGTTGTCCCAGCATTCCGGCCTCGGCCTCGATGCCGCCGACGCCCCACCCGACGATTCCGAGGCCGTTGATCATCGTCGTGTGGGAATCCGTGCCCACCAGCGTGTCCGGATAACAAACCCCGTTGGCGTCCCTGAGCAGGCCCTTCGCGAGGTATTCCAGGTTGACCTGGTGCACGATGCCGATCCCGGGAGGCACGACCTTGAACGTCTCGAAGGCCTGCATTCCCCACTTGAGAAACTGGTAGCGCTCGCGGTTTCTCGAGAACTCGATCTCGAGGTTCTTGGCGAGGGCCTCCGCGCTGCCCGCAAAGTCGACCTGGACGGAGTGGTCCACCACCAGGTCCACCGGGACCAGGGGCTCGATCATTTTCGGGCTCTTGCCCATCCTGGCGACCGCGGATCGCATGGCGGCAAGGTCGACGAGGAGGGGAACCCCGGTGAAATCCTGGAGCACGATCCGGGCGACCACGAAGGGAATCTCCTCGGTGCGGGTCGCATTGGGCTGCCACGAGGCGAGAGCGTGGACGGCGTGCTCCGTCACGCGCTTGCCGTCGCAGTTCCTCAACAGCGACTCGAGCACCAGGCGGATCGACACCGGCAGCCTGGAGACATCGAGCCCTCCCCGCGCCAGCGCGGGAAGCGAGTGGAACTTCAGCTCAGACCCGTTCGCGGAGAAGGTCAGAAGCGTCCCGAAGGAATCGCGCTGCTTGCTCATCGTGCGGCCCGCGGGATCACTTTGCGATCGCGGCCTTTATCGCCACGAAATTCGGGAGATCCTTCGGCGTCGCCGTCTGCTCGGCGTACTTCACGACGCCGTCCGTTCCGATGACAAACGCGGCCCTGGCGCTCGTGTCGCCGATCCCCGCGAGCCCGTGGAAGATGACGCCGTAGGCGGCGGCGACCTTCTTGTCGAGGTCGCTCAGTAGCGTCACTCCTATCTTGTTCTGCTTGGCCCACGCAGCCTGAGCGAACGGGCTGTCAACGCTTATCCCGTAGACGGCCGCGTTCAGCCCGGAGTAGTCACCAAGGCCGGCGCTCACGTCGCACATCTCCTGCGTGCACACCCCGGTGAACGCCAGAGGGAAGAACAGTATGAGCGTCTTCTTCTTCCCAAAGTTGTCGCTTAGCTTCACATCTTTGAGCCCGTCCGCCGTGGCGGTCTTGAGATTGAAATCCGGGGCCTTGGTTCCGATGGCTATTGGCATGGTGGAGGGTGGGTTTGTGTATGGACTGAGTTCGCGGGTCGCTCCACGCGGGAGTGATCCGAAGGAAGGGGTAACTTGGCTCAGGGTCTCCTTCTCGGCAAATCGTTTTTTCCAGGACCCCGCTTGAACGTCACAAAATCCCTTGCCGCCGGAGCCCTCGGGGGGCTTCTTGAGGAGCCCCATGACGATCATTGAAGAGCTAAAATGGCGCGGCCTGCTGGCCGATTGCACCGACCTGGAGACGCTGGCAGGGCGCCTAGCGGGGGGGCCCGCCACGCTTTACTGCGGATTTGACCCCACGGGGGATTCCCTCCACGTGGGCTCCCTGGTCGGGCAGCTCATGCTGCGCCGCTTCCAGCTCCAGGGTCACCATCCCATCACTCTGGCGGGCGGCGCGACAGGAATGATCGGCGACCCGTCGGGGAAGTCCGCGGAGCGAAACCTCCTCTCGCGCGAGCAGCTCGACCACAACCTGGCGAGCATCAAGGCCCAGCTTTCCAGGATCCTGGATTTTGACTCGAAGACGAATCCGGCGCGCATGGTCGACAATGCGGCGTGGACGGCGGGGGTCGGGTACCTTGATTTCCTGCGCGACGTCGGGAAGTATTTCTCGGTCAACATGATGGTGGCGAAGGAGAGCGTCCGGTCCCGAATGGAGGCCGACGGGGGGATCAGTTACACGGAATTCAGCTACATGCTGCTGCAGGCGCACGATTTCTACCACCTGCGAAAGTCGCTTGACTGCGAACTCCAGATCGGGGGCTCCGACCAGTGGGGCAACATTACCGCCGGCACCGAGCTCATCCGCAGGAAGCTCGCCCTCCAGGCCTGGGGCCTGACCTTCCCGCTGATCACAAAGGCCGACGGGACGAAGTTCGGGAAGACCGAGGACGGCGCGATCTGGCTCGATGCGGCGAAGACGAGCCCGTACCGGTTCTACCAGTTCTTCATCAACACCGAGGACAGCATGGTGCCGGCCTACCTGAGGAAGTTCACGTTTCTGTCCCCCGCTGATATCGAGGCGCTCGAGGCCAGCCACCTTGCGAACCCGGCCGCCCGCGAGGCCCACAGGGCCCTGGCGCGGGAGGTGACCTCCATCGTCCACGGCAGGACGGCCTGCGACGATGCGGTCAGGGCGAGCGAGATCATGTTCGGCGGCGGGCTGGACGGCATCACCGAGGCCCTGTTTAATGACGTGGCCGGGGAGATCCCCACCAAGGCGCTGGAGAGATCCAAGATAGATGGTGCGGGCTCGCCGCTCGTGGAGCTTCTTGTCCACAGCGGGCTCTGCCCCTCGAAGGGCCAAGCCCGAAAGGACATCGAGGCCGGGGGAATCTACCTGAACAACGTGCGGGTGGCTGAAGCCGCCCGCTCGGCCACCTCGGGCGACCTGCTGTTCGGCCGCTTTCTGCTTCTTCGCAAGGGCAAGCGCAGCTACTCGCTCCTGCGCATCGAATAACTCAGAAGAACATCGCGTCGCTCAGGGCGTTCTCCTGGGAGAGCAGCGCGACCGACGCAGGCATCACCGTGCGGCCCGACCCGAAATCGGCGTCAAAGGTCGCGTGGGCCGTCGCTAGGTCCGCCTTCCACGCAAAGGACCTCCTGTCGTCGTACGAGAAGCCGAGCGTGAAGACCCTGGGGGCCATGTCCGCGGGTTGCACGATCTCGACCGTCTCGCCGGTCGCTCCGCAGGCCCCGATCCGGTCCTTCACCCATGAGAGAAGCACTCGCGCCTCGGCGACCACCTCCGCGCCATACGCGAGCCTGACCGACCTGAGCCCCTTGGCGAGGGCCTCCACGGGATAGCGCCCGAGGAACTGCCCGACCGACTGGCGCACCGGCAGGAGCCGGGCATACGCGAGGTCCCGGACCTTCTCCGGCTGCGGCCACGCGTAGGTCAGGGCGTCGGCGGGCGCCGTCGCGCTGTCGATCAGGATGCGCCTGGCCGTGTTCAGGAGGTAGCGGTAGTCGGCCAGTTTGGCCGACTCGCTGAACCGGTGGGCCCAGTAGTAGAGCGGAAGGTCGGTCGACAGGCAGATCGACACCTGGTTCTCGAGGTGCGCGCGCGCCGAGCGCGGGTAGCTCAGCATCACGAACTCGCAGCAGCGCGTGTCGTCGGCGGACTTGCCGATCGAGCACTCACCGTAGACCTTGGCGCGCATCGTCGTGACCCCGGCATCGTCTAGAAGGGGGCACAGGACCACCACGCGGCTCGGATAGCGCCTCGAGAACTTCACCGCGGTCCCGAACTGCTCGACCGCGTCGCCGGCATCCGTCCTGAAGCCGAGGTGCAGCACAAGGTTGATCTGAGTCGCCATCGACTGCTCGCCGGCCGGCGAGGGCCGGCCTGCGGAGGCGGCGCCCTCCCACATCTGCTCGAGCCCCTTTGATATTGCCCCCACGGGAACCTCGATCCCGGGGAGCGCCTCAAATATGCGCGACATGGCCTCGTCGTGCGCGGCGTCAGGGCTGCCGCCAGGCGTGGCCCCGCGACGCGATCAGCTTCTCGGCCCCCTGGGGTCCCCAGGAGCCCGCCGGATACTCCTCCAAGCCGTTTCTTCCCTGCGACCGCCAGAAGTCAAGGACGGGGGTGTAGAGCTTCCACGAAGTCTCCGCTTCGTCGCCGCGGATGAAGAGCGTTCCGTCCCCGATCATCGCGTCGAGCACCAGGCGCTCGTAGGCCTCGGGCGTGTTCGAGCCAAACGTCGTCGCATACCGGAAGCTCATCTTCACCGGCTGGGTGCGGGTTTCCAGGCCAGGGACCTTCGCGTTGAGGATCAGGCCGAGGCCCTCGTCGGGCTGGATCTGGAACGAGAGCGTGTTGGCTGCGAGATTGAAGCCCTCCTTGCGCGGGAAAATGGTGCCCGGGGCGCACTTGAACTGGATCGCGATCTCCGAGACCCGGCGCGGCATGCGCTTTCCGGAGCGCAGGTAGAACGGGACGCCCTGCCATCTCCAATTGTTGATCGAGAGGCGGATGGCCGCGTAGGTCTCTGTGGAGGACCCGGGCGCAATGCCCTTCTCCTGCAGGTAACCCGGCACGCTCACGCCCGCCGTCATGCCCGCCGCGTACTGGGCGCGGGCCGTGTCGGAGACTGCGCCGAGCGCGATCGGCTCGATCGCCTTCAGCACCTTGACCTTCTCGTCGCGCAGCGCCTCGGCATCGAAGGAGCCCGGGGCCTCCATCGCGGTCAGCGCAAGCAGCTGCGTGGTGTGGTTCTGGATCATGTCCCGCAGGCACCCGCTCTGCTCGTAGTAGCCGGCACGCGCGCCCACGCCCTGGTCCTCCGCCACGGTGATCTGGACGCTGTCAATGTAGTTACGGTTCCAGAGGGGCTCGAAGATCGCGTTGGCAAAGCGCTGCACCAGGAGGTCCTGCACGGTCTCCTTTCCGAGGTAGTGGTCAATCCGATACACCTGGCTCTCCTCGAATACGGAGCGCAGCTCCGCGTTGAGCGCACGGGCCGAATCCAGATCCCGCCCGAAGGGCTTCTCGATGATGACTTTCGAGTGATGGGGCTGGCCGAGGTACATGCCTCCCAGGCCGCTTGCCCCCAGGTTCTGGATGATCGGGCTGAAGACCGACGGGGGCGTCGAGATGTAGAAGAGCGACTGAACCTCGCTGCCCACTCCCTTCTCGATGTCCTTGATGTGGGCCGCGAGCCGGTCAAAGCCCGCCTTCTCGTCGTAGCCCCCGGTGACATACGTCGTGTTTGCGGAAACGCGCCCCCAGACCTCGGCGTCGAGCTCGCGGCGAGAATAGTCCCTGATCGCCGCGGCGGCGATTGACCGGAACTCCTCGTCGGGAATCGCCTTGCGGCCGTAGCCCACTAGGTGGAAGTCGGCCGGAAGGAGGTTGTCGTAGCTCAGGTTGTAGATGGCCGGGATGAGCTTGCGCGCCGTCAGGTCGCCCGATGCGCCGAAAATCACGACGACGGTCGGCGGGGATCCGCGGTGCTTGCTGAGTCCCTGCAGGAATGGGTGCCTTTCTGGGTCGGCCATTGGAGGGCGTGATTTTTTGGCAAGTGCGGACCTATGCAAGGGAAATGCCACCTGAAGGGCGGCGCCAACGCGTTTCTCGTTGCGGGACGGCACACTCGATGGCAATCCCTTGATTTATACCGAGTATGGCAGCCCCCACAATCGCGAGCGCCCTCAGGCGCTCCCTGCTGATAAAGATCATCTCCAAGCCCGCTCCGAGCAAGGAGGACGTCGCATCGGTGATTGAGCTCACGGCTTCGAAGGTTGTGGAGGCCCTCCAGGCACAGTCGATGACCCTCTACCTGGTCGAGGGCAATGACATCGCGTTCAAGCAGATCTACTACTCTCCCTCCCTTTGGAGCGACGACTCCAAGAAGGAGGCGAAGTTCAAGGAGATGGAGGCCAAGCTCCTCCAGCTCAAGGTCCCGGTCGGCACCGGCATCGTCGGGAAGGTGATCCAGTCGGGCCAGCCGGTCTTCTTCAGGAACACGGAGAACGAGGCGCCCATGATGGCCAACATGGCGAAGACCACCGGCTTTGAGGTGAGGTCGATGCTGACCGTGCCGCTGAAGACCACGATCACGCTCGGCGCCATCCAGACGCTGAACAAGGAGTTCTCGGCCGGAACGAACGGGGAGTTCACGGAGGCCGACCTCAAGCTTCTGACCGAGGTCGCCGAGTATTCCGCGGCCCTGATCCACAGGATGGTGGACCCGAAGTTCCAGCTGGGCCCCGATGACACGGCGCGGTTCGTCTCGAGGCTCACCGACCTCCCGCTTGTCACCAAGATAGAGGAGCTGGAGATCGACGAGAAGCTGGTCGAGACGACCGGCGACGCGATCATCCGGAGGGAGGGTATCTTCCCGCACAAGAGCCTGGCGCCCGGTTCGGTGGCGGTCGTCATGACGAACCCGCTCGACTACGCGAAGCGCGAGTCGTTCACCCAGGCGACGGACCTGAGCATCGACGAGGTCCGCGTCGTCTCGGCGACCCTGTTCGAGGCCCTCGTGAGGAAGTTCTTCAAGGACTCGAAGGCCGCATCGAGCGACGACGTCGACATCGGGTCCGTCACGAAGGTGATCAGCGACGCCTACGAGGCCGACGCGGAGGGCGGCGACATGAAGGCCGCCGAACTCGAAAGCGAGGACTCCGCGCCCATCATCCAGCTCGCCAACCGCATCGTCGAGGACGCCTACATCTCCGGCGCGTCCGACATTCACATCGAGCCGATGGAGAAGGATCTTCTCATACGCTACCGCATCGACGGGCTCTGCCAGGAAAAGCTGCGCCTTCCAAAGCAGGTCGCAACCGCGCTTGTCACGCGGCTCAAGATCATGTGCAACCTGGACATCTCCGAGCGGCGCCTGCCGCAGGACGGGCGCATTGTCTTCAAGAATTTCACGAAGAAGAACATCGACATTGACCTGCGTGTGGCGACCGGGCCGATGAATTTCGGAGAGAAGGTCGTCATGCGCATCCTGGACAAGCAGAAGTCGACGCTTCCGCTTCCCGCGCTCGGGTTTTCGGAGGAGAATCTCGCCAGGTACCGCGAGTGCATCCGCCAGCCCTACGGCATGATCCTGCACTGCGGTCCGACCGGCTCGGGCAAGTCGATGACGCTGTACTCGGCGCTGGCCGAGGTGAATACGCCGGACGTGAACAT
>CAZHPC010000080.1:0-14924 GCA_964534685.1 uncultured Opitutaceae bacterium
GGTTCGGCGCGGAGGTGATGCGGTTCTCGCCGAAGCAGTCGGACGTGATGATCGTGTCGGGCACGGTGACCTACAAGATGTCGTCTGCGGTCCGCAGGATCTACGACCAGATGGCAGCGCCGAAGTGGGTGATCGCAATGGGGGCCTGCGCGAGCACCGGGGGGATGTACCGGAGCTATGCCGTCCTCCAGGGGGTCGACAGGATTCTTCCCGTGGACGTCTACGTGAGCGGATGCCCGCCGCGGCCCGAGGCGCTGCTGGACGCGCTCATCAAACTGCAGGAGAAGGTGAAGCGGGAGCCGTCCGCAAGCAAACTACTCTCAGCCTGATGTCCGCAGCCTTAGACGCCATCAGAGCGCTGAAGGCAAGGTGGCCGGGCGCGACCGATCGCGCCACCCTCGACCATCCCGCGATCAACGTGCCGCCGTCAGATCTTCTGGCGGTCCTCAGGTCGCTCAAGGAGGAGCACGGGTTCGACATGCTGGTCGACGTCTCGGGCGTAGACTGGGCGGTGGGCGCGTCGCCGCGCTTCACGGTGGTCTACCACGTCCTGTCCACGGCGGCGCACGACTATGTCCGCGTCGCGGTCGACTGCGCCGACGCCGCCTCACCCGAGATCCCGAGCGCCACGGGGCTGTGGCCCGGTGCGGACTGGCACGAGCGCGAGGCCTACGACATGTTCGGCATCCGCTTCACGGGCCATCCCGACCTGCGCCGGATCCTCATGTGGGACGGATACCCGCACTTTCCCCTGCGCAAGGACTTTCCTCTCTCGGGCGTTCCGACGGAGCTTCCGGATGCCGAGGTGGTCGCCGAGACGAAGACGGGCGCGATCGCGGCGCCGATGGCCGGCGGCCCTTTCGTGGCCTCGTCCGGCGAGATCAACATGGCCGAGGCCGAACCGAGGGCCAAGGACGAGAGCTGGACCGAGCGCCGTCCCAAGCCGGGCGCCTAGGCCCGAAGCCCCCATGGCCGTCGAACACACCATTCCCGACACCGCCGCCAAGAACGCGCAGGGCGAGTTCGAGACGGAGAAGATGTCGATCTCGATGGGCCCGTCCCACCCGTCGACCCACGGCGTCCTGCGCCTGCAGCTCGAGCTCGACGGCGAGGTTGTGACCAAGGCCGACCCGGTCATCGGCTACCTGCACCGCGGCGACGAGAAGATCGCCGAGAACATGACCTACAACCAGTTTGTGCCCTACACGGACAGGCTGGACTACCTGGCCCCTCTCGCAAACAACATGGCCTACGCGATCGCGGTCGAGAGGCTCGCGAAGCTCGAGGTCCCGCCGCGCTGCCAGGCCATCCGCGTGATCACGGCCGAGATGGCGCGGATATCGTCCCACCTGATGGGGCTCGGCGCCTTCGGGATCGATGTCGGGGCGTGGACGGTGTTCCTGTACTCGTTCACGGAGCGCGAGAAGCTCTACAAGCTCTTTGAGGAGCTCACGGGCGCGCGGTTCACGACCAGCTACACGCGCATCGGCGGCGTCGCCCGCGACGTTCCCCCCGGGTGGACGGACAGGGTTCTCGCCTTCTGCGACCAGTTCCTGCCCCAGCTCGAGGAGATCCTCAGCCTTCTCACGAGGAACAGGATCTTCACGGACCGCACGGCGGGCATCGGCGTCATCTCCGGGGAGGACGCGATCGCCTACGGCCTCACGGGACCCAACCTGCGCGGAAGCGGCGTGCCGCTCGACCTGCGCAAGGACAGGCCGTACAGCGGCTATGAGCAGTACGAGTTCGACGTCCCCGTGGGCACGCACGGCGACGCGTACGACCGGTACCTCGTCCGGGGAGAGGAGATGAGGCAGTCGGTGCGCATCATCCGCCAGGCGGTCGCCAAGTTCCCGGGGGGCAAGTGGTATGCGGAGGATGCCAAGCGCATCATCGCCCCGCCCAAGGACAAGGTGCTCACATCGATGGAGGAGCTTATCCAGAATTTCATGATCGTCACCGAGGGGCCGCAGATGCCGGCGGGCGAGGTGTATTTCGAGGCGGAGAACCCCAAGGGCGCCCTCGGATTCTTCGTCGTCTCGAAGGGGGGCGGGGTCCCCTGGAGGCTCAAGATCCGCTCCCCCTCGTTCTGCAACCTCTCGATCCTCCCGAAGGTGTGCCTCGGGGCCATGGTGTCCGACGTCGTGGCGATCCTGGGCTCCTTTGACTTTGTGATGGGCGAATGCGACCGGTGATGAACCTCAAGCCCGAAACCGTGAGCAGGATCGACGAGGCCGTCACGCGCTACCCGGTGAGGCGCAGCGCGGTGCTTCCCCTGATGCACCTCGTCCAGGAGGACATCGGGTTCATCTCGGACGAGGCGATCGAGTGGATCGCCTCGAGGCTCGGGATCGAGCCCATCAATGTCTACGAGCTCGTCTCCTTCTACCCGATGTTCCGGCGCAAGCCGATCGGGCGGCGGCACATCAAGGTCTGCCGCACGCTCTCCTGCGCGATCATGGGCGGCTACCGCACCTGCGCGGAGTTCCAGAAGGCCTTCGGCACGAAGCTGGGCGAGGTCTCGCCGGACGGCGAGGTGACGGTGGAGTTCGTCGAGTGCCTGGCGAGCTGCGGCACGGCGCCGGTTGTCATGATCGACGAGGAGCTGCACGAGAAGGTGGACGCGGCGAAGGCGCGCGCGCTTTGCGAGAGGATAAAGGCCGAGGCGGGCGCACCCGCGGGAAAACCCTAAAGAGAGCCCCATGCCCGCACCCGACCAGCACCGGATCATCTTCAGGCACGTCGACGAGCCCGGCTATTCGACCGACCTCGCATGCTACCTGCGAAACGGCGGCTACGAGGTGCTCAGGAGGGCCGTGAAGCGCAGGCCCGAGGAACTGATCGACGAGGTGAAGAAATCGGGTCTTCGGGGAAGGGGAGGCGCCGGCTTCCCGTGCGGGGTCAAGTGGACGCTTGTCGACAGGAAGAGCGGCAAGCCGATCTACCTGGTCGTCAACGCGGACGAGTCCGAGCCGGGCACGTTCAAGGACCGCTACATCATCCACCAGGACCCCCACCAGCTGATCGAGGGCAGCATGATCACCTGCTTTGCGAACAAGGTGGAGCGCGCCTACGTCTATATCCGCGGCGAATTTCCCGAGGGCGCGAGGATCCTTGAGAAGGCGATCGCGGAGGCGAGGGCCGCCAACCTCGTGGGTCCGAACATCCTTGGGACGGGCTACGGGTGCGAGATGTACGTGCACCGCGGGGCGGGCGCCTACATCTGCGGTGAGGAGACCGGGCTCATCGAGTCGCTCGAGGGCAAGCGCCCCTATCCGCGCATAAAGCCGCCGTATTTCCCCGCGGTCCTCGGACTCTACCAGTGCCCGACGATCGTGAACAACGTCGAGACCCTCTGCCACGTGAAGCACATCGCGGACATGGGCGGCGAGGCCTTCTCGAAGATCGGGACCCCGAACAACACCGGAACACGGATCTACTGCGTCTCGGGTCACGTCCAGCGCCCGGGCTACTACGAGTTTGACGTCGGCAGGCTGACGATGGGCCAGCTCCTCTACGAGGTGTGCGGCGGGCCGCTGCCGGGCCGCAAGTTCAAGGCGGTGATCCCGGGCGGCTCCTCGGCCAAGGTGCTCAGGTTCGGGGAGCGCTTCAAGGGCAAGCGCAAGGTGGGGGCCGAGATGGTCGAGTACGACTGGGGCGTGGAGGATGTCCCGATGGACTTCGACTCGCTCGGGATGGTGGGCTCGATGGGGGGATCGGGCGGCGTCATCGTCATGGACGACTCCGTCAGCATGGTCGAGGCGCTCGGCAACATAAACGCGTTCTATTCCCACGAGAGCTGCGGCCAGTGCACGCCCTGCCGCGAGGGATCCCTCTGGATGAAGAAGATCACTGCCCGGATGGTCCACGGGGACGCGCGGGCCGAGGACGGGGCGCTGCTCAAGAGCGTGGCCGACCAGATCGCCGGCCGCACCATCTGCGCGTTCGGCGAGGCCTGCGCGTGGCCGACGCAGAGCTTCGTCGCCAAGTTCGGCGACGAGTTCAAGGCGTACGCCCAGGCTAGGAAGGAACCCGGGGCCGAGGGAGCGCCCGAGCTCGTCTGAGCCGCGGCCCCGCCGAACAGGATTTCCAAAGACCGATGATACAGCCCGCCACAACCGACCTGATAACCGTCCACATCGACGGCAAGGAGGTCTCCGTGCCGAAGGGCACCAACATGATCGAGGCCGCGCGGCGGGTCGGCATCGACGTGCCCCACTACTGCTACCACTCGAAGCTCTCGGTCGTCGGCAACTGCCGGATGTGTCTCGTCGAGACGGGCATGCCCGCGGTGGACCCGGCGACCAAGGCGCCGATCATCGATCCGGCGACGGGCAGGCAGAGGGTCAACTGGATGCCGCGCCCGGCGATCGCCTGCGCGACCAACGCGATGCCGGGGCTGCACGTGCGCACCACCAGCCCGCTCGTCAAGGAATGCCGCGAGGGCGTGATGGAGTTCCTCCTCGTCAACCATCCGCTCGACTGCCCGATCTGCGACCAGGCGGGCGAGTGCAAGCTGCAGGAGCAGTCGGCGGGCTACGGCCGCGGATACTCGCGCTACATCGAGCAGAAGAACGTGAAGCCGAAGCGAACGCTGCTGGGCCCGAGGGTCATGCTGGACGACGAGCGTTGCATCCTGTGCTCGCGCTGCATCCGCTTCTGCAAGGAGATCGCCAAGGACGACGTCCTCGGCTTCACGGACCGCGGCAGCTACACGACCCTCACGTGCTATCCTGGCCGCAGGCTCAAGAACAACTATTCGCTCAACACCGTGGACATCTGCCCCGTCGGAGCGCTGACGAGCACGGATTTCCGGTTCAAGATGCGGGTCTGGTTCCTGAAGCAGACAGCCAGCATCGACACTGAGTCGAGCGTGGGGGCGAACACGCGGGTGTGGTCGCGCGAGGGGACCGTGTACCGGATCACCCCGCGCCAGAATGACGGGGTGAACGACACGTGGATGCCCGACAGCGGGCGCGTCCTCTACAAGGCCATCCGCGGCGAGGGCCGCCTGGAATCCGTCCGCGTGAACGGGACCGAGAGCGCGCTTGATTTCGCGGTGAAGGCGGCGGCCGAGCTCCTCACGAAGGGAGGGGCGGCCGTCGTCGGGTCCGGCCGAAGCTCGGTCGAGGAGCAGTTCCTCACGCGGAGGCTCGCCGCGGCGCTGAAGGCGCGTGCCTGGCTCGTCTCCCGGGTGGGGGAGGGCGACGGGCTCCTCATCTCGGCGGACCGAAACCCGAACGTCCGCGGGGCTCTGGTGACGGGCCTCATCGACGCCCTGCCGTCGGGCGGCCTTGACTCGCTGGGCGCGCTCATCGACTCGGGCGGCGTGACGTCGGTCGTGTCGGTAGGCGAGGACCTGGCCGCGGCGGGCCTGAGCGCGTCGCAGCTCGCCAAGGTGTCCGTCGTCTACCTGGGGACCGACGCCAACGCGACAAGCGCGGCAGCGAAGGTCGTCGTCCCGACCCTGACCGTGTTCGAGAAGCACGGGACGTTCATCAACCAGCAGTTCCGGATCCAGCGGTTCGCCAGGGCCGTTCCGGGTGTCGCGGGCGCGACGGACGACCTCGTGGTCCTGGCGAGGCTCGTCGGCGCCGTCGGCGGCCCCATCCTGGGGGCGGACGTGGGCACCCTCTGGTCGGCGATCGCGGCCGAGGTGCCGGCGCTGGCGACGATGAGCTACTCCAGCATCCCGGACACGGGCCTCCTCATCGACGGGGCGCCGTGGGCCGGCCTTGCGTTCGCCGAGGGGCCGACGCTGCACTACACGCCGGCCGCGCCCGCAGCAAAGGAGGCCGCCCGTGTCTGATTTCTTCTTCGGGCTCCCGGTGGTCGTCCAGGCCCTCGTCAAGGGCCTCGCGGTCATCCTGTTCATCTTCCCGGTCGCAGCAGCGTGCTCGATGGCCGAGCGCAAGGTCTCGGCCTGGATCCAGCGCCGGCCGGGCCCGAACCGGACGATCCCCCCCTTCCTTGTCGGGATCCCCGGGATCCGGTTCCTGCAGCGCCTGGGCCTCTGGCAGCTGATGGCGGACGGCGGGAAGTTCGTCTTCAAGGAGGAGCCACTGCCGGACCACGTCCACCGGTTCTACTACACGCTGGCGCCCGTCATCGCGATGGTCCCCGCGTTCACGACCGTGACCGTGGTCCCGTTCGGCGCCTACCTCGACCCGCACGGTCGGGTGATCCCGCTCGCGCTTGCGAACGTGGACATCGGGATACTGGCCGTGTTCGCGGTGGCGTCTCTCGGCATCTATTCGCTCATCCTCGCCGGCTGGGCCTCGAATTCGAAGTACCCGTTCCTCGGCGGGGTCCGCGCGTCGGCGCAGCTGATCTCCTACGAGCTCTCGATGACGCTTTCCGTGCTGCCGGTCTTCCTCTGGGTGAACGAGCCCGGGTCGACCGGATCGCTGAGCCTCTCCCGGGTGGTGGCGTTCCAGAGCGGGACCTCGGGCTGGGGCGGAGCGTGGTTCCTCTTCACGATGCCCGTCTCGGCGCTCATCTTCGCCATCGCGCTCTTTGCCGAGACAAACCGCCAGCCCTTCGACATGCCCGAATCGGAGGCCGACCTCGTGGGCGGATTCCACACGGAATACGGCGCCTTCAAGTGGTCCCTCTTCTTTGTCGCGGAGTACGCGAACATGATCGTCGGCTCGGCCGTCTTCGCCCTCCTGTTCCTCGGCGGATGGAACCTCCTACCGTGGCTGCCGCTTTCCGCGCTCATGGAGGCGCTCCACCGCGCGACGGGCTGGGCGTTCTGGCTCCATCCGCTCGTCGTCGGGCTGGTCTCCATAGCCATCTTCGTCGCGAAGGTCCTCGCGACCATCTTCGTGTTCATGTGGGTGCGCTGGACGGTGCCGCGCTTCCGCTACGACCAGGTGATGAGGATAGGCTGGCAAAAGCTTCTTCCCCTTTCGATCGCCAACCTTATTGCTTACACGGTAGGGATTTACTTCCTGCAGGGATAAACCAAGAGCGCCATGGCCGTCATCCAAGTCCAACGAAAGACCCTCACCCTGGCGGAGCGCGCCTACCTGCCGCAGATCTTCGGCGGGATGATGACGACGATTAAGCATTTTCTGGGCCCGGCGGAGACGATGGAGTATCCGGAGCAGCGGCCGGCGATCCCGCCCGGCTACAGAGGCGTCCCGACGCTCGTCATGGACCCGAACGGCCGCGAGAAGTGCGTGTCGTGCCAGCTCTGCGAGTTCGTGTGCCCGCCCAAGGCGATACGCATCATCCCCGGCTCGGTCGCCGCCGGGACCGGGACAGACCA
The DNA here is from genome assembly GCA_964534685.1 of uncultured Opitutaceae bacterium. Taxonomy (GTDB): domain Bacteria; phylum Verrucomicrobiota; class Verrucomicrobiia; order Opitutales; family Opitutaceae; genus Palsa-1447. Next base: position 7,274 of record CAZHPC010000080.1, read on the forward strand.
CGTCGAGAAGGCGCCCCAGGCCTTCGACATCGACATGCTCAGGTGCATCTACTGCGGCCTGTGCGAGGAGGTCTGCCCGGAGGAGGCGATCTTCCTGCAGACGCAGTACTCGATGTCAGGCTACAGCCGCTCGGAGATGGTGAACCACAAGGACCGGCTCTACGAGCTCGGCGGCACGCTTCCGGACACGCACTTCAAGTGGGACGTTAAGAAGGCCGCGGAGGAGCGCGCCGGGGGGCAGCACTGAGGGCCGACGCGATGGAGCAATTCGCCTTCACAACCCTCTCGGTCTTCACCCTGGTCTGCGCCCTGGGCGTGGTCCTGAGCAAGAACGCCGTCAACGGGGCGATGTGCCTGCTCCTGTGCCTCGCCGGGATCGCGGGCCTCTTCGTGCAGCTTCACGCCTACCTCCTGGCGTTCATCCTCATCCTCGTCTACGCGGGGGCGGTCGTCGCGCTCTTCCTCTTCATCGTCATGCTCCTCGACATGCAGGGCGGCCAGCCCTGGAGACCCCGGGGCGCGGGCATCGTGGCGGGGATCATCGCGGCGGCGCTCCTCATCACGGGCCTGGACCTGCTCGCCGTGCGCGGCAGGCTCGCCGACACCGCGCCGCTCGGCCATTCGGTCGGGTCGTCGCTCAAGCTCTACTCCTACGAGCTCTTCACCACCTACCTGCTGCCGGTGCAGGTGATGGGATTTCTGCTGCTGATCGCGATGCTCGGTGTCATTGTCCTTAGCAGGCGCATGGCGGAGCCGGAGGACCCCAGATGACGCCCCATCTCGAGGCCTACCTGATGCTCAGCGCCGCGCTCTTCGCGGTGGGTTTCCTTGGGGTGCTCGTGCGCCGCAACACCCTGGTGATCTACATGTGCCTTGAGCTCATGCTGGTGGCAGCGACCCTGGCGCTGGTCGCGTTCTCGCGGTTCAACGGCACGGAGGACGGCGACGTGTTCGTGTTCTTCATCCTGACGGTGGCGGCGGCCGAGGTGGCCGTGGGCCTGGCGATCATCGTCGCGCTCTTCCGGGCGCGCCAGACGGTCCAGGTGGACCAGCTCAATTCCCTGAAACACTGATCCGCCGCAGATGACGCCCCTGCAAACCGCACTCTTTGTCCTCATCGCGCCGCTCGGCTCGGCGGCGGTGATCACGCTCTTCCTGGGAAGGAGGCCGGCCCTCGCCTCCGCCGTTTCTGTCATCACGGCCGCGCTGGTCGCCGCCGGCGGCTTCTGGCTTGCGCTCGGTGGCGCGCGCTTCGCCGAGTCCGCCGAGTGGCTGCGCTTCGGCACCTTCTCCGTCGAGCTCGGATTCAAGTTCGACGACCTGGCGGCGCTCATGCTCTGCGTGGTCGGGGTCATCGGGCTGTGCGTGCACGTGTTCTCGCTCGGCTACATGCATGACGATTCCGCGAAGTCGCGCTACTTCGGGGGGCTCTCGATCTTCATGTTCTCGATGATCGGGATCGTCCTCGCCGACAACCTGTTCATGATGTTCATCTTCTGGGAACTTGTCGGGTTCAGCTCCTACTTCCTCATCAACCACTGGAACGCGAGGAAGTCCGCGGCCGACGCCGCGAAGAAGGCCTTCATCGTCAACCGGGTGGGCGACTTCGGCTTCCTGTTGGGGATCATCCTGTGCTACTGGACGAACGGGACCGTGAACCTCTCGGCCTTCGGCGAGAGCCATGCCGCGGCGCACGTGGTCTACAGCAGGCTGATCCCGCTGCTCCTCTTCTGCGGCGCGGTCGGCAAGTCGGCGCAGCTGCCCCTCCAGGTCTGGCTTCCCGACGCGATGGAGGGCCCGACTCCGGTGTCCGCGCTCATCCATGCGGCGACGATGGTGGCCGCGGGCATCTACATGCTTTGCCGCATCAACGTCCTCATGGTTCCGCCGGCGATGGGCGTCATCGCGTGGGTCGGGACGCTCACCGCGCTGTACGCGGCCCTTTGCGCCGTCACGCAGCGCGACATCAAGAAGGTGCTCGCGTACTCCACGGTCTCCCAGCTCGGGTACATGGTCGCGGCCTTTGGCCTGGGCTCGGTGGGCGCGGCGATGTTCCACCTGACGACGCATGCCTTCTTCAAGGCGCTCCTGTTCCTCGGGTCGGGATCCGTGATCGTGGCCTGCCACCACGAGCAGGACATCTTCAGGATGGGAGGGCTAAGGGGCAGGATGCCGCTCACGTTCTGGACGTTCACGGTCGCGGTCGCGGCGATCGCCGGCGTACCGTTCCTGGCGGGGTTCTTCTCGAAGGATGCCATCCTGACGCTGGCGTTCGAGAACAACCCGGCCGTGTTCGCAGTGCTCGCGCTGACCGCGATCCTGACCGCGTTCTACATGCTCAGACTATGGAAGATCGTCTTTCTCGGGGCGGCCAGGAGCGAGGCCGCGGAGCACGCGCACGAGGGGGGCATCTCGCTGACGGCGCCGCTGGTGCTGCTTGCTGCCCTCTCGGCCATCGGCGGCTACAGGGGCCTCTATCCCAGGTCCTTTGACGGCGTGCTCTCGACTGTTCCGGAAGCCTCGGGCTCGACCTTCGCTGTGGTCCTCGCGACGAGCCTGGTCGTGCTGCTGGCGGGCGCCGGCACCGCGCTGGCGTTCTACTCGACCGATGGAACCGACGCGCTCGACCAGAGGTCGCCGTCGGTCTTCGGCTTCCTCTCCTCGCTCAGGGCGTCGTTTGACGTGGCCTACGACTACTACGTCGCGAAGGTCCAGCAGCGCGTGGCCATGGTCCTCAACTTCCTGGACATCGTCGTGCTTGCCGGCGCCGTGGTCCGCGGGCTCGCCGGCGTCGCGGAGATCGCGGGCTTCGGCGTGCGCTCGCTCCACACGGGCCGCCTCAGCAACTACGTCTACTGGTTCCTGGGGGGGGTCGTCATCCTCTGGGCCTTCGCCGCCGGAGTCCTCTGACACACGCGATGAGCAACCTCACCCTTGATCCCCTCCTGCTCTCGGTCGCCGCGCCGCTTTCGCTCGCGGTCGCGATCGTGCTCGGCCTGCCGAAGCGCTGGGTCATGAAGCTCGCCTATGGGGGATTCGCGGTGCCCGCCGTCACGGCGCTTTGGGCGTGGTGGAGCTTCGGGGCCGCGGCCAAGGAGTCCCACGGCTACGCGTTCCTGTCGAGCTACTCCACCGGCCTGGACGGCTTCGGCATCGGGCTCAAGCTCGGGCTTAACGGGATCTCGCTTCCGCTTTTCGTGCTCGCGGGCACCGTGGGCCTTGCGGCGGGCTTCTACGCGATCCAGTCCGGCGCGGAGCGGATGAAGACCTATCTCGCGCTCCTGCTTGTCATGCAGGCGGGCCTCATGGGGATGTTCGCGAGCGTGGACGTCTTCTTCTTCTACCTCTTCCACGAGATGGCGCTCATCCCGACCTTCATCATGGTCGGCATCTGGGGCGGGCGGGACCGCAACTATGCGGCGATGACGATGACCATCTACTTGACGCTCGGCGCGATGCTCTCGCTTCTCGGGCTCATCGCCATCTACGCGAAGAGCGGCGCAAGCAGCTTCGACCTCATGGCGCTGCGCGACACGCTCGCGTCCAGCCCGCTTGGCGAGGTCACCCAGAAGCACGTCTTCGGGCTCCTGCTCTTCGGCTTCGGAATCCTCGTTTCGCTCTGGCCCTTCCATTCGTGGGCGCCCCTGGGGTACGGGGCCGCGCCGAGCTCGGCGGCCATGCTGCACGCGGGCGTGCTTAAGAAGTTCGGGCTCTACGGCTTCGTGCAGATCGCCCTGCCGATCCTGCCCCTGGGCGCCCTGCACTGGAGCCACTACCTGGCGGTGCTTGCGGCCGTCGGAAACGTGGTCGTGATCGGGCTGGTGACCATGGCGCAGCGCGACCTGAAGCAGATGGTCGGTTACAGCTCGGTGATGCACATGGGCTACGCCTTCCTCGGGATCGCCGCCGGATCCGTCCTGGGTGTGGGCGGCGTCGTGATGCTCATGGTCGGCCACGGCCTCTCGGTGGCGCTCCTCTTCCTGCTCTCGACCAGCATCCACCGCCGGGTGCACACGTTCGACATGGACCAGATGGGCGGGCTCGCGCAGAGGGCGCCGGTTCTCGCGGCCCTCTTCCTCGTCGCCACGTTCGCCAGCGTCGGGCTTCCCGGGTTCGCCAACTTCTGGGGCGAGCTGCCGATCTTCTTCGCGCTCTGGAATTTCTCCCACTGGATCACGGTCGTGGCGCTCACGGGCACGGTCATCTCGGCGGTCTACGGCCTGCGCGCCGCCGCAAAGGTCTTCTTCGGGACGCCGTCCGAATCCTTCGCGCGGTGGTGCGCCACCCAGCCGCCCCCCGACATCACGTGGAGCGAGAAGCTTCCCGCCCTGGTCCTGGTCGCGGTGATGCTCTTTGTCGGCATCTGGCCCCGGTCGCTTTCAACCGGAATAGACCGGGCGCTCGCGAGCCCGCCCGCAGCCGCTGCGGCCTCCAAGTAGAGCCACCGGCGGCGCCCCCCACATGGACTTCTCTTCACTTCGAGACCTTGCCGCAGGAAACCCATGGCCGGCCATCTGGCCGGAACTCTCCCTTGGCTGCCTTGCCCTCTTTCTTCTCGTCCTTGAGACCGTGCTTCCCAAGGGGGCGCACAGGCGGATCCCCATGGTGTCGATCCTGGCGCAGCTGGCCATCCTGGGCCTGCTTCTCGCGAACTTCGACACCTCCTACAGGGAGACGTTCAACGGCCTCCTGATGCAGTCCCCCTCGGGGCAGGTGATGCGGGTGTTCTTCCTGGTCTCCTCGATCTTTGTCTCGATCCTGGCGCGCGTGAGCCTGCCCGGTCAGAGGGTCCCCCGCGTGGAATTCCATCATGTCGTCCTCGTTGTCGCGGCCGCGATGATGCTGCTCGTCCAGAGTCGCAATTTCATCATGCTCTTCGTGGCCCTCGAGACCGTCACGGTGGGCCTCTACATCCTCGTGAGCTACTACCGCTATAACCCGAGGACGCTCGAGGCGGGGCTCAAGTACCTGGTGATGGGCGCGCTCAGCTCGGCCCTCCTTCTCTTCGGCATCGTCCTGCTTTACGGCGTCGCCGGGAGCCCCGGGCTCGCGGGAAGGACCGACGAGGCGATGCAGTTTGTCGGGCTGTCGCAGTTCCTCGGGGCCAATCCGCACAACTTCATGGCCGCGGCCGGCATCGTGCTCGTCCTCTCGGGCCTCGCGTTCAAGATCGGCGCCTTCCCGTTCCAGATCTGGGTTCCGGATGTGTACCAGGGGGCCCCGACGCCGGTCACCGCGCTCCTCGCTGTGGCCTCCAAGGCCGCGGGCTTCGTCGTCCTGCTCGTGCTGGTCACCGAGGTGTTTGCCGCCTACGAATGGCTTGTCGGGCCCGTGCTCACGTTCATGGCCGCCGCAACGATACTGTTCGGCAACCTCGCCGCCCTGAAGCAGAACAACGTGAAGCGCCTGATCGGCTTGTCGGGCGTCTCGCACGCGGGCTTCATCCTGCTGGCCGTCGCCTCGGTTGGGCAGGGCCCGATGGCGGTCGGGGCGGTGTACTTCTATCTCATCGCGTACCTGATCGCATCGTTTGCGGTGTTCGGCGTGATGACGATACTGGCCGGCCCCGATGACACGAATCAGGAGCTGGGAGACTACTGCGGCCTGGCGAAGGCGAGCCCGTTTTTGGGAGGAGTGCTGGCCTGCGGGCTCGGCTCCCTCGCGGGCATCCCGCCGCTGGCCGGATTTGCCGCGAAGCTCTTCGTGTTTGTCGCCGCGTTCAAGGCGGGCCACTTCGGTCTGCTCGCGGTCGCGATCACCGGCGTCGTCATCTCGATCTATTATTACTTTGGCTGGATCCGCGCCGCCTACTTCAACGACGAGTCCGCGATCTCCCCGCAGGTGGCGCAGCGGGTGCGCGCCGGCGGCGGGATGACGCTTCGCGTTGCGCTGGCGGTGCTCGCCGCCGCGACCATAGTCCTCGGGTTCTACCAGGGTCCCCTGGGCCGGCTGGTCTCCGGACAATAGAAAGGCCGGGCCCCTCGGCCCGGCCTGTCGGCAGATACGGGCGGACGCTTAACGCCAGTGCCCTTCGTGCCAGACCCAGGATCCACCCCGGTGATCCCAGTGGCCGGGCTCCCAGCCGGCGCCGGGATGGAAATGGGGATGGCGGTCATAGTGCCCGCGAACCCAGACCCATCCGCCGTTCCAATGCCAGTGGCCGCCTATCCAGAAGAATTCCGGGCCAGGGGCGGGCGGAACGTTTTCGAAAATGGGGGCGGGGGGAGCCTCTGTGGCGACGACCTCGACGACCTGCCCGTGCGGGGGCGGGGGAACAGGCTGTGTCGAATAGTGGCCCTCGATCCAGACCCATCCGTTTCCACGGGCGACCCACTGGCCGGGGATCCATCCATACCCGGGCCTCGAGACGCGGTCCCAGTGCCCGTCGAACCACTCCCAGCGCTCATGGCGCCACATCCAATGGCCGCGGATCCAGATGTAGCCGGGGCCCGGGTCCTGCGGGATGACCTCCACGCGCTCGGGAGGCGGCTGGCTGCGGACGACGACCTCGGGTCCGCCGATGTTGATTCCGATGTCAAGTCCGGCGCGCACGGCCACGGGGGCCGCGCCAAGCGCCAGGGCAAGGAGGGACAGGTGTGCAATCTTCATGGTGATTAGACTAGGCTCTTGCCGGATTAGACGCCGGTTGCGGGAAAATGTTACGGCGCGGGAAGGGGGCGGGCTCCCCGCCCGGGCACGCTCGGAAGATTTTAACCGCCATCACCGTTTCCAGTTTGTTTCCTGGTGCAAATGCTGCCTGATTCATTTTTCAATGATGAAGGTTACCGGGCTTGCATTGGTCCCTCCCCCTAGCGCTGCCGACCTTCCGAAGGTCACCCCGGAACTGCTCGCCTCAGTGCTCGCGCGGTACTCGCGCAGCAACGAGGGCATCGCCGCCATTCTGGCCAAGGTGGACGTCGCCAACCCCGAAGCCTCGATCGACCGGATACTGAAGTTTGTCGACTACGGCCACGCGTCGATTGGCGGCCTGACGGGAGGCCTTGCCGTGGCGCTCGACGGGGTCTCGATGTGGCTTGCCTACAAGATCTTTGAGATCGCCCAGATGGCCGACGGCCAGGAGTCGAGCACGCGCTACATCGCCATGGACCCCCTGAACATCCCGTCGGCGGACGAGCTCGGGATTCCTGGGGACCTCGCGCCCCGGTGGAGCGAAATCCTTGCCCGGGCATTTGCCGCGTACAACTCGGAATATGCCCGACTCGACGCGCTTTCGGTCGCGGAGCCGGAGCGCATCCGCCTGCCGAAGGAGGCAAAGCCCGGGGTGATCGCGCGGATCCGCAAGAACTACGCCCTGGACCGCGCCCGGTACTTCGTCCCGTTTGCGACAAGAACGAATATCGGGCTTGTCCAGACATCGAGGATGTGGGCCCTGACCGTGAAGCAGCTCGACTCGCTCCCGCACCCGGAGGCGCGCACGGCGGCGGCCCTCATCCGCGACGAGCTGATCAAGCAGTCGCCGCGGCTGATGAGGCACAGCTCCGCCGAGAAATCCTTCGAGGAGCAGGCGCGCCAGGAGCTCGCGGTCTCGCTCGCGCTGGGCCTCGAGCGCCTCAGTGCGGAGCCGCTGGCCGACCAGGTGTGGGTGAGCGTCGACCGCGCCTCGCCGCCGTGGCTTCCGCAGTGCCAGCCG
>CAZHPC010000081.1:0-14754 GCA_964534685.1 uncultured Opitutaceae bacterium
GTCCTCGAATCTGAGGGGGGGCCCGTAAGCCGGGTCTCCCTCAGGGAATTCCCGGTGTACGGCCGGCCGATGTTCCAGGCCAACGCCTGGCTGTCGGACAAGATCGTGTCCCGCCGGCAGAAGTTCGCGCTTTACAGCGACGCCGACGGAACGGGGACGTCCGACACCCCGATGGTCGCCCGGTACATGGCGATTTCCGAGACGATGGAGCGATGGGCCTACCGCGTGAAAGTGCGCGCGACGGACCGGGAGCTCTACGGCTTTGACATCGACGAGTCGTCCAACGGCATGGCTGCTTTCCCGGGGCTGTTCCACACGGAGGCCCGCAGGCGGGCGATGCTGGAGGCCGTCGAGCGAACCAGCATCATCGCATGGTGGGAGGGCGTAATCGACGGGGAGGTCCGCTCGACCGAATGGCCCGGCATCAGCGCCCTGGTGCTTCCGAGCCCGATCGGATTCGGAGTGACGGTCGTCGCGTTTCGGGAGGTGAGGCCCGACTGCTACGCGTACGGGCAGGGAGCCGCGGTGGACTACTTTGGGGCGTGCGAGCGCGCGATCATGGAGATGGCGCGCACGGAGTACGTCCTCGGTCTGCGGCGCGTTTCGCTGGGCCTCGCGGCGCAGGACACCCCGTCCGACCTGTTCGAGCGGCGCTGCCTGTACTTCTCGACAGCCGAGGGCCACGACATGTTTCAGGAGCGGATCCGCCGCAGGATATCGGGCCCGCGCTTCAAGTCCGAGGTCATCTGCGACACGGAGATCGAGGGGCCCTGGTCCGAGTTCGCCTCGGTATGGAGAGTCTTGATACGGCCGGCGACGGCGGACTTTCTTGTAAATTCCGAGCGGTACTTCTTCTGGTAAGCCGCGCCTTGGCGCCTTTCTGAATCAGGCTGGCCGGCTTCCGCGCGCGAACGCGCGCAGAACCCGGGGGCCCTCGCCGACGGTGACGGGGGGGCGCCGCTGCGTCCGGCGGCGGAAACGGATGACCGGAGGCCTCCCTGGCGCAATTTCGGGGGTGCATACCCGCTCGTTCTTGGTGCAGCATCCACGGGCGAGAAGTCCCCCATGCAAACGCCCGAACCGACATCCCCGCACGAGAAGCCCTGGCTGCCCGGGGCAGCGGTCCTGGCGCTTGCGGTGTTCGGGGCGACCCTGGCGGCGTACTGGCCCGCCCTGCGCGGCGGGCTGCTTTGGGATGACGCCGCGCACATAACGGCCCGGAGCCTCCGGGGGTGGGCCGGCCTTGGAAAGATCTGGTTCCACCTGGGGAGCACGCAGCAGTACTATCCCGTCCTCCACAGCGCCTTCTGGGTGGAGCACCGGCTCTGGGGCGGCTCGGTCCTCGGCTACCACCTGGTCAACGTCGGCCTGCACGCGGCGGCGGCCTGCCTGTTCGCGGTCGCGCTCGCTCGCCTGCGCGGCGCGCCGGGAGCGCCGGGGTGGCCCGAATGGCTCGCCGCCGCCGTCTTCGCGCTGCACCCGGTCTGCGTCGAGTCCGTGGCCTGGATTTCCGAGCAGAAGAACACCCTCTCGCTTGTCTTCTATCTCCTGTCCGCCCTGGCCTACCTCAGGTTCGACCGCGGGAGGGGGCGGGGCTCGTACGCCCTGGCGCTCGGCCTCTTCCTGCTGGCCCTCCTGAGCAAGTCCGTGACGGCTACGCTGCCCGGGGCCCTCCTCCTTGCGGTCGCCTGGCGCCGCCCGAGCCTGTCGTGGCGGCGCGACGTCGTGCCGCTCGTGCCGTGGTTTGTGGTCGGCCTGTGCGCGGGACTCTTCACAGCCTGGGTCGAGCGGACGTACATCGGGGCGCGCGGCGGAGCCTACGACCTCGGCCTTGCGAGGCGGTGCTTCCTTGCCGGCCGGATCGTCTGGTTCTACCTGGGGAAGCTCGTGTGGCCGGCGGACCTGGTCTTCATCTACCCGCGCTGGAGCGTCGCGGCCGACTGGGCGTGGAGCGTGGGCGCGATCGGTCTGGCCGCGGCTATGGCCGCCCTGGTCGCCGTTCGGCGCACATGCCGGGCCCCGCTCTTTGCGATGCTCTTCTTCCTCGGCTCGGTCTTTCCCGCGCTGGGGTTCTTCAACGTCTATCCGTTTATCTTCTCATACGTCGCCGACCACTGGCAGTATCTGGCGTGCCTGGGGATCATCGCCCTGTTCGCCGAGGGGGCAGGCGCCGCCGCGGGGAGCGCCCTTCGGGGAGCGGCCGGATTGCGGGGAAGGGTGGCCAGGGGCGCGTTTGCGGGCGCCGCCGGCGCGCTCCTCGTGGTTCTCTTCGTCCTCACCCGCCGCCAGTGCGACCTCTACAGGGACGTCGGCGTCCTCTACTCGGACACGCTTTCCAAGGACCCGGGCTGCTGGATGGCGCACAACAACCTCGGCGTGCACCTGATGGAGGAGGGCTCCCTCGACGCGGCGATCTCGCACCTCAAGGAGGCCGTCCGGCTCAAGCCCGACTATTCGGAGGCCCACAACAACCTGGGCAACGCCCTGGCAAAGGTGCCCGCCAGGCTGCCGGAAGCCATCGCCGAGTTCGAGGCGGCCCTCCGGCTCGAGCCCGGGATGACTGAGGCCCGCGCCAACCTGGGGCTCGCGCTCGTGAGAACGCCGGGTGGGCTGACGGAGGGCATCGCGCAGCTGCAGGCGGCCCTGCAGGGCAACGCGGACGACCCCTCGGGCTTCGAGGCGCGCTTCAATCTCGGCAACGCCCTTGCGCGGCTCGGCCGCTTTCCGGAGGCCGAAGCGCAATACCGGGCTGCGCTCCTGCTCAATCCGGAGAGTTCCGAGACGCGCGTCAACCTCGGCAGCATCCTGGTCCAGCTCGGGCGCAGACCGGAGGCCGTCGAGCAGTACCGGGCCGCGCTCCGCATCGATCCGGGTTCACAGGCGGCCCACTTCGACCTCGGCAGGGCGCTGCGCAATGTCGACGGCCGCGAGGCGGTCGGCGAGTACCTCGAGGCGCTGAGGATCGGCCCCGACTCCGCGGAGATTCGGAGCAGCCTGGGAAGCGCCTATTACCGGCAGGGGAGGCTGGACGAGGCGGTCGCCCAGCTTCGAAAGGCCGTGGAGCTGGCGCCCGGCTACGCGGACGCCCACTACAACCTCGGTCTCGCGCTGCTTAGGGAGGGACGCGAGGAGGAGGCCGCGGCCGAGTTCTCGGCGTCGGGACGACCCCGGCCCTGAGCGCACGCCTAGCGCCGGGCCCGGATTGTCTCCAGCATCCGGGTGGCGGAGGGGTCGTTCGGCCGAAGCTGCAGCACCCGCTCGTACTCGGCGGCCGCCTCGTCCGCGCGCCCCGTCTGCAGGAGGGCCGTCGCGCGCGCGAAGTGGGCCTGGGCAAAATCCGGCATCGACCGGATCGCCGCCTCGATACGCTCGAGGCCCTCGGCCGGGCGCCCGATTCGGCACAGGACGATGCCGAGGTTGTTGCTTGCCTCCGCGAGCCCGGGCTGGATCCGCAGGGCCTCCTCGTAATTGGAGATGGCCTCGGGGATCCGACCGGCCTGCACGAGCGCGTTGCCCAGGTCAAAATGGGCGCGCGCGTAGTCCGGCCTCATCTTAAGGGCCGCCTCGAGCTGCGCGATCCCCTCGTCGGCCCGCCCGGCGCCGCAGAGGAGGACGCCCAGGTTCTCGCACGCCTCGGCGAGGTCCGGCTGCAGCCTGAGCGCGGTCTCGTACTCCTCGATGGCCTGCGGAAACCTTCCGGCATGCGCGAGGGCCGATCCGAGGCCGTTGTGCGCCGCCGCAAAGCCGGGCCTTGCGCTGAGCGCGGCCTGGTACTGCTCGATCGCCTCCGAGGGCCGGCCGGTCCTGTCAAGGGCGTCGCCGTAGTCGATGCGCCCCTGGGCGAAGCCGGGCTCGATCCTCAGCGACTCCTCGAAATGCGGGAGCGCCTCCTGGGTGCGGCCCGCTCGGTCGAGCGCCCTGGCCAGGTTGTAGTGCGCCGCGGCGTATCTGGGCTCGAGGCGCAGCGCGGCCTCGTACATGCCGATCGCCTCCTGCGTCCTCCCGGACTGGTCCATCGCATTGCCGAGGTTGTTGAGCGCCCCGGGGTAGGAGGGCTGGAGCTTGAGCGCCTCCTGGTACTGGTCGATGGCCCCCTGCACCTGGCCCGCGTGAAAGAGCGCAAGGCCCAGGTTGTTTCGGGCGTTCGGGTTGTCCGGGCGCTTCGCCACCGTGTCGGCCCACAGGCCGATTTCGCTCCGGTAGGTCTCGTTTCGCCTTACCGTCAGGAACCCGAGGGCAAGCGCCATCAGGCCGAGGACCGGCCACGAGCGCCTGCCGACGAGCGCGTGGGCGGAGACAACGGCGGCGACGGCCAACGCCGCAAGGGGGAGGTACATCCGGTGCTCCGCCATCGTCTGCGTCGCGACCGGGATAACGCTGCTCGGGGCCAGGATGACGAAGAACCACGCCCCGAGAAAACCCAGCACGGGCCGAAACCGGAGCGCGGCGAGCGTGGCCGCCGCGAGCGGGACCACGAGCAGGGCGAAGGGCGCCACCCCGGCCAGGCCCCGGAAGCGGAAGGGGCCGTACTCGAACACGAGGGGCGCGGGCCACAGGGCGAGCCCGGCGTAACGCGCGACCGCCTCAACCTGGGTCAGCCAGTAGTCCCCGGGCGCGACCCCGGCGTTGAATCCCACCGAGCCGCCCCGGTTCCAGCCCGTTGACGCCACCAGGAGGGGCAGCAGAAGCCACGTCGCCGCGAGCCCGAGGTAGAACCCGCGCCGCAGCTGCCAGGCCCTGCGGAAGGAGCCGGCCGCGAACGTACGGTCGTAGAGGAGCGCGACCAGGGGGGCGGTCGCCATGACCTCCTTGGTGGCCATGCCGAGGAGGCAGGCCAGGACGGCCGCCGCCTGCCACCTTGCGGGCCGCGCGGATTCGAGGGACCGGACGAAGAAATAGAGCGTCAGCAGGTAGAAGAGCCCCATGAGCGACTCGACGCGCTGGACGATGTAGGTCACGGACTCGGTCTGAAGCGGGTGAAGCTCCCAGAAAAGCGCGGCCGCCAGCGCGAGCGGCAGGCAGTCCCTTCCAAGGCGCGCGCCGAGCACCGGCCCCGACAGCGTACGGCGCACGATGCCGAAGAGCGCGAGGGCCGAAAGGACCAGGGTGAGGAGGTTCAGCGCATGGTAGCTCCAGACGTCGGTGCCACTCACCGCGTAGTTCACCGCAAGCGTCAGGTTCGCGACCGGGCGGCCGCCGACCGTCGTCTCCCCCGGTGCGGACACGAGCGCGTCCCAGGGCGGCCACAGGTGCCTGATCGAGGGGTTTTCGGGGATCGCCTTCAGGTCGTCGTAGACGAACGGCACCCTGAAGCTGTTGTAGTACGCGGCGGCCGCGGCCGCCGCGATGAGCAGCGCAGCCAGGATAGCCTGGGGCCGGCCCGGGGCGCGCGCCGGGGCTGCCGTGGGCTCGGCTGTCTTCATCCGGCCCGCCGGCCCCCCGTGGTCCCGGGTCGCTGGCTCCAGTTCTTTCGCGTCATCATGGGTCGATCCGACCCCTGTCTGACCGTCCGCCAGCGGGCAATCAACACCATTGAACCGCCCGCATCCGCGGCGCCATCGGCTTTTTTGGTGCTTTAAACCTGCCCGATGGACGGGCACTTCTGGACTCCCCGAATCCCGCCACCGGCCATGAACACCCGAGAGAACCCAGCGCCCGCGACCAAGGGCGGCGCGGCGCGTAGACCCGCCTGGGATCGGGCCCTGGCGGGCCCCGGCGCCGCCTGCACGGTGCTGGCGCTCTTCTGGGTCCTCATGGTGGCGAGCCTGCGCGACAAGAGCCTCACGTACGACGAGGTCGCATACGCCGCGGCCGGGTATTCGCAGTGGCACTTTGGCGACTACCGCCTGCAGCCCGAGAACGGGCTCGTGCCGGAGCGCGTGGCCGGGCTTCCGATGGCGCTGAGCCTCTCCCCGTTCCCGGCGCCGGAGCCCGCGGCGTGGAGGGACGCGGAGCAGTGGCAGGTCGGCCACCAATGGCTCTACAGGTCGGGCAGGGACGCCGAAGGCCTCGGGGCGGAGGGGCGCATGTGCTGCGGCCTGTTCGCCGTGGCGCTCGGCGCCGTCGTCTGGGCGTGGTCGCGCCGGCTCTTCGGCCCGCTGGGGGGGATGCTGTCGCTCCTCCTCTTTGTCCTCAACCCGACGGTCCTGGCGAACGGGGCGCTCATGACCTCCGACATGGCCGCGGCGCTGTTCCTCGCGGCTTCAACCTGGGCGATCTGGGCCGTGCTCGAGCGCCTGACGCCCGGCAGGGTGCTCCTGAGCGCGCTGCTCCTGGGCGCGCTCTTCCTGACGAAGATGTCGGCGCTTCTCATCGTGCCGGTCGCGCTCCTGCTCGTTGGCGCGAGGCTGGCCGACGGGCGCCCGCTCGGCGTGTGCCTGGGAGGTTTCCGCCGCGAGCTTGCGTCGCGCGCGCAGCAGGCCATGGCGATTGGCGCCGCGGCGCTCGTGCACGCGTTCGCCGTCGTGGCCATCGTGTGGGCGGGCTACGGGTTCCGCTACTCGGCCTTTGCGGATCCCGGCGCTGAGGCCGGCCGCTTCAGGTTCCCCTGGGAATACCTGCTGGCCAAGCCCGGACCGCTGAGCACGCTTCGCTCGCTCGACCTGACCGAGGCGCAGAAGACGCAGGCGCAGGCCATCCTCGCCTCGAATGGCGCGACCGGCGACATCTGGACCAACCGAGCTCTGGACGCCGAGGAGGCCATCCGCCGCGGGGTGCTGACCCCCGAGCAGGGACGGCGCCTTGACGCGGCGCTCGCCGAGCCTTCCCGGGTCGCCTGGGTGCGGGCGGTCGAGGCGGCCCGCGGGCACCGGCTTCTCCCGGAGGCCTGGCTGTACGGATTCACGGACGTCTACCGCCGCTCGCAGGTGCGGCCCGCGTTCCTGAACGGCGACTTCCACCTGCGGGGCTGGCCCTCGTTCTTTCCCTACACATTCCTGGTGAAGACCCCGCTGGCCGTCTTCGCCGTCCTGGCCCTTTCGCTCGCGGCCGTCGACTGGCGGTGCCGGCGAACGAGGGCCGAGAACCGCGGGCGCGGGTGGGTGAGCCTCCGCGGGACCGCGCCCCTCTGGGCTCTATTCGGGGTCTATTGGGCGGCTGCGGTCGCGAGCCATCTCAACATCGGGCACCGCCACCTGATGCCCGTCTATGCCCCCATGTTCGTCCTGTGCGGGATCTCCGCCCGCTGGTTCGAGGCGGGCCGGGGGCCTGCGCGCGCGGCCGCCTTTGCGCTCGGCGTGGCCCTCGTCCTCATGGCTGCGGAGACCGCGCGGTTCTTTCCGAACTATCTGGCGTACTTCAACGGGATCGTCCCTCCCCGCAGCGCCTACCGGCACCTTGTCGACAGCTCGCTTGACTGGGGCCAGGACCTGCCCGCGGTGCGGGCCTACGTGGACGGCCACGCGGAAGGCGGACCGTTCTATTTCTCATATTTCGGGACCGCCAGCCCCGACTACTACGGCATCCGCGCGTTCCGGCTGTTCTCGGTTGCCGGCTTGGACGGGCAGCGAAGGCCCGACTGGCAGAATGTCTTCATGGCGCCGGACGATGCGGAGGCCGCGCTCCGCACGCTGCGCGAGGAATGGCCGGACCACGACCTGCTTGGGATGCAGCGTCTGGGCGACACGGTGGTTGCCACGCTGCTCAGGAAGCCGGATCGCCTGCGGCTCGGACCTGGCACCTATCTGATTAGCGCCTCGATGCTCCAGCCCGTGAATTTTGCCCTGACCGGGCCCTGGGGGCACTGGAACCGGCGCACCGAGGACAGCTACCAGGAACTTAGCGCCGCGGTGCGGCCGCTCATGTCGAGCGTCAAGGCCGACCGCGTTGCCGCCCTCGTGCGGCGGAACAGCGGGGACTGGCCGCCCCTTCTCGAACGGTTTGAGCAATACCGCTTTGGCCGCCTGACAGCGTACCTGCGCCAGCGGCAGCCGGACGACGAGATCAACGGCACCGTCATGGTTTACCGCCTTTCGGAGGCCGACCTATCGAGGGCCCTGGAGGGACCTCCCCCCGAGCTGGGTCCCGACGACCGCGAGCGGGAAACGCTCGGGCTGCCGGCCATTGGAAGAAATTAGATCCTCGCGGAAGCGCGGGCGGGGTGTGCCTGGCGCCCCTTCGGAAGCGGATTTGTTTTCCAGAATGTGACGCAGGGCCATTTGAAATCCGCAGCGTTTCCTCTAAGGTAATAGGCCCCAACTTTTCCGGGGCAATAATCCGGAACCGTTTCCATTAAATTGCGTCAGATCCATAAGCGTCCTTTCAGCCGTGAAGCCCTCAAAGAACATCTCCCAGACCCAGGTTTCCTTCCATGAGGGGGACCTGCTGCGCCTGGAGATTCAGATCGCAAAAAGGGCCGACATGCTCTGGCAGATGGCCGGGCAGGGCAGGGGAAGCGACTTGATTCACTGGCTGCAGGCGGAGAACGAGGTTCTCGGCCGATATCTGGGGCCCGAGCCGCCGGTTGAGGCGCTGGCAGTGGCGGACCCGTGATCCGCAGGTCGCTTACCTTATTTCCAGTCGGCTGAACCCGTGGGCTGCTTTCGGTTGCGGTGACCCCGCCTTCGAAGTTAACGATATTCCATGAATCCGAACGAACCGATTGACCGCGTGCGAACTGCGTTGCTCATCATGGATTTCCAATCGAGCATTGTGGCCAACTTTGCAGGCAGCGACCAGGCCGGGCTCCTGGACCGGGCGAAGGCTGCGATTGCCGCGGCGCATGCCGCCGCCGTGCAGGTCATCTATGTCGCCATAGGCTTCCGCGCGGGGCATCCCGAGATTAGCCCGCGCAATGCGGCCTTCAGCGGACTTCGGACCTCGGGACTCTTTGACGCAGGGAATCCGAACGCGGAGATTCATCCGGCGCTGGCCCCCGGGGAGGGCGACATCATCGTCACGAAACGCCGGGTAAGCGCCTTTTCCGGAAGCGACCTTGAGGTGGTCCTGCGCTCGAAGGGGATCGAGACGCTCGTCCTTGCCGGGATCGCCACAAGCGGGGTCGTCCTCTCGACCCTGCGGCAGGCGGCGGACGCCGACTTCCGCCTGATCGTCCTCTCGGACTGCTGCGCCGACCGCGATCCGGAGGTTCACCGCTGCCTATTGGAAAAGGTGTTCCCGCGCCAGGCCAAGATCATGACCGGGGAGGAATTCCGGCTGGGTCTGGGGACAGCCTGACTTAACGTCCTCTGGGCGCGTGGCGCCGGCGGGGAGCCCAGCGGTTAGGCGTGAGGCCGGGGGGCGCTTGCGATCACCGTGTAAGCGGACAGGTCCTCGAACGGGATCTCCTCGCCGGGTTGGATGGGGCCGGAATAGGTGAGGGACACAACGTCACCCGGCCGGCCAAGCAGTGCGGGTTCATACGGCCCCAGGACGGCGACCACCGTGATCTTGTCGGTGCCTGTCCCCCCGCCGTCGAGACGCAGGTAGATCTTTGTAAGCGGCCTGCTGGGCCCCTCCATCCGTGGGGAAAAGAACTCCCCTTCGGGCTGCTCGATGCGGATGATCGTGGCAAGAAAGGTCGCCGGCTTCTGCGGGGAATCGAGGCAGCTGGCGAGCAGGAGGCCTAAGCAGCACGCAAAGGCGCCGGTGGCGCGGGCCTGGGCCGATGCTTGGTGGGGGGGGTCTCTGGATCTCGCCGACGATTGAAGCGAGGCATAGGCGCACGGCGCGCCGCGCCCATCAGGTCGCGATGGGAAATCAGGCTCCATGAGCATCTATGACAACCGAATGCGTGCGAACCGCTATTTTCGAAAGGTGCGCCGTGAATCCCCCGGGCCGCTTCATTGTTCGGCCTTGGCCGCAGGAACGCCTCGAGCCGCCCCTCCGCCTCCCTTCTCCGGCCCGAAATGTTGAGGATCGTCTTGGGCGATGTTAAACTGGCCCTCAGCGCCTGCCGGTGGGCTCCCGTGCGCGGCCGCAGGCTGCCGCGATTCGGGGATACCCGTCCTCGGATCTTATGATGGAGGCTGCGTGGGGCGGTCAGGCCTTAGGCGGGAACGGGGAGCCCGACGCCGCATTCTTTAGGGTGCGGTGAACGATTTCCAGCAGGCTTTGGACTTCAAATGGCTTTTGAAGAAATGCGGTCGCAAACGCCTTCAATTTCTCGTCGGTCTCCAGGGATCCGCCCGTCATGACGATGACGGGAAGCGAGGGTTTGATCACGCGAAGGGCGAGCGCCAGACTCCGTCCGTCCACCTGGGGCATGTCGAGGTCGGTTACAAGGAGGCGCACCTCCGAGGCACGGGGCACGAAGGCCGCGGCCGCATCCGCCCCGTTTCGCGCCGTGATCACCTGATAGCCGCCGCGCTCGATCAGAATCTTGACGCCTACGTCGAGCACGGGCTGTTCATCGTCCACAAAAAGAATCAGCTCGCCCCGGCCCCTTCCCGTCGGGGTGCGATGAGTCGGCGAGATCTCGGCGGTTTCTCCCGCGGCCGCGGGAAGGTAGATGGTGAACACGGTGCCGTGGCCGCGATCCTTTCCGGTGGAGGTGTGCACGACCATGAAGCCGTCGTGATTGCTGACGATGGCGCGCACGGTGGACAGGCCGAGGCCGGTGCCCTTGCCCTCTCCCTTGGTGGTGAAGAACGGATCGAATATCCTCTCCAGCACTTGCGATGGAATGCCCGTGCCGTTGTCGCGCACCTCGACCATGAGAAAATCGCCGGCGCGTCCGTCGTGGATCTTCGAGGCCTCGGCGACATCGAGCACGCGGTTCTCCGCGGAAATCGTGATTTCACCGCCCTCCGGCATGGCGTCGCGGGCATTGACGCATAGGTTCAGGAACACCTGATTCATCTGCGTCGGGTCGGCCTGTATGGGCCAGAGGTCGTTGGAAAGATTTGCCTCGATTATGATGGATTTCGGGAAGCTCGACTGCGAAAGCTCGGCCACCTCCCGCAGCACGTGCCGCAGCTGTATGAGCTGCCGTCCCTCGGAGGTCCCGCGGGCAAAGGAAAGCATCTGGCGGACGAGGGCCGCGCCGCGGGCCGAGGATTGTTCGACGATGTCGAGCATGCGCAGTCCGGTGGGATCGTGAAGCTGCTGCCTCAGCAGCGGACCCGCCATCGTAATCGGGGCGAGGGCGTTGTTGAAATCGTGCGCGATGCCCGCGGCGAGCATCCCGAGGTTCTCGAGGCGTTGCGCGCGCAGGGCCTGTTCCTCGAGCTTCCTCTTCTCGGTAATGTCGGTGGCGATAGAGAGCCGTCCCTTCGGACGGCCGGCCTCGTCATAGAGAAGGCTTATGTGGTGAGAGGTCACAACCTGGCGCCCGTCGCGTGTGCGAAATGACGGTTCTCCCTCCCAGGTCCCGGCCGCCTGAACGAGCGCGAGGCCGGGCTCAAAGACCTTCAGGGCCTCGGATGGGAAGATGTCCTCAGTCCTGAGGCCCATCATCTCCTTGCGGTTTTTGAAGCCGTACAGGGTGGCGGATACGTTGTTGCAGTAGGTGACGACGCCCGCGGCGTCGTAGATGGTGATGGCTACCGGCGCCAGGTCCATGGCCTGCGCCTGTTCGCGGGTGTGTGCTTCGATCTGCCTCCTGATGGACTCATGTTCGTGGACCTCGCCGGCGAAGGAAATGTCGAGAGCTAATTCTTCGAGGAGGAGCAGTTCCTCGTCGTCGAAGAATTCGTCCTCGCCGGCGATGAGGTTGAGCGTTCCGATGACCTCGGCGCCCTTATGTAGCGGAATCGATGCCAGCGAGCGGAAACCGAGCCGCACCGAAATGTCCCGCAGGTGTGCCATTCGCGGGTCGTTCTCGAGATCGTTGCAGATGAGGCGCGTGCCTGCGCGCCAGACCTCGGCGAAGGCTGCGTTTTCAGGCAAATTCTCGGCAAAGGCTCGGGACACTTTCTCGATGAAACCCTCGGTTGCGCCGGCATGGGTGGCCACCTTCAAGCTGCTCGATGCCCTGTCCACGAGACCGATCCAAGCCAGGACGAAGCCGCCTTGTTCGATCGCGATGCGGCACACGGCTTCGTAAAGCCTCACCATGTCGCGCTCGCGCACGATGCATTGATTGATGTCGGACAGAACTGCATAGATCC
The DNA here is from genome assembly GCA_964534685.1 of uncultured Opitutaceae bacterium. GTDB lineage: Bacteria > Verrucomicrobiota > Verrucomicrobiia > Opitutales > Opitutaceae > Palsa-1447. Next base: position 12,048 of record CAZHPC010000081.1, read on the forward strand.
GGTTCAGGTACTTTATGCGGGTCTCCGCCCTCTTGCGTTCCGTGATGTCCTCCTTGATAGCGATGAAATGGGTGATCTTGCCCGTCACATCCTGCACGGGTGTGATGGTCATGTATTCGGCGTAGGTGGAACCATCCTTGCGGCGGTTGACCAATTCCCCGCGCCAGATCTTCCCGGCGAGAATGGTCGTCCACAGTTCCTTGTAGAACGCGCCGCCCTGTTCCCCCGATCTGACCAGTTCCCTGGGACTGTGCCCGATGGCTTCCGAGGCGTTGTACTTGGTGAGCGTGGTGAACGAGGAGTTAGCCCATTCAATGACCCCATTGGTATTGGTGATGACGATGGCGTTGCCGGCGGATTCCAGGGCCGAGCTTTGCAGGCGCATGCGCGTCTCTGCCTGCATCCGCTCGGTAATGTCCGTCACGAATGCAATGACTGCCGGGCCGTTCGCCAGTTGAATTTCTGCAGCGGTTATTTCGACGGGAAACTGAGATCCGTCCGTGCGCAGACCGACGGACTCGAATTCAGCAGGCACCGGGAGGCCAAGAGCTCGGCGGCGGGTCCGTTCCTTGATCTCGTCCTGGAAATGCGGCGCAAAATTGTCGAATACGTGCCGGTCGACCCATTCCGCTGCGCTTCGCAGGCCGAACATCTGCATGCATTTTCGGTTTGCATACAAGCCGACCGCGTTGCGCGAAATGCTTATTGCGACAGGCGCCTCTTCAAAGACGGTCCGCAGCCTCAATTCGCTTTCCGCCAGTGCTTCCTGCGCCTGCTTGCGCTCGGCGATCTCGCGCGTCAGCTCGAGATTGGCATTCTCGAGCTGCGCGGTGCGTATTCTCACCCGGTGTTCCAGCTGTTCGTTTGCGTGGATCAGATTTCTCCCTGCGCGCCAGATTAGGATCATCAGGATGATGCTTCCCATCACGGCCGAGAACGCCTCGCCAGTTGGGCGGCCAAACCAACCCGCGATCTCGCCTCTCGAGACCATCCAGTCCAGTGCGAGCGGCAGCGTCAGCGTCGCGACGAGGAGCCAGTTGATGATATGGATGCCCGGCGTGTCACTTGTGAAGGACCTCGTCAGCCCGACTTCGGGCCTGGCAAACATCGCCGCCAATCCCAGGGCGACCAACCCGGCAGCGGCTGCCAATGCGATCGGGGTCAGGGCCCCGATTCTGTAGAACGCCTCGCTCCCGTACACGAAGCCGATCAGGTTGAAGACACCGATCAGCGTTGCCACGATTGCAAGTACCTGAGCCGCCCGCGCCAGCCGCCGCCATACCATACAGCCCAAGGCCGAACCCAGCAGCACGAGACCGGCCGCAGCCTGCGGCGCCATCCGTCCTCGGTACAACGGGCCGGCATCGGCGTCGGGAACACGGATCAACAATTCGTCAATCCGCAGGTCTGCCTGGAGCAGGTATTCGACGAGAGTCGCCGCTCCGATTGCTGCAGCTGCAACCGCACAGCCAAAAGCAGCCCATTTGCGCCACCTCGACGACGGCGGCGGCTCGAAGACCACCGACAGCAGGGCCAGTGCAACCAGCGCCATTCCCAGAGCGGCATTCGGCATCATCGCGACTCTTCCCGATAGCCGCAATTCGAGGAGCGGGTTGTTTGATGCCCAGCCTACAAGGACCGACACCGCGAGCACCATCGCCCCAGCTGCAAGCACGCGAACAAGCCACGGAACTTTCCCGGAAAGAGCCTGGGGTTTGGGTGCCATAAGGCCAAAAGCCTATCAGCTAAGGCGTTAGATGGTACCTTTGGGTTTAGTTGTCGTCAAATTCATTCAGCACATTCGGATTGTAAGGTTATGCCGACGCCTTGACGGGCGCGCGTTCTTGGATGCGGCCTGTCAAGGCGCATCCCAAGGACCGGCCGCGCAGCGAATCACGTCCGGTATCCCTGCCAAGATCGGACCGTCTCCTTGTGGCATCCGGCCTGGCGGCGAAACCAAGAGGTCGTCCGTGTCTTGAGTTTCTCGGGACCTGTCCAGGACACCTTCTCGCCTGCGGACAGTCTCATGTATCAATTTGCGCAGCGATTGGTGAGGCGTGTCGTTTTCCGACGTTGGCGCGAACCGTGGCATGTAACGTGAATTCCGCCTTTTGTACCGGCGGCGCTCGATGACATATTCCCGTACGTCAATTAAGCGTCAAAAAGTGCAAAATTAGACAGTCTTAGCTTGACCAACGTGGGTTAAATTGGGTTGAAATGGGGCATTGTGGGGCGGGTCTTCACCTCGCTTACCCCATGGCGCATCCCGGCAAAGCATTTTTCACGGGCCTTTTCAGGCACACCCTCGACGACAAGGGTCGCGTCACGATCCCTTCGGCATGGCGCGCGGCGCATGCGGACGGAGACGTTTTCCTCGCGACGCCGCACCCCGACGGCTACGTGGCCGTGCTGCCGCCCTCCGAGGTGGAGAAGCTTCACGCAAAGATCGCGCAGATGGCGCTCAGCGACGGGGCCGGCCAGGACTTCGCGTCGAGGTTCTTTGCGCAGACGCAGTCATTCTCGTTCGACAAGCAGGGGCGCGTCGGCCTCACGGCCGATTTGCTGGAGCACGCCGGGATCGCAAAGGACGCCGTCCTCGTGGGCTCCCTAACAAAGTTCAACATGTATTCGCCATCCCGGTGGCAGAAGGTCGAGGCGCGCACATCGGGCGAGAACTTCGGCGACATCATGCGCCGCCTCGGAATCT
>CAZHPC010000082.1:0-14242 GCA_964534685.1 uncultured Opitutaceae bacterium
AGCTCGTCGTCATCACCGAGCCGACGAACCTCAACATCTACCGCGGCCACCGCGGAAGGATGGAGATCCGCGTCGAGGTGAAGGGCCGCAGCTGCCACGGCTCGGCGCCCGAGCGCGGCGACAACGCCATCTACAAGATCGCGCGCATCGCGCTCGAGGTCGAGAAGCTCAATGAGCGGCTCCGCAGCGACCCCTTCCTCGGCAAGGGCACGGTCACGATCTCCGAGGTCAAGTCCTCCTCACCCTCCCTCTGCGCCGTGGCCGACGAGGCCGGCATCCACCTCGACCGGCGCCTGACCTACGGCGAGACCAAGGAAAGCGCGCTCGCCGAGGTCCGCGACGCGGCGGCGCGCGCCGGCTGCCCCGACGCCAGGGTCTACGTGCTCAACTACGAGGAGGCCGCCTACACGGGCACGGTCTACCCGACCGAGAAGTACTATCCAACGTGGGCGCTCGACCCGGCCTCGCCCTTCCTGAGGAGCGCGGTCGAGGCGTACACGGGCGCGCTCGGCAAGGCGCCCCTCGTCGACAAGTGGACCTTCAGCACAAACGGCATCGCCACCGCGGGCATGAAGGGAATCCCGACGCTCGGGCTCGGGCCCGGCAACGAGGTCTTCGCGCACGCGGCCGATGAGGCGTGCCCGGTCGAGCACCTGAGCGCGGCCGTGGCCTTCTACGCCGCCCTCGTCGCCAGGCTCAACGGAAAGGCCTAGGGCCCATGGTCAAATTCGTCTACAGGTGCACCGTCTGCGGGGGCCGCTTCGAGCGCGACGAGGTGCGCTACCTTTGCCCGCAGTGCGGCAAGTCGTACCGCCCGGGCATGCCGCTCAGCGGGGTCCTCACCGCCGAGTTTGACCACGAGCACATTCGGCAGAAATTCCGGAAGTCGAGGCCGGACTGGAGCCTGTTCTGCGCCGTCGAGCCGGAATTCCTCCCTCCCTACGCGATGGTCCCGACGCCGTTCGCGAGGTCGGCCGCCCTCGGCGAGGCATTCGGACTGACCGATGTCTGGGTGAAGAACGACGGGCTCAACCCCAGCGGCTCTCTCAAGGACCGTGCGTCGTTCCTGGTTGTCGCCGAGGCCAACCGGCTTGGCGAGGATACGGTCGTCACGGCGTCCACCGGCAACGCGGCCAGCTCGCTCGCCGCGGTCTGCGCCGCCGCCGGCAAGCGCGCGGTGATCTTCGTCCCTAAGGCCGCCCCGAGGGCGAAGCTCGCCCAGATGCTCCTTCACGGCGCCCTCGTGGTCCCCGTGGAGGGCACCTACGACGACGCGTTCCGGCTCTCTCTCGAATACACCGCCCGCCACGGGGGCCTCAACCGCAACACCGCCTACCATCCGCTCACGATCGAGGGGAAGAAGACCGTCGGGCTCGAGATCTGGCAGCAGAACGGGTGGCGCGCGCCCTCGGTGATCGTGGTCCCGACCGGCGACGGCGTGATCCTCGCCGGCGTGCACAAGGCGTTCGAGGACCTGCGGGAGGCGGGCCTGATCTCGCAGCCTCCCCGCCTGGTCTGCGCGCAGGCCGAGAGCTCGAGCGCGATCCACGACTACATCCTGACCGGGCACTATCGCAACGCGGTCCACCCGTCGACGATCGCCGACTCGATCTCGGTCTCGGTCCCGTCAAACGCGCACCTCGCCCGGGCCGCCGTGCTCCTGAGCCACGGGTCCTCCGTCACCGTGAGCGACGCGGAGATTCTCGGCGCCCAGCGAACGCTCGCGGAGACGAGCGGAGTGTTCGCCGAGCCCGCGGCGGCGGCCTCGGTGGCCGCACTCGCCAAGCTTCGCGACAGCGGACTGCTGGCGCCCGGCGAGCAGGTCGTGGTGCTCGTCACCGGGCATGGCTTGAAGGACGTCGACGCCGTGCTCAGGAACCTGCAGGTGCCCCCGGCTATCGCGCCCACCCCCGAGGGGCTCGAGGGCGTCGCCGAACGCCTCGAGGGGAAGGGGGCGCTCAATTGAAGGCCGAGCACGAGAAGGGCTGGCGCAACGACGCGCACGCCAAGGTCACCGGCAGGACAAAGTACACCGACGACCTGAAGTTCGCGCGCCTGCTCCACGCGGCGCCGGTGTATTCCGGCTTCGTCCACGCGAGGATCACCCGCATCGTCACCGAGGACGCCGAGAGGGCCCCCGGCGTCGTCAGGGTCCTGACGGCGAAGGATGTCCCGGGCGCCAACCGTTTCGGCCAGATCATCCGAGACTACCGCATCTTCGCGGACGACAAGATCCGGTACAACGGGGACGTGGTGGCGATGGTCGTCGCCGAGACGCGCGACCTCGCAATCCGCGCCTCGGACCTCGTCCGGGTCGAGGCGGAGCCCCTGCCCGCGGTGCTCGACCCCGAGGAGGCCCTTAAGCCCGACGCCGTGCTCGTGCACGAGAGCCACGGCTCGAACGTCGTCAACACCCACCGGATCCGCCGCGGCGACATCGACGAGGGCTTCCGCCAGGCGGACTTCGTCGTCGAGGAGCATTTTCGCACGCAGTGCGTCGAGCACGCCTACATGGAGCCCGAGGTCGCCGTGAGCGCGCCGCGGGCGGACGGCGTCATCGAGGTCTGCGGCAGCATGCAGCACCCGTTCAGCACGAGGCGGTTCGTCGCGGCGTGCCTCGGGGTGCCGCTTTCGGGCGTCGAGGTGTTGGGAACGCCGATGGGCGGCGGGTTCGGCGGCAAGGACGACACCGCCGCGGTCGTCTGCGCCCGCACCGCGCTGGCCGCCAGGATCCTCGGGCAGCCGGTCAAGCTGATGTACCGCCGCGACTGGTCGATAAGGGAGAGCTACAAGCGCCACCCCTACCGCGTCGACTACAAGATGGGCGTGGCCCGGGACGGCCGCATAACGGCGGTCAAATGCCGGATACTCGCCGACGGCGGCGCGTACTGCTCCGTGACGCCCTGGGTGACCTGGCGGTCCACCGTCCAGTGCTGCGGGCCCTACGTCGTAGAGAACGTCCACTGCGACACGCTCGGGGTCTACACCAACAACGTCGTCGCGGGGGCGATGCGCGGATTCGGTTCGCCGCAGATGAACTTCGTCGTGGAGCAGATGGTGGAGATCGCCGCCGGCAGGCTCGGCATCACGGGCGTGGAGTTCCGCCGCCGCAACATGGTCCGCCAGGGAAGCGTGACCATCACCGGCCAGAGGCTCGGCTCCCACAAGGTCGCCATGGGCGAGGTACTGGACGCCGTCCTCCGGGAGACGGCGTACGAGGAGAAGCTCGCGAGGTGCTCGCGCGGGAGGTCCGACGGCGACGAGCTCTACGGTGTCGGCCTCGCCATGAGCTACCGCGGCGTGAGCCTGGGCGCCGAGGGGGTCGATTTCTGCGCCGCGGTGATCAATGTCCAGACCGACGGCTCGATCCTTCTCGAGGTGGGCGTCCATGAGAACGGCCAGGGCGCGGAGTCGGCGATGTCGCTCATCGCGGCCGAGGAGCTGGGGGTCAGCGTCGACCGCATCCGCTACCGCCGCGCCTCGACGTCGACCGTGCCCGACAGCGGCACGACGGTCGCGTCGCGCGGCACGATCATGGGCGGGGGCGCGGTCACGCTCGCGGCGCGCGAGCTCAAGAGGAGGATCGCCGAGGCGGTCTGCGGGCGGCTGCAGTGCCTGGCCGGCGCGGTGCGGTTCGAGGGCGGCGAGATCCTCGATCCCACGGGCCACAGGAGGATATCCTTCGACGAGGCGATCTGCCTCATGTTCGCGACGCAGCACTTTCCCCACGTGGTGGGGGTGTTCAGGGCGCCGCGCGTCACGTGGGACGAGCACACCGGCCAGGGCGACGCGTACTTCACGTGGGTCTACGGATGCCAGGCGGTCGAGCTCTCGGTGAACAAGAAGACCGGGAGGGTCCGGCTGCTGGGCGCAGTGGCGGCCCACGACGTCGGCCGCGCGGTCAACCGCGAGATGGTGCGCGGGCAGTTCTTTGGCGGCATGGCGATGGCAACCGGCTACGCGCTCCACGAGGAGATACGGACGAAGGACGGGCGAATCACCAACCTGAACCTCAATTCCTACCGCATCCCGCGGGCCATGGACCTGCCCGAGATGAAGGCGATCATCGTTGAGAACCGCGACCCAAACTCGCCCAGCGGCGCCAAGGCGCTCGGCGAGCCGACCAACGAGATCCTTGCGCCCGCGATCGCCAACGCCGTCTTCCACGCCACAGGGAAAAGGGAGTTCTCCCTTCCGATCAGGCTGTCCGCCGCCCCCGAGGAGCCTCCCGAGGAGGAGTGCCGCCTATGAGGCTCAACATCAACGGGCGCGACCTCGAGGTACCCGACTCGGTCGGCGAACGGCGCCTCATCACCTTCCTGCGCGAGGACCTCGACCTCACGGGGGCGAAGAACGCGTGCGACATCGGCGCGTGCGGCGCATGCACCATCCTGGTCGACGACGAGCCCCTGAAGATCTGCATCAAGCGCGTAAAGGACGTCGCCGGCCGCCGCGTGCTCACGATCGAGGGCATGGCCGCCCCGGACGGCACCCTGCACCCACTGCAGCGGGCCTTCGTCGAGTGCGGCGCGATCCAATGCGGGTTCTGCACCCCCGGCATGGTCCTCGTGGCCCACGCGTTCCTGCTCAGGCAGCCCCATGCGACGCGGGACGAGATCCGGAAGGCGATGAACGGCAACCTGTGCCGCTGCACCGGCTACCAGCAGATCATCGACGCGATCGAGCAGGCCGCCGTCCACTACCGCTCCGCGCCCGCGCACGCCGTCCCATCATGAACACCGTCAAAGACAGCCTTGCGAAGCTCTCCAAGCTGAAGGCCGACGCCTACGGCAGGGATTTCCTCCTCACCTGGGAGAAGACCGACGACGAGATCCGCGCGCTCGCCCTCGTCGCCGAGATCCTCTCGGAGCTGCACCGCGCCGGGCGGCCGCTGCGCGTCTTCAAGTCGGGGCTGGCCATATCGATCTTCCGCGACAACTCCACCCGGACGCGGTTCAGCTTCGCCTCGGCGGTCAACGCGCTCGGGCTCGGCCTTTCCGACCTGGACGAGGAGAAGTCCCAGATCGCGCACGGCGAGACCCTGCGCGAGACGGCCAACATGATCTCATTCATGGCCGAGGTCATCGGGATCCGCGACGACATGTACCTCGGCGAGGGCAACACCTACATGCGCGAGGTCGCGAAGGCGGTCCAGGAGGGCTTCGACCAGGGGGTCCTCCACCAGCGCCCCACCCTCGTGAACCTGCAATGCGACATCGACCACCCGACGCAGTCGATGGCCGACCTGGTCGCGCTGAAGAGGCACTTCGGCTCGCTCGAGGCCCTGCGCGGGAAGAAGATCGCCATGTCCTGGGCCTATTCGCCGAGCTACGGGAAACCGCTCTCGGTTCCTCAGGGCATCATCGGGCTCATGTCGCGCTTCGGCATGAACGTGACCCTGGCCCATCCCGAGGGCTACGGGCTCATCCCCGAGGTGGTCGAGCTTGCCCGCAGGAACAGCGCCAGTAGCGGAGGGTCGTTCTCCGTGGTGTCGAGCATGGAGGAGGCCTTTCGCGGCGCGGACGTCGTCTATCCGAAATCCTGGGCGCCCTACGCGGTCATGCAGCGCCGAACCCCCCTTCTGAGGAAGGGCGACAGGGACGGGCTCAGGGCGCTCGAGAAGGAATGCCTCGCAAACAACGCCAGGTTCAAGGCCTGGGAGTGCGACGAGGCGAAGATGGCGCTCACGCGTGCCGGAAGCGCGCTCTACATGCACTGCCTGCCGGCGGACATCTCGGGGGTGAGCTGCGCCGAGGGAGAGGTCGCCGCCGGCGTGTTCGAGCGCTACCGGCTCGCGACCTACCGCGAGGCAAGCTTCAAGCCCTTCGTCATCGCCGCCATGATCCTCATGGCGCGCGTCAAAAACTATCCCACCGTGCTCCGGCACCTGGCAAAGGACCAACATGTCTAAGATCATCAGGCAGCTCTACCCCGAAACCATCCGCAAGACGGCGAAGCGCTGCCGCAACCGGGAGATCGTCATCCCGACATTCAAGCAGCTGCGCGACCCGTCGCTCGTTCCCACGTCCGTGCGCGCCCGGCTGGCGGCCGTCGGGATGTCGGACGTGAACCCGATCAACCTCTTCCGCATCACGTGGAAGAACGACGTGCGGACCGGTCTGTACGGGGGCGTCAACTACCTCGAGATTCCGCCCTCGATCACGGGGGTGAAGGCCCGCGTCATCGGGCTGATCGGCTCCTATTTCCCGACGGGGGCCCACAAGGTCGGCGCGGCCTTCGGCTGCCTCGTCCCGCGGCTGGTGAGCGGCGAGTTCGATCCCGAGGTGCACAAGGCCGCATGGCCCTCGACGGGCAACTTCTGCCGCGGCGGCGCGTTCGACTGCGCGCTGCTCGACTGCACGGCCATCGCCATCCTGCCGGAGGAGATGTCGCGCGAGCGCTTTGACTGGCTGAGGGAGATAGGGGCCACCATCATCGCCACGCCCGGCTGCGAGTCGAACGTGAAGGGGATCTATGACAAGTGCTGGGAGCTCAAACGCGACCCGGCCAACATGATCTTCAACCAGTTCGAGGAGTTCGGAAACCCCATCTTCCACTACAATGTCACGGGCCCCGCGATCGAGGAGGTGTTCTACGGGCTGCACGACCGCAGGCTGCGGGCCGCGGCCTTTGTCTCGGCGACGGGCTCCGCCGGCACCATAGCCGCCGGAGACTTTCTCAAGGCCGTGCACCCCCAGCTGAGGATCATCGCCACCGAGGCGCTCCAGTGCCCCACGCTGCTGCAGAACGGATTCGGCGCGCACCGCATCGAGGGCATCGGCGACAAGCACATCCCCTGGGTGCACAACGTCCGCAACACCGACGCCGTCGCGGCGATCGACGACGAGGACTGCATGAGGCTCGTGCGCCTTTTCAACGAGCCGGCCGGGCGCGACTACCTGGCGTCGCTCGGCGTGGCGAAGAAGCACCTCAAGAAGCTTCCGCTCCTCGGGATCTCGGGGGTCTGCAACCTCCTCGCCTCGATCAAGACGGCCAAGTACTACGACCTCGACGAGAACGACGTGATCTTCACGGTGTTCACGGACTCGATGCAGCTCTACCAGTCGCGCCTCGCGGAGCTGCGGGAGCAGCGCGGCGACTACAAGGAGAAGACCGCGGTCGCCGACTTCGCGGGTGCGCTCGCCCACCAGTCCGTCGACTTCTTCAAGGAGCTCTCCTACGCGGACAGGAAGGCCATCCACAACCTGAAGTACTTCACCTGGGTCGAGCAACAGGGGAAGACCGTCGAGGAGCTGAACGCCCAGTGGGACCCGGAGTACTGGCGCTCCATGTTCGAGGATGAGATCGCCAATTTCGAGAGGTTGATAGTCGCCTTCAACAAGATGGCGACGCGCTGAACGCGCCCGAAGGCCATTCCGGGTGGGTAGGGTTTTACCCCATTTGTCGCTGGGCGGCCCGTCTGTAACCTCGCCGCGCCGGGAAACATCCTACCGACCAAACGCGTGCGAACCCAGTTGACGAAGCTTCCGAATATGGGCGATCCGGAGCTCTGGAATTCCGGGCTGCGTGCGATGGAGGATTCCCAGCACCGGCTGCCCGCAACAGTGGCACGACTCTCGCCCAGGGCGGAAAAGCCCGCAGGGGTTCCGGCAAAGAAGATTCTGGTCGTCGACGACGATGAGAACATCCGCGAAATGGTGGCGAGGACGGTTTCACAGGCGGGATTCAGTGCGGACACGGCGGAGGACGGCGAAGCAGGCTGGCAGGCTATCTGCATGACCCCATACGATCTGATCATCACCGATCATGAGATGCCGAGACTGACTGGCTTGAGCATGATCCGGCGGCTGCGCCAGGTCTCGCACGAACCGCCCTGCATACTGATCTCCGGAGGCCTGCCCGAGCCCGAGTCCTCGCTTAAGGGGATCATTCACTCCAGCGCGTTCCTGCCGAAACCGTTTTCTCCGGTCGCTCTGATCGAGAAGGTGTACGGCATTTTGTTGTACGGCGATTTCCAGGCGTATTGAAGGGCGCCTTCGGGTAGCCGCGCCGCAGTCTGGAGGGCGGCTTGGCCACATTTGGCATCCCAGATTGCGGCGGCTCAGTTCCGAGGCCTAAAAGTGTCGCAAGCTGTTCTACTACAATAGCTTCCACATGTTAGATAGCACAAAGCATTGACGGAGACCTTTTTTATAACCACTACCTTTTTATCACAAGGTAGCTTTACAAACAATCGCGGTGAGCATCAACGAGAAATTCACAGCCATCAAGAAGGGCCTCCTCGAGTTTCTCGTGCTCAAGATTGTCGCAGCGAACAAGGTCTATGTGGCGGACATCCTGAACCAACTGAGCGCGACGGAATTCGCGACCCAGGAAGGCACCCTGTATCCCCTCCTCAGCAAGATGCGCCGCGAGGAGCTTGTGGACTATGAGTGGAAGGAATCCGAGGCCGGGCCTCCCAGGAAATACTACCAGCTGACCGCCAAGGGCAGGGAACAGCTCAGGGAGACCTCAGAGTATTGGCAGAGGATCAGCGCAACCGTGAAGAGCCTGGGCCAGGATCCGGGACAACCAACCGAAGAGAGCACACCCCGATGAACAAAGTTATCATAATCAACCTGAATGGAATCGCCTACCAGCTCGAGGAAAACGGCTACGAGGCGCTGCGCAGCTACCTTGACGCCGCCGCACGGCGCCTCGAGGGCAACCCCGACAAGGATGAGATCATTGCCGACATTGAGCAGTCCATAGCCGACAAGTTCCGCACCGTCCTCGGGGCCAACAAGACCGTGGTGGTGACGAAGGAGGTTGAGGATGTGATCGAGGCGATGGGTCCCGTCCAGAACGCATCGGACGAGACGCCGGCCAGCGGACCCGGCGCAAGCCAGGGCACCGGGACGGCGGCACGCGCCGGCGATTCCCCGGCGCCCCCGAAGCGCCTCTACAGGATAAGGGACGGCAAGCAGTTCGGCGGCGTGTGCAACGGCCTCGCCGCCTATTTCAACGTCGACGTGACGCTCGTCAGAATAGCCTTCGCCTTCATGGCCCTCACCTGGGGCGCAGGAATCATCCTGTACCTGATCATGATGCTTGTCGTTCCCTGGGCCAACACCTCGGCCGAGAAGGCCGCGGCCACCGGCCTTCCGTCCACCGCCGAGGAATTCATCCGCCGCGCCAAGGAGGGGTACTATGAGGGAATGAAGACGTTCAAGGACAGGAGGGCCTTCCGCGAGTGGAAGTGGCAATTCAAGCAGGAGATGCGGCAGCGCAAGCGCGAGTTCCAGCGGGAGTTTCACCAGAACGCGGAGCAGTGGCGCCAGAACTGGCACCAGCACTGGGCGCAGTTCCCCCAACCGCACCCCGGCTGGTGGTTCGTCTATCCCATACTGGCGGTTATCAGCGCCGTGCTGACGCTCCTTTGCCTCGCCTCTATTGTGTCCCTCGTGCTCACCGGCGCGGTCTTCGGAATCTTTTTCCCGGCGGGAATCCACCTCTGGCTCGGGATCCTCATCCTGCTCGTGATCTTCAGCATCCTGAAGCTGCCACTGAAGGCGATTCGCTACTCCTGCTACTACCACGGAGGCTGCGGACCGGGCTACTACTACAGGCCCGGCCTGCATCTTTGGAACACCTTCGTGGGGCTCGCCTTCCTCGTCTTCGTCCTGTGGCTTCTGAACAGCCACTCCGAGCACGCCCACGAAGCCATCGAGCACGTGCGCGCCGCCACACACCATGTCGTGGACGCCCTGCGCGACTGGTGGAACCAGCCCTCGCCCGCCCCTTGATCCGGCCCCAATGCCGGTGCGCCCCCGGGGTCCCCTCCGAAACCTTCCTGCAGGGCCAAGCCGACTCCTCCCGGCCCATGACCTCCGACCGCATGACCACTCGCATCACGCGGCCCCCTACCCACTTAGCCCGCCGTCCGCCCCTGAGATCCCATCGCATGCCGGCTGCCGGGCGCGCCTGCGGGAGCCGCGGCGCCGATGATTCACGCAGGTTACACCCTGTAGAAGAGAAGCGCCAATCGAGCGGGCGGGCGCGCGGCGGCCACTACGCCGTTGACCCCCGCTGGAACGGCGGGTTGAGTGCCCGTCCTTTATGAGCCTATCCAAGGCCGCTTTGGATTCCTTGCGAATAGAGCGGGGTGCCGAACCACGTTCGCCGAAGCGAGCCTCGTCGCTGGCGCTCGTGGCTGTCGTTGTCGTCGCCGCCGCGGCGGCCGTGGTCCTGCTCGCGAACAGTCATAAGGCGGTCGAGGTGCGCACGGTGGCGGCCCGCCTAGCACCTGCCACCGGAGGCGAACGCACGGTCCTCAACGCATCAGGCTACGTCACCGCCCGCCGCCAGGCGACCATCTCGTCCAAGGTTACCGGCAAGGTGACCGAGGTGCTCATCGAGGAGGGAATGCGGGTCACCGACGGCCAGGTCCTGGCGAGGCTCGACGACACCAACGTCGTCGCGAGCCTGCAGCTGGCGCGGGCGCAGCTTGAGGCTTCGCGCCAGGCGCTGGCCGAGACCCAGGTCCGCCTAAGGGAGGCGAACCAGGACCTGCAGCGCCAGACCGAGCTCATCGCGAAGAACGTCGTCGCGAAGGCGGACTTCGACCACGCGGAGGCGGACGCCTCGGCGTACCGGGCGAGGCTCGCCCAGCAGCAGGTGGACGTGACCGTTGCCGAGAGGACCGTGACGATCTGGCAGCAGCAGCTGGACGACATGGTCCTGAGGGCTCCCTTCTCCGGCATCGTCACCTCGAAGAACGCCCAGCCGGGCGAGATGATCTCGCCGATCTCGGCGGGAGGCGGCTTCACGCGGACCGGCATCTGCACCGTCGTGGACATGGGGTCCCTCGAGATCGAGATCGATGTCAACGAGGCGTACATCAACCGCGTCGAGCCGGGCCAGCCGGTGGAGGCGACGCTCGATGCCTATCCCGACTGGAAGATCCCCTGCAAGGTCATCGCGATCATCCCGACAGCCGACCGGGACAAGTCCACGGTCAAGGTTAGGGTCGGCTTCGACAAGCTCGACCCGCGCATCCTCCCGGAAATGAGCGTGAAGGTGGCGTTCCGCGAGGAGGGCGCCGTCCACGCGGCCGCGGTCCAGGAGGTGATCGTGCCCAAGTCGGCGATCCGCCAGGACACGGGGCACGACATCGTCATGGTGGTCCGGGCCGGGAAGGCCGAAAGGCGCGCGGTCACCGTGAGCAGCGCGACCGACAACGAGACGGCGCTCAGCGCCGGGCTGACGCAGGGCGAGCACGTCGTCGTCGACGGGCCCAAGGACTTATCCGACGGGGCAACCGTAAAAGAGGTCAATCCATGAGCGAACCAAGCAGGGACGGCGGCGTGTTGGTGGTAGTCGACGGCGTGGAGAAGGTGTTCCACCGCGGCTCGGAGGACATCCAGGTCCTCAAGGACCTGCACCTGAAGGTGCCCGCCGGCGAGTTCCTCGCCCTGATGGGGCCGTCGGGCTCGGGCAAGAGCACGCTCCTCAACCTGATCGGCGGGCTGGACCGCCCCACGCGCGGGATCGTGAGCATCGCCGGGGAGGAGGTCGACAAGCTCTCGGACCGCCACCTGGCGGCGTGGCGCGCGCGGCACATCGGCTTCGTGTTCCAGCTCTACAACCTGCTTCCCGTGCTCACGGCGGAGCGCAATGTCGAGCTGCCCCTTCTCCTCACCCACCTGTCGAAGGCCGAGAGGAGGCAGCACGTCGCGGCGGCCCTCGAGATGGTCGGCCTCTCGCAGCGCGCGCACCACTACCCGAGGCAGCTCTCCGGCGGCGAGCAGCAGCGGGTCGGCATCGCGCGCGGGATCGTCACCGACCCGACGCTGCTGCTCTGCGACGAGCCCACGGGCGACCTCGACAGGAAGGCGGGCGACGAGGTCCTGAACCTCCTGCAGGCGCTCAACCGGGAGCACGGCAAGACCATCATCATGGTCACCCACGACCCCCACGCCTCGGCGCGGGCCTCGCGGACGGTCTACCTGAACAAGGGCCAGCTCACCAACGTGCAGCAGGCCTGAGGCGAACCGCAAAGACGGAGACCGACCGCACCGCCGCCATCCATGAAGTACTGGCACCTCATCTGGAGCGACCTGCGCCGCAAGAAGACCCGCACGGTGCTGACGCTGCTCTCCATCGTCGTCGCCTTCGTGCTCTTCGGCTTCCTCTCGGCTATCAAGCAGGCCCTCACCGGCGGCGTGAGCCTGGAGGGCGCCAACCGCCTGATCGTCCGGCACAGGGTCTCGATCATCCAGCTGCTGCCGCAGAGCTACCAGCAGCGCATGGAGCGCATTGCGGGGGTCGCGACCGCCACCCACCAGACGTGGTTCGGCGGCATCTACCAAGACCCGAAGAACTTCTTCATGCAGAACCCGGTGGTCCCGGAAGGATTCATGGACATGCACCCGGAGTTCCTCCTGCCCGCCGACCAGCGGCAGGCGTGGCTGCAGATGCGCACGGGCGCCGTCGTGGGCCGCAAGACCGCGGAGCGGTTCCACTGGAAGATCGGCGACAAGGTTCCCATCAAGTCGACCATCTGGGCGCAGAAAAGCGGCAGCTTCCTCTGGACCTTCGACATCGTCGGCATCTTCGACGGCAGGGACAAGAACACCGACACGACGCCGCTGTTCTTCCGCTACGACTACTTTGACGAGGCCCGCCGCCTCGGCTGGGGAAAGGGCATGGTCGGCTGGTTCACGATACGGGTGAAGGACCCGGCGAAGGCCGCCGAGGTCGCCAAGCTCGTCGACGCGGAGTTTGAGAACTCCTCGGCGGAGACGAAGACCGAGCCCGAGGGCGCGTTCGTGCAGGCGTGGGCTAACCAGATCGGCGACATCGCCCTGATCACCGCCTCGATCCTCGGCGCCGTCTTCTTCACGATCCTCCTGGTGACCGGTAACACGATCTCGCAGTCCGTCCGCGAGCGGACCGGGGAGCTCGGCGTCCTCAAGGCGATCGGCTTCACCAACGCGCAGGTGATGGTCCTCGTGATCGCCGAGTCGTGCCTGCTGGCGCTGCTGGGCGGCATCGTGGGCCTTGCCCTCGCCTGGCTCCTCACCTCGCGGGGCGACCCGACGGGCGGCCTCCTGCCGCTGTTCTTCTTCCCGCTCCACGACGTCCTGATCGGCGTGGCCCTGAGCCTCGCGCTCGGCTTTGTCACCGGCTTCTTCCCCGCGCTCCAGGCGATGCGCCTGCGGGTGGCGGAGGCCCTGAGGAGGATCTGACGATGGCCGGACCGGCAAACTGGATCTCGCAGATCGCGGCCGTCACGAAGTTCGGCCTCCTCTCCATGCCGCAGCGGCGCGGCTCGGTCTCCGCGGCCGCCTTCGGCATCGCGGGCGTCGTCGCGGTGCTCGTGGGCGTGCTCTCCATCGCGGCCGGCTTCCGCAAGGCCATGTCCGCGTCCGGGTCGCCCGACGCGGCCCTCGTCCTCAGGAGCGGCGCCGACAGCGAGATGGTGAGCGGCCTCGGGCGCCCCAGCACGCGCATCATCGCGGACGCGCCGGGGGTCGCCCGCACCGCGGCGGGGCCGCTCGCCTCCGCCGAGCTCTTCGTCATCATCAACCTGCCCAAGCTCTCGACCGGCTCGGACGTCAACGTGCCGCTTCGCGGCGTCGAGCGCGCGGCCCTCCTCGTGCGCGACCAGATGAGGGTCGTCGACGGCCGCATGTTCGACTGGGGCAAGAACGAGGTCATCGTGGGGATGGGCGCCGCCCGGGAGTTCGCCGGCCTTCGGGTCGGCGACCGGATCAAGGTCGGCCGCTACGACTGGCCTGTCGTCGGGATCTTCACGGCCGGCGGCGGCGCGGCGGAGTCCGAGATCTGGTCGGACGCGGCCGTCCTGCAGGCCGCCTACAACCGGGGCGACAGCTTCCAGTCGGTGTACGTGAAGCTCAAGTCGCCCGACTCGTTCAAGGCGTTCAAGGACGCCCTCACCACCGACCCCCGGCTCAACACCGAGGTGATGCGGCAGTCCGACTACTTCGCCGACCAGTCGACGGCGGTGACGAAGCTCATCACGACGCTCGGCTACCTGATCGCGTCGCTCATGGCCGTCGGCGCCGTGTTTGGCGCCCTGAACACCATGTACAGCTCGGTCTCGGCCCGGACGCGCGAGATCGCCACCCTGCGGGCCCTGGGCTTCGGGAGCGGCGCGGTCGTGGTGTCGGTCATGCTGGAGTCGATCGCGCTGGCCCTCCTCGGCGGCACGATCGGAGCCGTCCTCTCCTACGTCGCGTTCAACGGCTTCCACACGGCGACGATGAACTGGCAGAGC
>CAZHPC010000083.1:0-14093 GCA_964534685.1 uncultured Opitutaceae bacterium
ATCGTGTCGCTGGCGGCGGCGCCCGGCCACATGGGGTCGCGCCTTCCCTCGGAGAAGAGGATGGTGATCGATCCGGTCACAGGCATACCCCTGACATTCTTGACGAGCAGCCCCGCAGGCGACTCGAAGATCTACCAAACCCACCGCCAGTGGACAGCTGACGGGAAATGGGTGGTCTTTCGCTCGCACCGTTCGCCGGGACAGGCCTTCGCCGTCAACGAGGCCACCGGAGCCATCGTGCAGGTGACGGAGACCGGTTACATGGGAATGCTCTGCCTCGCCCGCCTGTCGATGGATCTCTACATCATGCGCGACATGGGCCACGCGCTCGACCAGGGGAGCCGCGAGAACACGGGAGCGGCGGCCGGCGCGGCGCAGGCGCGCGCCGGCGACGGGGGCCCGCGCAGCGGTCGCGGCCGCCCGCACGGACCTTTTCAGATCGTCGACATCAACCTTGCGGCCCTCATTGCCGACAGCGAGGCGGGCACCGTGCGGCCCGCGGCCCACTATGAGCGAGTCTGCGGCACGATTGCATCGGAGTTGAACGCCAACGGAAACATGGGCCTCGATGCGAACGAGGACCGCATGTATTTCAGCATTCGCAGCGCGGACCTGGCCCAGCGACTTCCCACGGGCGTCAAGCCGGCAGAGTCGTTCGGTCCGCGTGGCATGGGCGCAGGCCCGAGCGGCCTGGCGAGCATGGACCTGAAGACCGGCGAGGTGAAAAACATAGTCGCCGTTCCCTTTCAGATCGGGCACGTGCAGACCAACCCATGGGTTCCCGGCGAGATCGTCTTTTGCTGGGAGACCGGCGGCAAGGCGCCGCAGCGCACCTGGACCGTCATGGCCGACGGCACCGGCCTGCGTCCGCTCTATCGCGAGGCGCCCTATGAATGGGTCACGCACGAGGCCGTCATCACACGGGACGAAGTCGCGATCGCGATCATGGGCCACCGAAAGCCGGGCACCGGCGTCACGGAGCCCGACCCATGGGGGCCATCCGGCACGCGGGAGCACCCCACGGGCCTGGGAGTCGTGAACCTGCGGACGCACGAGATGCGCATCATCGGCCAGACCGCGTCCGGCAGCGGGCTATGGCATGTCAATGGCTCGGCGGACGGCCGCTGGGCGGTCGGCGATGATTTCTCCCGAAGCATCTACCTGATCGACCGCCACACCGGCGAAATGATGATGCTATCCACGGGGCACAAGCCGACCGCCGCCGATCACCCGCACCCGACGTTCAATGCAAGCGGCACGGAGATCGAGATAGAGTCAGCCATGCTGTCGGCTGACGACCGGTCGATGAACATCTGCATAATCCCGGTGCCGAAGACCTGGCTTCAGCGTACCTACCCCAACAGGGTGCCCGAGTGAGCGGATTCTGAGGACGCTGCGGCCGTGACCCGGGGAACACGGTCGAGGTCCATGGACGCCTCCGGCTCGTTGGCGTGCGGAATGGCGACCCAAGCGGCATGTTCACCTTGGTTTGGGCCCGAGCCGGCCTTCGTAGGTCCTTGCCCGTGCCTCAAAACTCCGTTCCACTTTCCAGGAAGATGCCGTGGCCGAATGATTCAATTCCGCGTTCGACCGCACAGTTCCTTTTGATCGGGCCATCTGCCAGGAAGACAAGGTTGCCCCCGAGAACCCGCCCATAGTGACGAAACCAACCGAAGGCGCACCCCAGACAAGTTCGCCGATTCCTCCCCCTGCCGCGGCTGCCTGGAGGTCGCCGGGCCGGTGGATCCCCGTGTCAATCGGCGTGCTCTTTGTCCTCAGCGCCGTGGCCGTGCGGTGGGATGCCCGCACGGGTTTCACTTCGCTCCTCTCGTTCGGCGGACCGGAGTTCGAGCAGCGCCTCCCGGTGTTGCGCTCCATGCCGATCGCCGAGGACAAGGCCACCGGATATGACGGCCAATTCGGCGCGCAGCTGGCCGTCACACCGGATCCGCGGGCCCCGGAAATTCGGGGCGCATTGGACAACCCCGCATACCGGGCCCGGCGGATCGCGCTCGCATGGACCGCCCATGTGATCGGTGGCGGCAATCCCTGGCTGGTCTTGCAGGTCTACGCGCTTCAGAACCTCGCCGTATGGCTCGGATTGGCCTGGCTTGTGTGGCGGGGGCTCCGACCTGCCTCGGACGCGCGCGCGGTCGCGGTATGGGCGTCCTGCATGCTGACGATCGGCGCTCTCGACTGCGTCCGGCTGTCCTTGACCGATCTTTCCGCAGTCCTCCTGCTGGCCCTGGCGGTTGCGGCCCTTGCAAAGGGAAGGACATGGGCAGCCACGGGGGCATTTGCCGCCGCCGGTCTGACGCGCGAAACGTCGCTCCTTGGCGGCTTTGCCCTTTGGCCGGCCGGAAACCCGGGGAATCGGGCAAGGCTGATGGCCGGTGCACGCATCGCGTGCGCCGCTGCGCCGCTGCTCGCATGGATGGTATTTCTGGCACTCAACGTTTCCCGGGAGGGCGCGCTCGGCAGGAACAATTTTGATTGGCCGTGCGTCGCGCTCGCCCGACACTGTTCCTCCTGCGTGGGCCACCTTGCCCGTGGCGACTTCGACTCCCGCCAGACACTTGGATTGGTCGGCGCATTGAGCCTTGGGGGCCAATCCATTTACCTCCTCTTGCGGCCCAGGTGGTCCGAGCCCTGGTGGCGTGTCGGGGTCGGATTCGCGCTTCTGTTCTGGGTTCTGGGAGACGACGTGTGGAGGGGTTACTGGGCGGCGGCCCGGGCCCTGCTTCCAATGACTTTCGCCTTCAACCTCCTCGCGCCCGACGACAGGAGGTTCTGGATGCGCCTTGCGTTAGCCAACGCCGGGCTCGTCCTTCACGGCATGTGGCGAATGCTGCCTTGAACCGTTGAGACTGGGAGGATTCCTTCAGGGCGAGAATCTCCACTTAGAATGATGTTATCTCACTGATAAGGAATTTTTTAGGAAACACCCAAGAATCCAGCCCATCAGTGGTC
Organism: uncultured Opitutaceae bacterium; assembly: GCA_964534685.1. Lineage (GTDB taxonomy): Bacteria > Verrucomicrobiota > Verrucomicrobiia > Opitutales > Opitutaceae > Palsa-1447. Next base: position 2,971 of record CAZHPC010000083.1, read on the forward strand.
CAGGGCGGCCGAGAAGACTCCGGCCTGCTTGGTTAGCTGCCGCTCAAGGCTGCCGCAGACAAACTCGCAGAGCTTCACGATCGAGGGGTCGGCGATCGAATAGAAGACCTGAAGTCCCTCCTTCCTGCGCGCCAGGATGTTGGCGTGAGTGAGGGTCTGGAGGTGACGCGAGATGTTCGCCTGGGTGCCCCCGGTCTCCTCGACAAGCGCGCTCACGCTCTTCTCCCCGTCAAAGAGCGCATGAATGAGCCGCAGCCTGAGGGGCTCGGACAGCACGGCGAAGCGCCGCGATATCAGCTCGATGGCCTCGGGGCCTAATGCGGCGCGTTTTGGCATGAACGAAATAGAACAGGGTCTTGACATCTTTCAAGTATATGCTCATATGCTCATATATTGTCAATCCTCATATGAAGATCGAATCCCTCATCCGCCTGCTTGCCGGCTCCATCGTGCTCCTTGGCGTCGCCCTGGGCACCCTTGTCAGTCCCTGGTGGCTGCTCCTTCCGGTTTTCGCCGGCGTCAACCTGATCCAGTCGGTGTTCACGGGCTTCTGCCCGCCGAGCATTGTCCTTAGGAAGCTTGGATGGCTGGACGGCGGCGGCACGATTCATTGGGGAGGCCGCCGCTGAGCCATGGGCCCTCGCGCCTCCACCCTCTCGCTCGTTCTCGGCGCCTGCGTCGGCGCCGCCAGCCTCCATGCCGACCCCTGGACGCTCGACGCTGCCCTCCAGGCCGCTTTGAAGGGCAATCCGGACGCCCGGCTTGCGGCGCAACGCGCCGAGGCCGCCGAAACAATGGTCGAGCAGGCGCGCTCGGCCTGGTATCCCATGGTGACGCTGCAGGGCAGTTACGTGCAGACGAACAGCCCGATGACCGCATTTGGCGCGATCCTCAACGAACGGGCGTTCAGCTTCGGGCTGGATTTCAACCGCCCCGGCCAGATCGACGACCTGAACACCACAGGCACAATCGCCTACAATCTCTACAGCGGCGGACGCCCGACAGCCGTCCTAGCAGCCGCCCATTCGGGGGCCCTCGCGTCAAGACAGGACCTCCGCGCAGCTCGCAACCAGCTGAGCGCCGCGGTAGCCAAGGCGTACCTCGACGTGCGAAAGGCGCGGGAGAGTGTCCGCGCACTCGAAGCTGGTGCGAGCTCCTACGAGGCTTCCGCAGCGGTTGCGCGCGCCCGCTTCGAATCAGGCCAGATGTTCAAGGCCGACCTACTGAGCCTCGAGGTCCAGTTCGCCCAGACTCGCGAACAGCTCGCCTCGGCCCGCCACGGTTCCGCGCTCGCCGAGCGCGCGTTCAATTACATCCTGGGTGTGGAGAACTCCGCGGCGCCGGTCGATCTTTCCGGCGACGACCCCAGTCTGGCGCGCCTCACGGTTCCTGACACCGCGGACACCTCGCTCAGGCCCGAGCTGGTCGGCCTCCAGGAGAGGGTAAGGGCCGCCGAGGCGATGCTTCGCGCCGCCCGCGGCGGCCGCCACCCGGCGGTGAACGCCTTTGCGAGCTACCAATACGACCAGGGCTGGAAACTCGACCACCAAGGCGACGGCTGGATTGCCGGGGTCTCGCTCGACCTGAACCTCTTCGACGGGGGCCTGACATCGGCGAGGATTAGGCAGAGCGCCTCCGAGCTCGCCCAGGCCAAGGAGATGCTCCGAAAAGCCACACTGGGCGTCGGCCTCGAGGTGGAGCAGGCCCGACTGGCGTACGAGGACGCGCATGACCGGCTTTCCGTGACAGCCCAGGTGGTCGGCCAGGCCGAGGAAAGCGCGGAGCTGAGCCGGGCGCGCTTTGAGAAGGGCCTCCTTCTCACCGCCGAACTGATCGGCGCCGAGGGGCGCCTCATCGAGGCTCGGACCCGCCGCGCCTTCGCCTCGGCCGACGAGCTCATCGCCGTTGCGGACTACCGACGCGCTTTGGGCCTGCCGCTGCTCACCAGCCCATGACTCAATCCTCCCAATGAACCTTCGCCCCATACTGCTTCCTTTCGCAGCGCTTGCCCTCCAGACCTCCTGCTCGCGCAGCGACACGCTGTCGGACATGGCAGCAACTCAACCCCCGGCACGGGTACGGATCGAGACGGCAAGGTTCGAGACCGTCCCAGCACCCACCCTGATAGCGGGTGTGGTCCGACCGGTGCGCCGCGCGACGCTCGCCGCCAAGCTCATGGGATCCATCGAGGAGATGCCAGTGACCCTCGGCCAGCGCGTGAAGGCCGGCGACCTGCTTGTCAGGATCGGCGCCGGAGAGACCTCGGCCCGCCTTGCGCAGGCACAGGCTCAACTCGGCCAGGCGAACTTCGACCTGGCGCGTGAACGCGACCTGCTGGCCAAGAGTGCCAGCACCGCGGACATTGTCCGGAATCTCGAGACACGGGCGGTGCTTTCCGAGGCCGCCGTCCGCGAGGCGGAGACGCTCTTGGGTTACGCGGTCATCCGGGCCCCGTTCGACGGCGTCGTCGAACGGAAATTCGAAGACCAGGGTGATCTGGCCTCCCCCGGACAGCCCCTCCTGGAGGTGGAAGGCTCAGACGGCTTTCAGGTCGAGGCGGACATTCCGGACTCTCTGTCCGCCAGCCTGAGAATTGGGACGTCCGCCGATGTTTCCATCCCATCGTCGGGCCTGGCGTTCGCAGCGACAATCTCCGAGCTCTCCTCCTCCGCCGACCCTGCAGCCCACACCGTTTCTGCGAGGTTCGCTGTCCCAGCGGGCATCGCAGTCCGCTCAGGCCAGTTTGCGAGGGTGCAGGTCGCCGGCGCGTCCGTCAGACGCCTGCTTGCGCCGTCGACTGCGGTGTCGCTCGATGGCCAGATGGAGCGGGTCTTCGTCGAGGATCAGGGGCACCGCTCGGTCCTGCGGCTTGTGCGCACCGGAGCCTTGGTCGGCGACCGCGTGGAGATCCTCTCCGGTGTCGACGACGGGGAAAGGCTCGTCGTTTCGCCGCCGGCGGGGCTGCGCGAAGGCCAGGCCCTGGAGGCCCTTCCGTGAGCCCGGGCGACAGCCCCTCCCCCCTCCACAGTTCCGCTAAGCTCGGCTTCGCGGGCCGGCTGGCTTCGTTCTTCATCGATTCAAAGCTGACCCCCATCATCGTCGCCGCGTCGCTCCTGCTGGGGCTTTTCGCGGTCCTCATGCTGCCGCGCGAGGAGGAGCCCCAGATCAAGGTGCCGATGGTGGATGTGATGGTCGCGATGCCGGGCGCGAGCGCCGCGGAGGTCGAGAGCCGCGTCACCCGCCCCATGGAGAAGTTCCTATGGGAGATCACCGGAGTCGAATACCTCTACTCAACGGCCAGCCCGGGAGGCGACATGACCGTCGTCCGCTTCAAGGTAGGCACCGACCTCGAGGCCGCCCTCGTCCGGCTAAACCAGAAGCTCCAGGCCAACTTCGACCGGATCCCGCTCGGGGTGAGCCAGCCGCTCATAAAGCCCCGAACGATCGACGACGTGCCGATCCTGGCGCTCACGTTCCACAGCTCTCGCTATGACCACGCCATGCTGCGCCGGCTCGCCACGCAGGTCGACGACGCCGTGAAGCAAATCCCGCTCGTGGCCGAGACCAACGTCATCGGCGGCGAGCGCCGCACGATCCGCATCCTGCTTGACCCGCAGAGGCTCGCGTCGCGCGGCCTCAGCCCAGCGGCTCTTGTGCCCGTGCTGCAGCACGCCAACTCCCAGGTGCTGGCCGGTGCCCAGTCATCGGGCAACCGGGAGACTCTGCTTCAGGCCGGAACGTTCTTCCGCGATGCCCGCGACGTGGGATCGGTGGTCGTGGGGGTCTTCCATGGCCGGCCCGTCTATCTCCGCGACGTGTCGGAGATCGCTGACGGGCCGGGCGAGGCCAGCACCTATGTGCTGTTTGGCGGCCGCCCGCCAGCCGTCGAGAGCGCCGCCGTCACCCTGAGCATCGCCAAGCGCCCTGGCGCCAATGCCGTCGACGTCGTCTCCGCAGTCCTCTCAAAGGTCGGCGCCATGAAGGGCACGCTGATCCCTGCGGACGTCGAGGTCACCGTGACCCGCAATTACGGCGCCACGGCCCGCGAGAAGTCCGACGAGCTCCTCCTCCATATGGGTCTCGCCGTCTTTGGCGTCGCGGTTCTCATCCTCCTCTTCCTGGGATGGCGCGAATCGCTCGTCGTGCTGCTGGCTATCCCGGTGACGCTCGGGCTCACCCTACTCGTGTTCTACCTCTACGGTTACACGCTCAACCGCATCACGCTCTTCGCGCTTATCTTTTCGATCGGCATCCTCGTCGACGACGCGATTGTCGTCGTTGAAAACATCGTCCGCCACATGGGCCTGCCGAGCTGCCGCCGAAAGCGCCTGATCCAGATCGCGGTAGAGGCCGTGGACGAGGTCGGAAACCCGACGATCCTCGCGACATGGGCTGTCATCGCCGCTGTCCTTCCGATGGCGTTTGTTAGCGGCCTCATGGGTCCCTACATGCGGCCGATTCCGATCGGCTCGAGCGCCGCGATGCTGTTCTCGCTTCTTGTGGCCTTTGCCGTAACCCCTTGGGCCGCGCTCAAGGTCCTCCGGGGCCATTTCCCCCGCAATTCCGCATCCCCCTCTTTTGTCGACGCTCCGCTCACGGAGGAGGAGGAGGCCGCAGAAGAGGCGATGCCCGACACCGCGTTCACGCGGCTCTATCAGCGCGCGATGCGCCCCCTGATCCGCCGCCGCGCATGGCGCTGGACCTTCCTCTCGCTCGTCGCCGCTGCCACGCTCGGCGCGGTCGGCCTCGCGGGTCTCGGCATCGTGAAGGTCAAGATGCTGCCCTTCGACAACAAGTCCGAGTTCCAAGTCATCATCAACATGCCCGAGGGCAGCACCCTTGAGCAGACTGCGCGCGTAGCCCGGGAGATGGCCGCCTCGGTCAGCACCGAACCCGAGGTGCGCGACTATCAGGTCTACGTCGGCACGGCCTCTCCGTTCAACTTCAACGGCCTGGTGCGCCACTATTTCATGCGCCGAGGCAGCAACGTGGCCGATCTTCAGGTGAACCTCCTGCCCAAGGGCGAGCGCCGCGCCCAGAGCCACGACATTGCTCGGAGAATTCGCCCCAGGCTGGCGGCCATAGCCCAGAGTTACGGGGCTGCGATCGCAATTGCAGAGGTGCCCCCCGGGCCACCTGTCCTTCAGACCATCGTCGCCGAGGTCTATGGTCCCAGCGAGGAATCGCGCCTCAAGCTCGCGGCAAAGGTCCGCGAGGTCTTCCGCGCAACAGGCGGCGTTGTCGATATCGATTGGTACGTCGAGGCCCTACAGCCCAAAGCCGTCCTGCACGTTGACCGAGACAAGGCGGCGCTTCAGGGAATCTCGGAAGAGTCCATTTCCCGCACCGTTCAAATGGCAACCCAGGGCTATGCGGTGACACTTCTGCACGCGCCAAACGAACGGGAGCCCGTCAATGTCGTCATGGAGCTGCCCCGCGCCTTCCGGGCCCGCACCAATGACCTGCTGGCCCTTCCCGTCCGCTCAGAGACGGACCCGCAGGCCCCGCTGGTGCCGATTCGCGAGCTGGTCACGGTGGAGGAGACGCGGGGCGAGCGGAACATCTACCACAAGAACCTTAAGAACGTGACCTATGTCACCGCCGACGTTGCCGGGGTGGTCGAAAGCCCGATCTATGCGATTTTTGCCATGAACAGGGAGCTCGCTAGACTCAATGGGCGCGACTTCGGCGGCACGAGGCAGAAAATCCAGATCTACAACGCCACAATGCCTTCCGACGACCGGGAACCCGCGATGAAATGGGATGGCGAATGGCAGGTCACCATCGAGGTATTTCGGGATCTCGGCGTGGCCTTTGGCGCGGTATGCATCCTGATCTACATGCTGATGGTGGGTTGGTTCAAGAACTACGCCACGCCGCTCATCGTGATGACGGTCATTCCGTTCTCGCTCGTGGGCATCATGCCTGCGCACGCAGCGCTGGGGGCGTTCTTCACCGCAACGTCGATGATAGGCTTTATGGCCGGCGCCGGCATCGTTGTGCGAAACTCCATAATCCTGGTCGATTTCATCGAGCTGCGGCTCGCTCGCGGCCGCCCCCTCGCCGACGCCTGCGTCGAATCCGGTGCCGTGCGTTTCCGGCCAATGATGCTCACAGCCCTGGCTGTCGTCGTCGGCGGCCTCGTAATTCTCTCAGACCCGATCTTCCAGGGGCTGGCGATATCCCTTCTCTTCGGCGCAATCGCCTCCCTCGTCATTAGCCCCATCGCCGTGCCGGTCATCTATTACATGACCCACGCCCGCCGCGGGCGACCACCGGAGGTCGCCGCCCGCAAAGGATAAGATGTTTTCCATGAACCTGTTAAAACGCCTGTTCTCCCCTTCGAATTCCGCCTCTTCTGGCGTGCGAAGTGTCGCGCCCCAGGAGGCCGCGAAGCTGGTCGCCGACGGCACCGCGGTGCTAGTCGATGTCCGCGAGCCGCGGGAATGGGAAGACGGCGTCGCGGCACCCGCGAAACTCCTTCCAATGAGCGACCTCTTGGGGAAGCGGCAGATGTGGGAACCCTTCCTGGCTCGAAACCGGGACCGCGAGCTGATATTGTATTGTCTTTCCGGGGGGCGCTCGAGCTCGGCGGCCCGAACGCTGGCCGGCGAGGGTTTCCGCGTCGCGAACTTGGGTGGATTCGCCACCTGGCGCGCCGCCAAGCTCCCCGTCCGCAGGCCCTGAATCACCGCCAAACCATCAACGCCATCCCATGAAGACCAACGTCGGAACCATCGACAGAATTATCCGCATCATCGTCGGCTGTGCCATCCTTGGCGCAGGGTATTACTTCAAGTCATGGTGGGGCCTCGTCGGACTCTTGCCGCTCTTTACCGGCGTCTTCCGACATTGCCCGGGCTACGTGCCATTTGGATGGAGCACGTGCGCAAATCCTGCCGAAAAGAAATAGTCTCCCGTAGGTAACTCAAACGAGACTTGGAGAGAGACGGCGTTTGTGCGCGCCACAACGCAATTGGCGATGCGCCGCGCACGACATGACGAGCTGCGCGGCCTCTTCAGAGGTTTACGGTGGCCTGCACGTAGCAATAGTTCGCGTCCTTGGACCCGACCTTGCTGAACGACTCCTTGACGTACTCGCCCCGGAAGAAGTGCCCGACACCCAACTCAAGAAGAAGCCCGCGAGTCACTGTCCAACCTCCGATCGCGTCGATTTCCTGGCCCAGGTCCGAACTGTATCCCGGATTGATGCCAAATCCCTTGCCGCTTCCGGAAGCCGCGCCGGGCGTATTGCGCGGGACGCCCGCCACGTTGTACCAATAGTCGTGGGTGTTCTCCAGGTACTGCTGGTGAAGGTCCAGCGCCAGGCTGGTCTTCGCGCTCGGCTTGACTGTGAACGACACGCGATAGTCCTCGATATTCTGCAGGCTCGACAGGTCCATGATGCCGTAGAGCCCATGGTTTGAGGGCAGAAGGTTTTGAAAGGTCTCGCTGTTCTTGTCCGCCGAATTGCTGTCGCCGGACGCGCAGCTGACGATCAGCGCGAGTCGGGGCTTCATTGGGACGTCCTTCCATGTGTAGCTTCCCTGGAGGACGAAGGCCCATGCGTTCTGGTCCAGGCGAGGGGCCGCCTTTGCCGCGGCAACCGTTGTCGCAGGGAAGACCGCCGTGCGGTCGCCCGTCTGCCACATGGCCTCGATCCCATAGTCCCAGGGGCCGAACGCGCGTGGCTTGGACTTTGTGTGGTAGCCGAATGTGTAGGTGTCCTGCGGCGCCGTGAGCCGGAAGGGCGCCGGGACGAGCGACCAGTTGTCTGTCACGATGCCGCGCGCAACGTTCCGGGCGAAGAGATAGAGCTCCGTCACGTTGTCCTTTGAGAGACCCGGGAAGTCAAAATAGGCGCCCGAAAGCGTGTCCTGGGAATTGGAGTTGTCCCAATGGTCGGCACGGACGTACGCCAGGTTGGCGGCAAACACGTCGACGCCGAAGAACGCATCCTGGTACCGAATCTTCACCGCATCGAATGTGTGCGGAATGTTCAGCCAGAATGCGTTTCCGACAAGGCGCTGGTCTCCATACAGGAGTTCCTGCCGGCCCACCTTCAGCGTCACTGGAAACTGCTTCAGGTTCCCGATCGCCAAGTATGCCATCTCGAGCTGGAACGGGCCGTCGTTCTCGGAAAGTGCCTTGCCCGGGGCCGTGGCCGTGTACCTGTCGTCGCCTATCGAATAGCTGGACCGAGCCTCGACGTTAAGGGACAACCAATCGCCGGTATAGGCGATCCGCGGCATCAGACGTGTCAGCCAGTAGTCGTTGCTGTTCGTCGTCGGAGAGGCTGCCGAGAAGTCATAATTGGAACCTGCATGGGTCGTTCCCGCCGATGACTTGTCCTCAAAACGCAGGCGCTCGTTGACGCCGAAATCCCAGCCCTTGAGAGCCGGATCCGAGGAAATGAGGTAGTCATCGATCGCACCCGGCACCGGTGCCGCCGGCGACGGGGGGGCGTATTGGGCGCAGGCCGATGCGGCAGTGAGGAGGTAGGCGACGAGCTTGGTCTTGGTGTTGGTCATGGTGGAGATTAAGTCCGGCCGAAATAAGCGGAAACCGAGCCGACGGGATCGGCGGGCGCGGTTGTGGCCTCTCAAACTTTTCATCGTTTCAATGAAACGGACTCATGGCAGCCGAGACTCGGCGCGTTCGGTGGCGCGTCGTTTCGCGGCGGCCAATGTGCGGTTCTTGGCCGGCCATGAGATGGGCAAATGGGAACCTCTTGGAAAACTATCTGTGACCGAACGTCAGAAGAACGGGGCGAATCGCACTGTCTGAGGGGCAGATGCGCGCGTTCACGCAGGCGCCGCCTTCCGCGGGCTCCTCCACGAAGATGCGGCGCGGCGCGCACGAGTGCGCGCCGCGCAGTGGGTTTCTAGAGGACTGGGCCCTAGAATGAGGCCTTAACAGAGAGTGAGACGATGTTGTCCTCAAAACTCTGGCCGGGAGTAACGGCAACGGGATAGTGGGAATGGCCGGATGTCGCCGAGTAATCCGCGCTTATCGAAATATTCCGAGTGATCGCATAGGTAATATCGACGGGAACAGAGTTCGTCCAGTCGTCCCTGACGGTCGGAGTATCATAGCGGTGCCCAAGTTCGGCCAACCCCGCGGAGGCGGATAGCCGCTTCGAGAAATCATGCTTGTAGGTCAGGTTCTCGGTCGTCTCCTGAATGGAGGATACGCCCGCGCTTGAGACGAAGTGCCAAACCTTTGCCGACGCGGTCAGCGTGTCCGAGGGAGTAAGGGTGGCTGTCAGCTGGCCCTTCAGGTAGAACCATGTGTGCCGGTCTCCCGTAATCCCAAGGTGGGAGGCATTGCTGTAGCGGCGGAAATCAGGCCCGGAAAGGAGTTGCGCCTGGAGCCATGAAAGCGGCCTGCCCTCGAAGCCGAACAACGCGCGGTTGTAGGTGCTGTCGTCTCCGACCAGGCTGTAGGTGGTGTGCGCCTGGGTCTGGGATCCCAGCCGCCAGCCGGCCACGAACGCAAAACCTGGCGAGAGCTTGAACCCCAGATCGAGCCCGGCGTTCATGTCGTCGCGGTTAACCCAATTGGCGTAACCCTTGAAGGCGCCGACCGGGTTGTGCTCATCGATGAGGAGGTTGTAGTAGGAAACACTGTCGACCGCCCTGACGAACCAGCCTTTTGCATCGTAACGCAGAAACGACACGTTGCGCTCCTGGATTTGGTTGCGGCGTTCGCGCACGGCCCCGTAACCGAGGTTATTGTAGAAGTTGAAAAATTCGTCCTCCTTGCTCCCGTCCACATAAAGCAGCGGGTTGTCTATGGAGAACGACCACGGCCCGCCGGCGCCGGTTGCGTCGAGCGTGAAGGTATTGCGCAGATTATCTTCGCGCGATGCCGCCTCATACTGGGTGTAGTCAGCCGAGTAGGCGAATGTGAGTGTCTTTACGAAGCTCGCGTCCTGCGCCTCGGAGGCGGCCAGAAGATTGAACGTGACGCTTGCGCTGAGTGTCGTGAACCCGGAGGAGACGTTGGCGATCGCGGGGTGCCCCGCCAGATTGTCGGAAACCCCGTAGATGTTTGAATCATAGCCTTCCTTGACCGAGATCGAGGCTGCAGACAGCCAGTTTGGAGGTGTAATGCCCCATTCATCCGGGGCCGGCTGCCGTGTCGCGGGCGGAGGCGCGGAGGTTGCCGACGGAGCGCTCTGTGCCCGGTCGTAGGACGGCATCGCCAAGGAAAGCAGTACGGCGGCGAATCCAACCCGCGCGCCAAAAAAACGTGACGGCATGTGATTCGATTCCTGTGGGAATTCGGGAAACGGAAGGTTCTTCACGGGCGGTGTTGGCTACTGACGAGATTCAACGTCCTTTTGCCAGGTCTGGTGGATCTTGGGTGGTGTGTGGGTTGAAGGCCTCCAGATGACCGGTGGGCAAAGAAGAAATCGTTGGGTTCCGGGGCCGCTCGTCAGTTGCACGTCTAGAAGGACTGCGCCCCGGGCTTTCGCGTGCGCAGCGCCAACTCGATCGGATCCATCGTCGAAGGCGCACCCGAGGTGTCTTCGGGCAACGAAACACCGTCTTTTGGAAATACCGCGCCAAATACAGGAATTCTGCTCTTTACTGTTTTCACTTAGATTCAATGTACATTAATTCAGTATACATTACGCAATCTAATTCTGAATCATGTATGTCATATATGTAAAACATTGTTATTAAATGCTTAACATTACATGACGCCAAAGATTCTGCCTTCGTTTATAGCACTGCATATTCGTGGCCCAAAAACGCTGACATCCCAATTCGCACGGATGGCAAATCACTCGGCCTGCGCGCCGTTCGCCCGTTTGCGCCGTCTATGCAAGCTGTCGCGGGAGATTAAAGGAATTTAATCAATTCTTCGCCGCACCTTAATAATCTTCGTGTAGCATCACTCGGATCGAAGTCTCATGCGCATTTTGATTGTAGAGGACGAACGCAAGGTTTCCGAGATGGTCTCCAGAGGCCTGAAGGCCGAGCGCTATGCTGTGGATGTCGCGGACAACGGCGACACCGGGTGGGCCATGGCGCACACCTACGACTACGATCTCGTGATCCTTGATCTGGGACTTCCCGGAATGGAGGGCGGAGAGCTCCTGCGCCGCATTCGCG
>CAZHPC010000084.1:0-14045 GCA_964534685.1 uncultured Opitutaceae bacterium
ACGACATCGGCAAGGAGGAGCTTTTTCAGGCGAAGCACACCCCGGAGGCGCCCGGACCGGCCTTCGCGAGACGCGGCTATGTCGTCCTGGGCATTGATGCGAGCGGGTTTGGCGAGCGAAACGGACACGGTCCCGACGGCCCGTCCGAACGGAGCAATGCCGCCGAGGAAACGGCCGCCAAGTTCAACCTCTGGGTAGGCCGAACCTTCTGGGGCATGCTGGTGCGCGACGACCTGATGGCTCTGGATTATCTGGCGTCACGTCCGGAGGTGGATCCGGAAAGAATAGGGGTCACGGGCATGAGCATGGGTGCGACCCGCACCTGGTGGCTCATGGCGCTGGATGAACGGTTGAAGACTGGCGTTGCGATAGCTTGCATGACACGCTACCAGAACATGATACAGCACGGCGCTATCCATGAGCACGATATCGGCTATTTTGTCCCCGGCATGCTCAATCACTTCGATTCCGAGGCTGTGATCTCCCTCATCGCGCCGAGGCCGGTGCTGTTCCAGACAGGCGACAGGGACGGTGGCTCGCCGGTGGACGGGGTTCATGCCATTGAGGCCGCCGTCAGGCCGGTTTACCGACTCTATGGAAAGGAAGACGCGTTTCAGAGCCTTGTCTATCCCGGCCTGGCGCACGTCTACACGCCCGAGATGTGGGCGAAGACCCTGGCATGGATGGACCAACACCTGGGCGCGCCGGACGACCGGCGCTGACGGTCCTCAGCTCACCCATACTCCCTCAGATGAACGCCAAAAATGGTCCGGTCATTCTCCTCGACCCCTATCCGCGGCCCGTGGACGTGATCTTTGATCCCGCCACGAAGACGCGCCTCAATGCCCTGGGGGAGGTGGTCTGGCACGACGGACCGCCGGCGTCTGCAGAGCACATCGATCTGCATCTGCCGCGAACGACGATCCTGATAGGCCAAAGCGCCCTTCCGCGCGAGCGGCTGGACCGGGCCCCGCACCTGAGGGCGGTGTTCAATGTGGAAAGCAACTTTCTCCCAAACATCGACTACGCCGAATGCTACCGCCGCGGGATTCACGTGCTCTCCACGGCTCCCGTCTTTGCCAAACCCGTGGCCGAGATGGCGCTCGGCCTTGCGCTGTCCTGTGCGCGGCGCATCCACGAGGCGGACGCATCGATAAGGGCGGCCCGTGAGTCCCTCTACGGCGAACGCGACAACCATGACTCGATCCTGCTCCACAGGCGCCCGGTCGCGCTTGTCGGGTGCGGAAACGTCGGGCGTGCGCTGCTGCCGCTTCTCAGGGCGTTTGAGGGGGAGATCCTTGTCCACGATCCGTGGATCCATCCGGCCGTGCTCCGCGAAATGGGCGTGACTCCGGCGTCACTCGACGAGTGCTTCTCCCGGGGAGCCGTGGTGTTTCTTCTCTCGGCCACGACCACCGAGAACGCCGGCGCGATTGGGCGGGACCACTTTGCCAGGATGCACCGCGGGGGGATCGTTGTTCTTGTGAGCCGCGCGGGCGTGGTGAACTTCGACGAGCTCCTCGACGCGGCGGCGAGCGGGCACATCAGGGCCGCCGTGGACGTCTGGCCCGACGAGCCGATACCGTCCGATCATAGGGCGAGGCGCACCCCCAACACGATCCTGCAGGCGCACAGGGCGGGCAACATCCCGGAGATATGGCCCTGGATGGGGCAGATGGTTGTCGATGACATCGAGCAGATACTTGGGGGCCTTCCCCCCATGCGCTGCCAGCGCGCACAGCTGGAGACCGTGGCCCGGATTCGCAGCAAGCCCGTGGGTTGAGCGTTGCTACGGGTGCCCTTGACGGTGCCCTTCACGGGCGATTGGCTGGGGCATGAACTCGTGTTGGAATATTGGGTCGAGGCGCGTGGGCGCATGGCTCGGCTGCGCCGTCCTCCTCGCATCGCTTCTCCTCTGTCCGATCGGACGGGCCGGCCCGGAGGCCTCCGGCGACCAGCTGCGTCTCGTGATCATTCTCACGCGGCACGGCGTGCGCTCCCCCCTGGAGACCACTGAGGCCATGGCGCAGTACGCGGCCCAGCCCTGGCCGAAATGGGACGTGGCGCCGGGGATCCAGACGCCGCATGGCAACAAGCTGATCGCGCTCTTAGGGGACTATTACCGGGCGCGTTTCGCGAAGGACCACCTTCTTTCGGGAGACGCGGCTTCCGATGGTCCGCTCGTATTCGTGCGGACTGACAACGACCAGCGGACGGTCGAGACGGGCCGGATACTGGGAAAGGCGTTCATTCCCGTGGGGGAACCGGACGTGCATGCGCTGCCCGAGGGTACCGTTGACCCCCTTTTCAGGCCGTTTGAGGCGCAGCTCGGCCATCCCGACTCCGCGCTCGCCGTGGCCGCAGTCCTGGGGCGCGTGGGCGGGGACCCCCGAAACCTGGAGCGCGCCTACGCGGCCCAGCTCGACGAATTGAAGGGGGTGCTGCGGGGAGCCGGGACGGGCCCGGCGGCGCCTGCGTTTGAAGCCCCAACCACGATAACGCGTGGGCCGAAGTACTTCCCGGTGCAGCTGGGAGGTCCGTTTACCGCGGCGCTTTACTGCACGGACTACTTCCTTCTCGAATACACGGAGGGAATGCCGCCGCAGGACGTCGGGTGGGGAAGGGTGGATGGCAAGGTCATGACCGACATGCTCACGCTCCATGAGCTCTATTTCGACCTGACCCAGAGAACCTTCTATCTCGCGCAAATCGGGGCGTCCAACATCGCAAGCCACATTGTCGACACCTTGGAGCAGTGCGCCCTAGGACAGCCAATCCCGGGCGCCTTGGGCCCATCCGGCGAGCGCATCGTGATCCTTGCCGGCCACGACACGAACATCGCCAACATGGGCGGGCTCCTCGGCATGAACTGGTGCATAGGCGGCTCCCAATTCAACCCAACGCTACCCGGCGGAGCCCTTGTCTTCGAGCTGTGGAAGCGCGGCGGCCAGGAGAACGCGTTTTTTTTGAGGACCAGCTACGTGGCGCAGACGCTTGAGCAGATGAGGGAGGCGACGCCGCTGTCCCTGGAGGCGCCGCCGGCTTGCGCGCCCATATTCATCCCGGGTTGCGGAGGATCAGCGCGCGATTTTGACGCGCCGCTGGCCGCGTTCGTGCGCCAGGCCCGGCGCGTGATCGACCCTGCGTTTATAGCGCCGGAGCCATGAGGTGGTTGCAAAGTTCGGCGGCCTGCCGATGATGGGATCATGGTTAGGATAACAGGCGAATACCAGGGCGACCTTCACTGCTCGGCGGTGCACGGGCCGTCGGGCAATACGATCGAAACCGACGCGCCAAAGGACAACCAGGGGCGGGGCGAGGCGTTCTCTCCCACGGACCTTGTGGCCACGGGCTTTGCGACCTGCATCGCAACCACCATGGCCATTGTGGCCCGAAGGCACGGGGTGGAGATCGCTGGAATCCGATACGAGGTGACCAAGGAAATGTCCGCCGATGCCCCGAGGAGGATCTCCCGGCTGGCCGCCCGGCTGTGGCTGCCGCCCGCGGCCCGCGGGGTCCCTCAGGGCGTACTCGAAAAGGCGGCCAATGCCTGCCCCGTCCACCAGAGCCTGTCACCTTCGGTGGAGAAGGTCATCGAGCTCATTTGGGAATAGCGCTGGCGAGGGGTTTCTCGGTCCCCTGCAATTCGTAGGTGGTGTTGTACGTCAGAGCGATCCTCCTCGTTATGAATACCTTGACCCTGAGTTTTCCCACCAGGGGACCCACCGGCACGGCGCGACCCTCGATTCTTCTCTCGTCGCCTGAGTCGTTGATCGCGCGCCCCTTGAAGTCGGCGGCCTCGCCGCGGGACACGCGGCGAAGGTCGTCGTCGGGGATCACGATCCAGATCCGGCCCTTCTCGCTGTAGAAGAAGGGGAAAACCTTCGCCAAGTACGTCGACGAATAGACGGTATTCTTCCGTGTGAAAGGGGAAATCGTCATGGTGACGGTCCCGATGATGATGGACGCCGTGGCCGGCTTCGTCGCCACCACGTTGAACCGCGTCAGGTCATCATTGGCGCCCCAGAGGGCCGCAGTGGTGGCGATGGTGAGGACTGCGTAGGCTAGGTTACGGCGCACCGATCGAATCTGGGGTGTGCTCCGCGGCGGGCAAACCGGAAAACACGGCACAATCTTTCGCGTTGCGCCTTCGCGCGCCCGAGAGTGATGTCGTCTCCTGTCATTCATGGCAAAGAAAACCCAAGCCACCTGGGGCGGGCGCTTCAAGGAGGGTCCCGCCGACCTCATGCTGAAATTCAGCGAGTCCGCGTCTTTTGACCGCCGGCTGGCGCCGTTCGACATTGCGGGCAGCAAGGCCCATTCCGCGATGCTCGCTCGCGTCGGGCTGATCAGCGCCGGGGAGCGCAAGGCCATCCACGCCGGCTTGGATTCGATCCTGAGGGACATAGAGGCCGGACGCTTTGTCTGGGACGAGCGGCTTGAGGACGTCCACATGAACATCGAGCATGCGCTTACCATGCGCGTGCCCGCGGCGTCGAAGCTGCACACGGCGCGCAGCCGCAATGACCAGGTGGCGACCGACATGCGTCTGTTCCTCAAGCACGCGTGCTCCGTGCTTGGGGCCAAGGTACTCGGGGTCCAACGGGCGCTCCTCGGCGTCGCCGGCAAGAGCAGGGACGTGCTCATACCGGGCTACACGCACCTCCAGCGGGCGCAGCCCGTCTATGCGGCGCATCACCTCTTTGCGTGGATGGAGATGCTCGAGCGCGACCGCACCCGCCTGGCCGAGGTCGCCCAGAAGGCCAACGAGTGCCCCCTGGGCTCCGGGGCAATAGCGGGCACGACGCTGCGCATCGACAGGGAGTTTGCGGCGAAGGCGCTCGGCTTCGTCGATTCCAAGGGGAGGCCGCGCGTCACGCAGAACTCGATGGACGCGGTGGCGGACCGGGACGTCTACATCGAATTTGCGGCGGCCTGCGCGCTTCTCGGCGTGCATTTTTCAAGGATTGCGGAGGACCTGATCCTCTGGTGCAGCGCCGAGTTCAAGTTCGTCGCTCTTCCCGACGAGTTCTGCACGGGCAGCTCCCTCATGCCCCAGAAGCGCAACCCCGATTCATGCGAGCTCCTGAGGGGCAAGTCCGCCCGGCTGCAGGGCAATCTTCACACGCTCCTTACTCTCGTCAAAGGGCTCCCGATGACCTACAACCGCGACCTCCAGGAGGACAAGCCGCCGGTTTTTGACAGCTTCGACCAGTCGACGATCTGCGCCGAGGTCCTGGAGGCCACCGTGCGGGGGATGAACTTCAACAGGGTGCGCTGTGCGTCCGCGGTGTCGGATCCCTCGCTCCTTGCGACCGATCTGGCCGACTACCTCGTCTCACGGGAGGTGCCGTTCCGCGTGGCCCATTACGCGGTGGGAGCGATCGTGGCCCTTGCGGAGCGGAAGGGGTGCTCCATTCCCGCGCTGTCGACCGCCGAGGTCAGGCGGCTCCACCCAGGGATTGGCTACGACTGGGGCAAGGTGTTCGACCTAAAGCGCGCCCTGGCGATGAGGAAGGGGACAGGCATGCCGGGACCCTCCCAGATCGCCCGGCAGTTCGCCCGCTGGAACAAGATCCTTGGTTAGCCCGCCTCCGGGCAACAGTTTCCCCATCGGAATGGCCAAGGTCCGCATCCTCTCCGAGCGCGTCGCCAACCAGATCGCGGCGGGCGAGGTGATCGAGCGGCCGGCGGCAGCGGTGAAGGAGCTCGTCGAGAACGCCCTGGACGCGGGCGCCACAAGGATAACCGTCGAGTTTGCGCATGCGGGCCGGTCGCTCATCCGGGTTGATGACAACGGGCACGGAATGGCGCCGGACGACGCCAGGATGGCCCTTGAGCGCCACGCGACGAGCAAGATAGCCGATACGGCCGACCTCGACCGCCTATCTAGCTTTGGGTTTCGCGGCGAGGCGCTTCCGTCGATTGCTAGCGTGTCGCGCTTCACGCTCCAGACGAGGGAAGCCGGGTGTGATTCCGGCACCGAGATCGCGGTGAACGCGGGCCGAATGGTCCACGAAAAGGCGTGCGGGCGGCCGGTTGGCACGCGCGTCGATGTCGAGCACCTCTTCGAGCCGGTGCCGGCGCGGCGCAAGTTTCTGAAGTCCGACCGGACGGAGGCCGGGCACATCGTGAACTGCGTCCGCCTTTATGCGCTCGCTTGCCCTGCCACGGCGTTCGCCCTGTTCGAGGACGGCCGGGAGATTTTCAGGTCCCCCGAGTGCCCGAGTCTCGCTGACCGCGTGTCCGAGATCTTCGGCCGGCAGGCGGCCGAAGGGCTTCTGCCCCTCGACTACGCGGAGCCGGGTCTGCGGCTGTCGGGCCTGATAGGGCGCCCGGGGACAGGGCGCGCAACACGCCACGACATGGTCGTGTTCGTGAATTCGCGCCCAGTCGACAGCAGGACGCTGAACGGAGCCCTGATGGAGAGCTACCGGGAGTCCCTGCCGCAGGGTCGCTATCCCGTCGCGTTTGTATTCCTCGAATGCAACCCGGCGGAGGTCGACGTAAACGTCCATCCAGCCAAGCGCGAGGTGCGCTTTAGGAGCGAGGCCATTGTTCGGGGGTTTGTCATACGCGCCGTGCTCTCGCGGCTCAGGGAATGGGCCGGCGACGCGGCGCCGGGCGGCCTAGCGGCGGGGTCTCCTCCCTCAATTGGCCTTCCGGCACATCTGCCCGCACCGTTCCAGGGGTGGGTTGGGGAGGGGGACCACATAGCGGGCGCGGCCGCGCCCGCGGTGGGCCCAGTCCGTGCCCCCGCTCCGTTAGAGGTTGCAAGGGGGATCGCCCACGACTGGCGGTTTGTGGGGGCGGCCCTGGGAGGCTATGCGGTTTTTGAGACGCCGCAGGGCCTCGTCCTGCTCGACCGCCGAGCTGCCCATGAGCGGGTCTGGTACGAGCGCCTGAGGAGCCAGTTCAGGGCAGGGGAGGTGCCTGTGCAGCGCCTGCTCCTTCCTGTTTCGGTCGAGCTCAATCCGGTGGCGTCTGCTGTCCTGACGGACCACCTTGCGTTCATTCGCAGCCACGGTCTGGAAGTAACTGAATTTGGAAGGAACTTCTTCCGCATCGAGGCCCTTCCCGCCTGGATGGAGGCCGGCGACTCCGAGGCGTTCATCCGGGACCTGGTCGGGGCCCTTCGCGAGGGGCGGATACCGTTGTCGGATGCCGACCTCGCCCGGGACGAGTTCGCCCGACTTGCGGCGGCAAAGGCCGTGCGCCTGCCGGCCGCCTCCGGCGAGGCGGAGTCGCTTGCGCTCCTGCGGGAGCTGTTTTCAACCTCAACCCCCGTCGCCAGCCCCTCGGGGCGCCCGACGTACGTCGAATTCAACCATGGCGAGCTCGCGAGGCGATTCCAGAAATAGGTCGGCGCCCTTCGTTTTTGCGTGACCGCCCCCCCCTGCGGGATGAGTCTACGATTGGTCGAGTCAACATTCTCATGGCTATTTCACCCAAGGATATCCGTACACACGATGCGCCGGCGGAGATCATGCGGTCTCTCATTCTCCGCCACCTGACGTCGACGCTCGCGCGCTATGCGCCGACCGCGACCCAGAGGGATTGGTGGGTCGCAGCCTCCCTCGCCGTGCGGGACACCATCCACGAGCGCATGATCGCGACGCAGGGTGTGCACAACTCAAAGAATTCGAGAAGGCTGTACTATTTCTCGATGGAGTACCTGATCGGCCGGCTGTTCGAGAGCAACTTGCTGGCCACGGGGCTCACGGACGCCGTGAGGACCGCGCTTTCGTCCCTCGGCGTGAGTTTTGACGAGGTACGCGAGGCGGAGGTGGACATGGGCCTCGGCAACGGCGGCCTTGGCAGGCTTGCGGCCTGCTTCCTCGATTCCCTGGCGACACTCGATTATCCGGCCCTGGGATACGGCATACACTATGAATTCGGCCTCTTTCGCCAGGAGATCGTGAACGGCAGCCAGGTGGAGCATCCCGACCGCTGGATGCTCTTCGGGAGCCCGTGGGAGATCATCAGGGCGGACTTCACCCAGGAGGTTAAGCTCTACGGGCGCGTGATAAACGCCTTTGACGAGCATGGCGACTCGAAGCCCAAGTGGGTGGACACGCGGACGATTCTTGGCGTGCCGTGTGACATCTCTGTCGCGGGGTACGGCACAAAGACGGTCAACCTCCTGCGCCTTTGGTCGTCCCGCTCCTCCCACGACTTCGATTTTGAGGCATTCAACTCGGGGGGCTACGTCGAGGCCGTCCGGGAGAAGGCGATAGGGGAGACCGTTTCAAAGGTCCTCTATCCGAACGACAAGACCGAGAACGGCAAAGAGCTGCGGCTCGTGCAGCAGTACTTCTTTGTGTCCTGCTCCCTTCGCGACATCATCCGGCGCCACTTCCGGACACCCGGGAATTCGTGGACGAACTTTCCCGACATGGTCGCGATCCAGCTCAACGACACGCACCCGGCGATCGCGGTCGTGGAGCTCATGCGGATCCTGCTCGACGAGGAGTCCATGGATCTGGAGGCCGCCTGGGACATCACGACGCGCACGCTGGCGTATACAAACCACACGCTTCTTCCCGAGGCGCTTGAAAAGTGGGGCGTGCCCCTCTTCGAGAGGGTGCTGCCGCGCCACCTGCAGATCATCTTTGACATCAATGTCCGCATCATGGCCCTCTGCGAGGCGAAATGGCCGGGGGACAACGGCAAGAAGAGGGCCTGCTCGCTCATAGAGGAGAACGGCCAGAAGATGGTGAGGATGGCGCACCTCGCCGTGGTCGGCACGCATGCCGTGAACGGTGTGGCGGCGCTGCACACGGCCCTCCTGCGCAAGAACCTCTTCCCGGAATTTGACGCCCTCTATCCGGGGAAATTCCAGAACAAGACGAACGGCATCACGCCCAGGCGCTGGCTCCTCCAGTGCAACCAGCGCCTTTCCTCCCTGATCACCCGGATGCTCGGCGGCGAGGAGTGGGTGCGCGATCTTGACCGCCTGCGCGGCCTGGAGAAATACGCCGATGACGCCGGGTTCCGCACCGAATTCATGGAGGTGAAGCGTGCGAACAAGGTGGACCTTGCGCAGGTGATCCAGGCCGAATGCGGGGTCGCCGTCTCACCCGACGCCATCTTTGACGTGCATATCAAGAGACTGCACGAGTACAAGCGCCAGCACCTGAACCTGCTCCACATTCTCGCGCTTTACCGACGCCTCCTGCACAACCCCTCGCTCGATATCACGCCCCGCGTCTTCATCTTCGCGGCCAAGGCGGCACCCGGCTACGACGTGGCGAAGAACCTCATCCGCGCGATCAACGTCATCGGTTACCGGATCAATTCCGACCCGAGGATAAGAGGCAAGATCAAGGTGGCGTTCCTCCCCAATTACAGGGTGTCGCTGGCCGAGAAGATCATCCCGGCGGCGGACCTTTCCGAGCAGATCTCGACCGCGGGCAAGGAGGCGTCGGGGACGGGGAACATGAAGCTGGCGATCAACGGGGCCCTAACGATCGGCACCCTTGACGGGGCGAACATCGAAATCCGCGAGGAGGTGGGCGACGAGAACATCTTCATCTTCGGCATGACCGTGGAGGAGGTCGAGGCGCTCAGGGCGAAGGGCTACAATCCGTGGAACCTCCACCGGGACGACGAGGAGATCCGCGCGGTCGTCGACTGGCTGGGCAGCGACTACTGGACGCCCGGTGAGCAGGGGGCGTTCGGTGCAATCCACGGCACGCTCCTGTCCGGGGGCGACCCCTTCATGGTGCTGGCGGATTTCAGATCGTACAGCGACTGCCAGATGAAGGTAGACTTGGCGTTCCGCGACCGCGACGGATGGGCCCGCAAGGCGATACTTAACACGGCGCGCGTCGGAAAATTCTCAAGCGACAGGACCATCCGGGAGTACGCGAACGACATCTGGAGCCTGAGTCCAGAACGTATCCCCTGATCCCACTCCTTGGCGGTGTCGGTCGCCGGCCGACGCAGGGGCGCATTGCTTGTTGCCATTCGGCATCCGAGCCGAACACTCCTCAGGTCTTCAGAGCGCCCGATCAACCGAAGACCCATAAATGAGCGTCAAGAGCCGTCTGATTGTACTGAATTTTCTGCAGTTTTTCGTCTGGGGCACGTGGCTCATCTCGTTCGGCGGCTATCTGATCTCGGTGCTGAAGTTCACCGGCGGACAAGTCGGGGGCATCTATTCGACGATGGGCCTGGCCTCGCTGTTCATGCCGGGATTGCTGGGAATCGTCGCTGACCGATGGGTCAACGCGGAGCGCGTGCACGGCCTCTGCCATATCGTCGGGGCGTTCATGCTGTTTCTGGCGTCCACCATAAAGGATCCGACCCTGATGTACTGGGTGATGCTCATGAATTCCATGGTCTACATGCCGACCATAGCGCTGAACAACACGGTTTCCTACGGCATACTTGCGTCGGGCGGGTTTAACGTGGTCAAGCACTTCCCGCCGATTCGCGTGTGGGGCACGGTGGGTTTCGTCGCCGCGATGTGGGCCGTGGACCTCCTGGGATGGTCAGTCAGTCCGCTGCAG
The DNA here is from genome assembly GCA_964534685.1 of uncultured Opitutaceae bacterium. Classification (GTDB taxonomy): domain Bacteria; phylum Verrucomicrobiota; class Verrucomicrobiia; order Opitutales; family Opitutaceae; genus Palsa-1447. Next base: position 10,515 of record CAZHPC010000084.1, read on the forward strand.
CTCTACATGGCGGCCGCTTCGGCGCTGGCCCTCGGAATCTACTCATTCACCCTGCCCGCGTGCCCGCGAACCAACACCGGCAAGCCAGCCTCACTCACCTCGGCGCTCGGGCTCGACGCATTTGTGCTGTTCAAGAAGGGCCAGATGGCCGTCTTCTTGGTCTTCGCGCTGCTCATAGGGGCGGCGCTGCAGATCACGAACACGTTCGGGGAGCCGTTCCTTCACGATTTCAAGGGCGCGTACGCGAACTCCTTCGCGGTGGCCCACCCGGGGCTTTTGATGTCGGTCTCGCAGATTTCGGAGACGCTTTTCATTCTGACGATCCCCTTCTTCCTGGGCAAACTGGGGATAAAGAAGATCATGATGATCAGCATCTGCGCTTGGGTGCTGCGGTTCGGCCTGTTTGGAATCGGCAACCCCGGCAGCGGCCTTATCCTCCTTGTGCTGTCGATGATCATCTACGGAATGGCGTTCGACTTTTTCAACATCTCCGGCTCGTTGTTTGTTGAGCTCGAGGCCGAGCCGCGAATTCGGGCGAGCGCGCAGGGCCTTTTCATGATCATGACCAACGGATTCGGAGCGCTCATAGGGGGTTTGATAAGCGGCCGGGTGGTCGATCATTTCACCGTCGACGGGGTCAGGAACTGGCAGAGTATCTGGTTCGTGTTTTCAGCGTACGCGCTGGTGCTCGGCCTGATTTTCCCGTTTGTCTTCAAATATAGGCACAAGGGGGGAAAGGTGTCGGAACCCCTCCTGCGGGCTGTCTGACAATTGACGGCCGAATCCCAACGCCGCAGGCGGCCTGGGTGACTCATATGAACTCCACCGAGAAAGCCATGGCGCTTGAGGAACGATTGACCCGCCACCTGGGGCGGACGCCCGACACGTCTGGCGCCGTGTTCATCGCGGCCAACTCCACCGTGGTGGGCGACGTCGTTCTGGGGCCCCGGACAAGCGTGTTCTTCGGCGCGGTGCTTCGCGGGGACATCAACGTGATACGGGTGGGAGAGGGCACCAATATCCAGGACAACGCGATCGTCCACCTTGCCGACGAATATGGCGCCCACATTGGCGCGTGGTGCACAATAGGGCACGCCGCGATCATCCACGCCTGCACCATAGGCGACGAATGCCTTATCGGCATGGGCGCCATCATCCTCGACGGGGCCGTCATCGGGGAGCGCACGATTGTCGGGGCCCACTCGCTGGTTCCCCAAGGGTTCGAATGCCCCCCGGGCTCGCTGGTGTATGGTTCCCCCGCACGGGTGGTTCGGCCGCTCTCGCCGGAGGAGAGGGGAGGGCTGCGCAGGTGGGCGGAGAAATACGTCGGGGTTGCGACGGCCCACGCGGCGAACGCCAGGGGCCGCTAGCGCTCGAGCGTGTAGAAGGTGTAGCGGAAGTTCTCGTCCGAGCTGTCGCGGCGCGCCAGCTCGCGCCACTTCATGTGGCGCCATTCGGGGAAATGCCGGTCGCCATTGACCTCCGCGTGGACAAGCGTGAGGTGGAGCCTCATGGGCCTGTCGAGCGCCAGGACTTCCTCGAAGATCCGCTCGCCCCCGTTCACGTAGATTTCCCCGGGCATCGTCTCGGCGATCGCGAGGGCGGCCGCCACCGAACGGGCGACACGCACGCCCTTCTTCTCGAGCGAGGCGTCGCTTGTGACGACGATGAGCCGCCTGCCGTCCTCGTGCGCGCGGGGCCATGTCTGGTAGCAGATGCGCCCCAGGATGATCGTTTTTCCTGCGGTTTCCTCGTGGAAGAACCTCAGGTCCTCGGGGATCCTCCAGGGGAGGCGGTTCTCCCGCCCCATCACGCGGTTCTCTGCGCAGGCCACCATGAGGTTGATCATCTTCGGCATCGAACCCGTGCATGGCTGAAACCGAAACGTTTTCCAAGCCCCGTGCGCGCCCTCGGCCGACCATTGCCACTTGTCACGCCGGTCGGCCGTCGCATGATCGGGCCATGAAAATAGGAGTTCCCAAGGAGATAAAGATTGGCGAAACCCGCGTGTCGATGACCCCCAGCCTGTGTCGCCGATGCGTGTCCATCGGCGCGAAGGTGCTGATCCAGAAGGCGGCGGGCCTGAGCGCCGGCTTCACGGACGCGGAATACCGCGCGGCCGGCGCGGTCCTGGTTGCCAATGCGGCCACGGTCTGGAAGGCGGCCGACCTGGTCCTCAAGGTGAAGGAACCCCTGAAGACCGAGTACGACCTCCTTCAGGAAGGCCAGGCCCTGTTCACCTATCTCCACCTTGCGGCGGGTCCCGAGCTCACGAAGGTCCTGCTCAAGAAGAGGATCCTCGGGATTGCGTACGAGACCGTTGAAGGTTCCGACCGGTCGTTTCCCCTCCTAAAGCCCATGTCGCAGATCGCCGGCCGCCTGGCGATCCAGGTCGGAGCCTATTTCCTCCAGTCGCAGCACGGAGGCTCGGGCGTCCTCCTGGGCGGCATCCCGGGCACGCTTCCCGGACATGTCGTCGTGGTCGGTGCGGGAAACTCAGGGGCTCACGCGGTCCAGATGGCCGTGGGGATGGGCGCCCGCGTTTCCGTCCTCGACCTGGATACCCGCAAGCTCGAGGCCCTTGATTCCGAGTATCGGGGGCGCGTCGTGACCCTGATGTCGAATCTTGCGAACCTTGAGAGCTGCGTTGCCGACGCCGACCTTCTCGTCGGAGCGGTTCTGATTCCGGCGGCCAAGGCCCCCACCGTGGTCTCGAGCACAATGGTGGCCAAGATGCGGCCAGGCGGCGTCATCGTGGACATCGCCATCGACCAGGGCGGGTGCATCGAAAGCATCCGGCCGACCTCCCACAAGGAGCCGGTGTACAGGGAATACGGCGTCAACCACTACGCGGTGCCCAACATGCCCGCGCTCGTCGGGAGGACCTCGACCCAGGGCCTGACCCAGGCGACGGAGCCCTACGTGGCGCTGCTTGTCCAGAAGGGCGTGGAGGCAGCCCTTGCCGAGCACGGAGGGCTCGCGAGGGGTGTCAACACCCGCGACGGACGCATCGCCAACGACGCGGTCGCCAAGGCGCTCGGCTATGCCTAGGCCGCGAAGACGATGGTGACGCTTTCAAGCGCGACGCGCGCGATCGGCGTGCTTTTCTCGGAGCCGGCGGTCGGTACGTTCGCGATCTGCTCCAGGACGTCCACGCCGGACACCAGCTCGCCGAACGCCGTGTATTGGCGGTCGAGGAAGCGGGCGTCGCCGTGACAGATGAAGAACTGGCTGCCCGCCGAGTCCGGACTGGACGAGCGCGCCATCGAGAGCACGCCCCTGACATGGGGTTTCGCGTTGAATTCGGCCTTGATCGTGTAACCGGGCCCGCCGGTCCCCGGAATCCCCTTTTGGCCCTCCCTCGTGTTGGGGCAGCCCCCTTGGATCATGAATCCCTTGATGATTCTGTGAAACGCCGTCCCATCATAGAACCCCGCCAGGGCGAGCTTCTTGAAATTCTCAACCGTCTTGGGCGCGACGTCCGGCCAGAAGGCCACCGTCATGTCACCGTAGGACGTCTTGATGACGGCC
>CAZHPC010000085.1:0-1228 GCA_964534685.1 uncultured Opitutaceae bacterium
TGACGTTCCAGTTGCGCAGCGGCTGGGCCGAGAGCTCGATCTCAACACCCTTGGATAGGTTGTCGACCGTGGTCTGGTGGTCGCCGAAGTTGGAGCCGCCACCCGTGTTCGGGCCGCCCGAGTCCTGCGGGCCGTCAGCATAACCAGATGCGAGCAGCCCCGTGGTGTGGGCCTTCGTCGGATCGATCGGCGGCGACAGGTTGTAGCTGTTGAAGTAGTTGTTCGAGAATGGGTTGTTGACCCACGCATTGATGATGGCGGCCGAGGCGGCGTTCGTAGCGAGGTACTGCGGGCTGCCGATGGCATAGCCGCTTCCCGCGCCGTAGTCCCAGTAGTTGCCCACCTGTGTGCTTGACTGGCCGTTTCCAAGGTTGCCGCGCAGGCCGTCCTGCAGCGCCGTCGCCCAGCCGTAGCCCCAGATCACGCCGTCAGCGATGAAGTAGGCATTGCTGCCCAGTCCGGCGATCGAGTTGCCGTTGGTCTCACCCAGGGCGGCGTTCTTGACGATCGTCTTGAACCAGTCGACTTTGAGCGAGATCTTGTCGGCGAGCCCCGTGACGACGAAGCCGTATTCCGTCGTCGTGCCAGTGGCGTTCGGGATCGGGTTGCCGTTCAGGTCCATGCGGGCTGCGTCGGGCTTGAAGTTCTCCGAGCGGTCGAAGAGGACGCTGAACGTCATGTCGCCGGGGAGCTTGGACATGATCGCCTTCGGGAAGTGGTAGACACCGCCCCAGGTCTTGCTCGTGCCCCTGACATCCGTACGGGACTGCAGGTTATCCGGGTAGCTCAGGCTCACGAAGGCCGTGTTCGGGTCCTCGGGGGACGTCGACTGGTAGTTCGTGACCACGTCCTTGCGCCAGCCGAGTGACGGAACCAGGTCGCCGCCAAGGAAGTAACCCTGCCATGTGATGCCCTTGGATTCATCCGTGTAGCGGGTCCTGCTTGCAGCGGAGACCAAGCTTGGGAGATCCTGAGGATTGCTCGCGTACATGTAGCTGACCTGGTAGTTCTGCCAGCCGACATAGTTGGCCGGGTTCTGGTTCTGCGTCGAGTTCGTGGTCGTGATGCCGGTCGCCGTGTTCGTGTACGTGTACGGCGCAAGCGGATCGACGTAGCCGGCGGCGGTCGGGTTCGTCGGCTTGTTCCACGTGGAGTTGAAGTTGAGCGTCTGCTCCTTCTCCGGCGGGGCGATGACGTAGTTCAGGTTGTTGAGGTTCGCGCCAGCGGC
>CAZHPC010000085.1:1328-14020 GCA_964534685.1 uncultured Opitutaceae bacterium
CAGGAAGGGCTCGGCGCCCTCGGTGTACGTCTGCTGGTCGTAGGCGAACTCGAAGCCGAGGCGGTCGTCGAAGAACGTCTGGTCAACCGCGAGGTTGAACGCGTTCCAGCTCTTCCACTCGTGCTTGTTCGGGCCGTCCAGGAGCCTCTTGTAGAAGTTGAAGATCGACGGATCGGTGATGACCTTGTCGGTGTAGTACACGCCGCCGGGGATCGCCTTGAACGGCATTGTGAATCCGTTGTTGCTGTCATTGGTGCCGATGTAGTCGGCATAGAGGCTGAACGGCGGGACGCCGTCCGGCCTGTACTGCTGGCCGTTAGCGGCGGGCTCGCCCGACATGCCGGCGCCGTTGTTGGCGAGGCCAACATTGGCTTCCGTCATCTGGACATGGATCGGCGTTCCACCTGGGGGAACCGCTCCCGGGAGGTTGTTCAGGGCGAGCGGGGTAGCCTCAAAGAAGTTCTGGTTGTCCGCCCAGTAGACGCGGCCCTCGGCCCAGCCACCCAGTGAGAACATGGTAGACGAGAGGGGTCCGCCCTCACCGCCAGGGACCAAGCCACCCGGGCTCGGGCTCGAAATGCTGAACTGATTCTCGGTGATCTTGTTGTAACCGGGATTGGTCACGCCACCGATGGTGATCGAGCTCTGGAACCACGGCGTGATTTCATCGGCCGGGGGGATATCGCGATAATTGTCCGATGTCTGCGTGCCCCTCTCGAAGTTGCCGCGGATGCTCGTGTGGCTGTCCTTGCCGAAGAGCTTCGGATCAAAACGGAACGCACCGTAGTAACGCTTCGTGTCGTTGAAGGCGTCGGACTGCTCGTATTTCTCGTTGTCTTGCAAGACCGCAAGGCGAATGGCGAGAACGCCAGGAATGAGTTCCTGATTCAGCATGGCCGAATTGCGCAGCGAGCCGTACTCGTCGATGCGGTTCGTCAGATTGTACGAGTTGTTGAACGAGGCACCGTTCGTACTCACGTTGATGATACCGGCCGGGCTGCCCGTGCCGAACAGGATCGAATTCGGACCGCGCTGCAAATCAACGCGACCCACGTCGAAGCTGTCCCACGGAATGTCCGACAAGAAGTAGTCGCGGGTGTTGTCGGCCGAATCAAGACCGCGGACGCGGGTCGTAGCCGACACCGTGTTTTCCTGCACAACGGCGGCTCCAGCCGCACCGGAGAAGTTACCACGGAGGCCTGAGACTTCCGTGCTTGGCGTGTAGACCAGGAGGTCCTCCGCGTTCTTCGCGCCGGTGTCCTGGAGGAACTGGGCGGTCACCACCGTGATCGCCGAAGATATGTCCTTCAGGTCCGTGCGGACGCGGGTGCCGGCCAACGTGCTGTTGGCGCGGTAGCTTCCCTTGTCCTCTGTGGCGTCGACCACGAACGGCGAGAGCACCATCGGCTCCTCCGACTCCGGCGCAGCGGGTGCAACCGCGGTGCTCGTTGTCGTTGTCGTCGTCGTCGTGTCTGTTGCTGGAGCGGCCTGGGCGACCGCGATTCGAGGCACTACTGTGAAACCAAGCGCTGATGTGACCGATAGGGCACGAAGCAACGCCAGAGTACGATTAGCAGGCATGTTTTGGTGTTTTAGGACTTAGGGTTTGGGACAGGGGCGGATAAATCCCTGGGAGGGAATTGTCCGTTTGGGGGGGCGGGCGGTCAGCTTATGGGGGTAAATCCACTGAAAGCTGACGTGTAGACGGCAGGTTTATACCCCATCCAGCCGCCCATGTGAATGAGTTCTGTTATACTTGAATTGAGAAACATTGTCATCATCGAAGTTTTATTGAACGTTATCGATCCACCTTGTCGCGCAGGTCGGGGGGCAGGAGATCGAACGAAAGTGCGCGCAACGAGGGGTCCGAAATCTCCAGTTTGAGGGCCCTGCGAAGAATGTGGAAGCGGTAGAGAAGAATGGTGCTGAGCGACCGCAGCTTTGCGTCGTCGAGCTCTGCGATGCACCGCCGGAGCTGCGGAATCGCGAGATCCAAATGGTGCGCCTGGGCCAGCACGACCGCGAGGCCCACCCGCTGGTCCCATTGCAGGTCGCGGTCATCGCCGCCGGAGATGCGCCGCAGAAGAAGGCCGACCGTCTCCGCAAACTGGTCGCTCTCGCCGCACGCCGTCTCAACCTGGGCGCGGGCGACAAGGGCGCCGAGGTCGGCCGGGAAGCGCCGGAGCGCGTCGCCTGCCTTTGTAGCGAGGTCGGTCTGCCCCATGTCCGCCAGGTAGACCGCTATCCGGCTCAAGGCCACGGCGTCGTCCTGCTCCTCGACCACCTCCAGGACAATGACCGTCTGCCCCCCAAACCCGCCTATGTCGGGCGCCAGGTACTGCACCGGCTTGAGCCAGGCGGGGACGTTCCACTTGTGAAGCCGGTCGATAAAGCTTCCCTCAAGCTGCCCCCCGCCAATTTGGGCATAGACATCCATATAGGGGTCCCAGATCGGAATGATGATGTGCGTCACGCCGTGCAGGCCGATGAGCTCCTGGGCCTCCTCCGGCGTCGCGGCGCTCGCCATCCGGACCGCGGCTTGGAGTCCGTCGCGGTTCTCCCAGTCGAAGGTCGCCAGTCCCCGGATACCGCCGTAATAGTAGAGGGTGGCCGTCACGTTTGGCGGGGCCAAGGCCACCGCTCCGGCAGATCCCACGTGCTTCGCGAGCCAGTAGGCGAGATCGCGCTCGATGAGCCCGACGACCTCGGTCCTGTTGAGCTCGTCCTTGAGGTGCGATTCGCTGGAAGGCCACAGCTGGCAGGCTCCAAAGGCTCCCGCAAGCAAGGTCGCCGAGGCTAGGATTATTGTTAATATCCTTTTCAACAACGGATTACCAACTCCCCTGATGGCCGATGCGGTCACCATCAGGACCAGCAGCAACGCCGTGTCCACGCCGTTCCACCAGCTGATCTGCCTGTAGGAGAGTACCAGGGCTGCCAGCACCGGACCGAGCGCCAACGCAAGGGGAACTCTGGAGGAGGAGGCGGTGGCCCGAGTCGCCAGAAGAGTAACCGCGGGAACAAGGATCAGGAGGGGCAGGATGGCGGCCGACACTCCATAGGTGATCCCGTTCTGCAGAACCCAGGACCATAGGTTGGGCGCCGCCACGGTTCCCGGGAGCAGGGAAAGCTGCATCGAGGGCAGTTCCACGGTGACGATCCCTCGGTTGCGGCTGATCCAGACCGCTGCGGGCAGGGAGGCGAACGCCGCAGCCGCAAGCACCCAGGCCGCTGCGCCCCGCACGCCCCCCTTCGGCCTGCCCCCCTCGATCCACGCTGCCGCAAGCGCCACGAGCTCGCCGCCGCCGATCCAGGCCAATCCTAGGACGGGGTGGACCGCGCGGAGCTCCCAGCCTCCCATGTACGAGGGGAAGAACTCAAGCAGGTGGGCGGCAAGGCAGGTCACGGCGCCCGCCATGGCCCACGTGCGCCAGGGAAGGGAGACTGCGCCCTCGGCCGGGTTCCTTCTTGCGGCGGCCCGGGTGATCCACGCGGCCAGCAACGCCCCGGCGGCAATGCCGAACAAGACCGGCAGCTGCCTCGACACGTTCACCCACAACCCGACGCCTCCCACAACGCCGCCGGCGACGAACCAGAGCCGGGCACGCCGGCGCGAGTCGGCCGCGCCCGCCGAAGCCGCGCCGGCGAGGAGCGGAAGCACGCTCCACGCCGCGCAGACCTGGGCCAGCCCGTGGTCGTCGGGCACCCCCGGAACGAACTCCGCCGCGAAAGGAAAGAGCGTCGCCAGGGCCGCCGAGCCCAGCGCGGCCGCGAGGGCGCCGTAACGTCGGGCGACATAGCCTATCGTCGCCGCTCCGAAGACCAGCAAGAGGAGGGGGTCGGCGTACAGCGCGGCCCATTCTAGGGAGGGGCCCACGGCGGCGCCCGTGACGCCGCGGTGGCACAAGGCGACGATCCCGAGCCACCACCGGTAGGGGCAGGACGCAAAGACCTCGCGGCCCGCCCGCGCGTTCTCGTAGTCGATGAACCGCACCCGCCACTGCCGGCGGTCGAACATCTGGCGGGCCTGGTCGAGCCACTCAAAGCTTTCGTCGTGGTGGCCGGGGATCACCAGCCGGGGCCGCCACGCGGATCCCTGACTCCGGGCCTGCGCGACGCTCGGCGCTGCGGCGGGTGCGCCCACGACCTCCGAGACATACTCTATGCTCCGCACCCGGATCGCCGTGGTGGCGGCGGTGAACGCGAGCGCAAGCAGCGGTACGGTGAGCCACGCCCGCTGGGGAATCCGTGATGGGTTGCTCACTGGGGTCGTCGCATTGGCCGCTGATTTCGGAATCGGGCATCCAATCTAACAATGGCGAATCAGGCAAGAAAAGTTCGGTTCGGCAGCACGCCAAGACGTTTCTCGACAACGGATATGCAGCTGCGGCCCATTGCCGTTTTGCCATGCCAGCCGCCGAATTTCGCGGGTGCGGGAGGGTGTTCCGGGGCGCGGGGCATGCGGTCTGCGGCGCCGCGGGGATCCCGGCGGCGGTCGGGTCCCGGATCACGGTCGAGTTCGGCGACGGCTCGACGAAGGCGAGCCAGGTCCAAGAGGGCTCATCCTTTTCCGCCGGAATCGACCGCCCTGGTCATCGCGGCCCCACGGCCGCGAGCGGACGGCGCGCCCGCTCCGGCAAAACGTTCCTTGACTACCCGGACGAAGGTTTCTCCCATTGACACCCCAAAATGTCTGTCGCCGAAAGTCGCATGCGTCGCGGTGCCTGGGCCGTCGCAGGCAGGGAGGTCCTCTTCGGTATTGCGTGGACCGCCATTCTGGCCTGTTCGGCTGCATCGGCAGCCGATTCCGACGGGTCCATCTCCGAGAAGCCCTTGGCCCCGCATCCCTTCCCAAGGGGCAAGACGATGTACGTCGAGCTGCCGGCGGAGGAAACCGGAGTGCGGACCGAGAACCGCTATGACGATCCGAAGATGTGGGGGGAGCTCTATCAGGAGTTCCTGGGTGGCTCGATCGGCACCGGGGTCGCCATCGGGGACTATGACGGCGACGGCCGGCCCGACATCTATGTCGTTAGCAAGACGAACGGCTGCCGGCTCTTCCGCAACCTGGGCGGCTATAAGTTTGAGGACGTGACGGAAAAGGCGGGCGTGGGCGCAGCGCCCGGCATCTGGAATCAGGGCGCCACGTTCGTCGACATCAACAACAGCGGGCGCCTGGACATCTACGTCTGCCGGTCCAACGCACCAAACCTGCTCTATATCAACCAGGGCGACGGAACATTCAAGGAAATGGCCCACGCCTATGGCCTGGATATCGTCGACTCCAGCGTCATGGCGGCTTTCTGCGACTACGACCGCGACGGGTGGCTGGACCTGTACATCACGACCAACCTTCTCAGCATGGCGACCCATCCGAAGGGCCAGCGCGGAATCCTCCTCCACAACAATCACAACGGCACGTTCACAAACGTGACCGACAGCGCCGGAATCATGGGCGAGTCCCAGAGTCATTCCGCCACCTGGTGGGACTACGACAACGACGGCTGGCCCGACCTTTACGTCGCAAACGACTATGGCTACCCCGACAGGCTTTATCACAACAACCGGGACGGGACCTTCACGGACGTGCTCGAACGCGTGATGCCGCACGTCTCGTTCTCCTCCATGGGCGCGGACGAGGGCGACGTGAACAACGACGGGCTCGTCGACTTGTTCGTCGCCGACATGGCCGCGACCACCCACATGAGGGACCAGCACTCCATGGCCGACGCGCGCGGCCGGACCGAGGAGGAAGCGGGCACCGAGCTGAAGTTTCACCGAAACGCGCTGCTCCTGAACACGGGCACCGGCAGATTCCTCGAGGGCGCCTGCATCGCCGGGATGGCCGCAACCGACTGGACCTGGTCGCCGCGCCTCGAGGATCTGGACAACGACGGCCACCTCGACCTCTTCGTGACGAACGGTTTCCCGCGAGACCCGGGAGCCGACACCAACGCCCGATTGCAGCGCGCCGAGACACCGGAGGAGCGCATCCGCATCATGTACGAGAGTCCTCCCCAGGCCGAGAAGCACATAGCCCTCCGCAACATGGGCAACCTGCGCTTCGAGGACGCGAGTGCGGAATGGGGGCTTGGGAAGAGGGGCGTAAGCTTCGGGACGGCGATGGGAGACCTGAGCGGCGACGGGAATCTCGACATCGTCTACACGAATTTCCAAGCGGGCGTCACCATCCTGCGCAACGACTGCGACACGGGCCACGTCGTCAATGTCGACCTGCGCGGAACCGTTTCAAACCGGTACGGGGTGGGTGCAACGGTTCGCGTCGAGAGTGCCCTCGGCGTCCAAATCCGCCCGCTCGTGCTCGCCCGCGGGTACATGTCCAGCAGCGAGCCGATGCTCCATTTTGGCCTCGGCAAGGACACGGTCATAAGGCGAATTGTGGTCACGTGGCCGAGCGGGCACGTCCAGACTTTCGAGAACCTCCCTGTCGACAGGCGCTATACGGTCACGGAGCCGTCCACCCCCGTCGCGGTGCCCGGCGACGCGCCCAGCGCCCCGAGGCAGTTCGAGGAGGAGGCCCAATCAACGGGCCTGTCGCTCATGTCGCACGAGGAGGCCGTGGACGAGTTCGTGAGCCAGAGGCTCATCCCCATGCGCCAGAATCCGCGCGGGCCCGGCCTCGCTGTCGGCGACGTGTTCGGCAACGGGCGCGACGACGTGGTCTTGGGAGGCACGACCCATGATTCCCTGCGCATCCTCAGCGCGGCCCACTCGGGGCAGTACCTCGCTGCCGATTCGTCGGCCGTCGTGACCGGCACGATGGTCGACGACGGGCCGCTGCTCCTGTTTGATTCCGCGGGCACCGGCCGGCAGGACCTCCTGGTGACCAAGGGCGGCAGTTCCGCTCCGGCGGGCGCGCAGGAGTACCAGCCGCGCCTCTACCTGAACGACGGCCACGGAGGCTTCCGTCCCGCCCCGGACGGCGCGCTTCCGCAGCTGCCGGTGAGCGTCGGCGCGGTCGCGGCGGCGGACTTTGACCACAGCGGCCGCCTCGGCCTGTTCATCGGGGGCCGGGTGACGCCCGGTCATTATCCCCTTTCGCCCACGAGCGCGCTCCTTGCAAACCGCGGCGGGAGATTCGAGGACGTGACAGACGCCTTGGCGCCGGGTCTTCGTGAGGTGGGGATGGTGACGTCGGCCCTATGGAGCGACGTCGACGGGGACGGCTGGCCCGACCTCGTGCTAGCCCTCGACTGGGGCGGCGTGAAGTACTTCCACAACAACCAAGGCAAGGGCTTCGAGAACTGGTCCGAGAAGGCGGGCTTCGCAGCCGCGGGCACCGGCTGGTGGACATCCATCGCGGCCGGGGATTTCAACGGCGACGGTCGCATCGACTACGTGGTCGGCAATGTCGGCTTGAACACGATCTACACCGCCGATCCCGCCCATCCGGCCCTGCTCTTCTACGGCGACTTCAGGGAGGGTGCCCCGAAGCAGCTCATTGAGGGGTACTATGAGGGGAACACACTCTACCCGAGGCGCAGCCGCAGGGAGCTTGGCACGGTCATCCCCTCGATCCTCAAGCGGTTCCCGACGTTTGATTCGTACGCCAGGGCGACCTTGGGCGAGATCGTGGGCGAGGAGAGGCTCGCCAAGGCCCGCCGCTTCGCTGCGACGGAGCTCCGCAGCGGCGTGTTCCTGAGCCAGCCCGACGGCACCTACCGGTTCGAGCCCCTGCCGCGCATCGCGCAGATATCCCCACTGCAGGGCATGGTCGCAGGGGATTTCGGGGGCGATGGCCACTTCGGCGTCGTTGCCGTGCAGAACTCGTTCGCGCCGATCGTATCGGTGGGGCACTTTGACGGCGGTCTCGGACAGCTTCTGCGGGGCGACGGGCGCGGGCAGTTTGTCGCCGTTCCTCCCTCCGAGAGCGGTTTCATCGTGCCCGGGGATGCAAAGGCCCTCTCGGTGCTGGACCTCGACCAGGACGGCTGGCCCGATCTTGTGGTGTCGAGGAACAACGACAACACGACGGCGTTCCGCAACGGCGGGGTCGCGGGCCACAGGCCGCTCAAGATTCTTCTTCGCGGCGCCGCGGGCAATCCCACCGCCGTCGGCGCCCGGATCACGGTGGAGCTCACCGACCGATCGACCGAGACGTGCGAGGTCTATGCCGGCTCGGGCTACTACAGCCAGTCGACGGCCGCTTGCTTCTTCGGCTACCCCGACGCCAATCCGCCGACAAAGATCCGCGTTCGATGGCCCTCCGGGGCGTTCTCCGAGCACCCGTTCCCGCGGGGTTCCACCACCCTCACGCTCGCAGCGCCCTGAACCGCCGGCCCGGTGGCGGGCTCTAGTCCAGCGGGAAGGAGCGCTCGACAGCCTCGCCTGTGTCCAGGCCCGTCATCCAATAATGGCTCGGTGCGGGCTGGACGGCGCCGCTGAATGCCCAGAGGACGTTCACGGGAAGGGCCACGCGGTAGGTGCGCGCGGCCAGGATCCGCGCGGCGTCGAAGCCGGGAATCAGGAGGTTGGAATCCTTGGCCGACGCCGACTGGGCGATTCTCAGGAGCTCGGCACCCGTCACCTCGAACATGCCGATCGGCACGTTTGTGTAGAATGGCACGACGTCGCAGACCCGGGTCACCCCGGCGGTCACCGGATAGGGCGCCGCCGCGCCGCCGGTCCCGACTAGGGCGAAATCCGCAGCCGCGGCCCGCCGGACGGCCTCGCCCACCGCCCTTGAGACGTCCCGGGCGCTCGCGAGCCCAGCGGGCACGAGCGGTGAGGACTCGCGGCCCGCGGCCCAGCGCCAGCGGGAGTCGAAGCTGCGGTCCGCCACGATCGCCCCATCCTTCGCGCTCATGACGAGCAGGTCGGCGACGAACCCGTTTCCGCGCTGGAAGTCGCCCCCGCCCATGATCGAGGGAATCGCGGAGCCCGCGGCATAGGCCGCGGGTTCTCCGGACGCCACCCAGAAGATGAGGCGCTGCGGCGAGAGCGGATTGTAGTGCACGAGCCCGAGCACAAGCGCTCCGTCGGCCCGGAAAGCCTCGCCGTCGCTGCAGGTGACCGTCGCGCCGTCAAAACGGACCGGCAGCGAATCGGCGAGACGCGCGACGACCGCGTTCTGCACGGCGGTCCCGATAAGGACAAGGTGGCAGCGTGCGATGTCGCCGTCGGTCACGTCCACATCCGCCTTCACGTTTAGCGACCCGTAGAGGTTCTGGCTGTGGGGAACCTTGTCGATGCCGGCGCCGCCACTGTCGTCGGGCCAGCCCGCGTTGGGGCTCCTGCCGGCCGCCTCGGCCGCGGAACGCATGGCCGTACGCTCGGCCTCGCCGCCGCTCGTGCCGTAGACGATGAGGAGGGGCTCGCCCCCGTACAGAAGCGTCGCGCCGCCGGGCGCATGAAGGCAAAACGGCGGCGGCGCGGGCCTCTCCTCGAAACCCCAGCCCTTCTCGCCGAGGGCGAGGACGGCGCTCTCGGGCAGCGGAGCCGGCAGCGTGAAGGGGACGGCACCGTTGACCGACACCTGCAGCGCAACCGAGCGGTCGAAGGGTGACTCGGCGAGGCGCAGGCGAAGGCGCGCGATGTTGGTCAGGTCGGCGTACAGCAGGTTGGGGCTGCCCTTGGCCAGGACGAAGCGGGCCGCCTTCGGCGACGGGCCCCACTCCGCCACCTCCGCCCACCAGCCGCGCACGGCCCCGCCGTCAAGCGCGGTGTAGTCGATTCGGCGCACGGACCTCGAGTCGGGCCTCACCTGGAACCTCTCCCACGCCATCCCGCGGGCGTTGCCCTCCTTGTAGTCCCAGACCGCGTGGCCGTACCCGTTCGTCTCGTCGAAGATCACGCGCCCGCCCATGTCCCGCAGGCGGGAAAGGGGCCCCACGTCGTGCAGGACCGACACCGTGGGGTCGTCGGCGCTGTGCGTCGCATAGATGGGCAGCGTGAGGAGGTTGCCCATCGGAGCGTAGCTCGCGTAGCCGCAGGTCGTGCGCCCCGAGCACCAGCGCTGCGGATAGCGGGAACCGAGCCGGTAGGTTCCTCCGCCGCCCATGCTGCCGCCGTTCAGGCTGATGCGGTCCGGGTCGATGGACCAGTGGGCCACGGCGTAATCGACCACCTGGAGGACGTCGGCCTCGGAGAGCGCGAGGTAGCCGCCCCCGCGCGAGCGCCCGAGGACCGAGATTTCGAAGTACCCAGGATGCGCGACCATCCCCGCCGAATGCTCGATGTGGTTGCCGCTGTAACCGTGCATGTAGACCGCAAGCGGCGCCGGGTGCGCCGGGTCGTAGTCCGTGGGGATATCGATCCTGAAGGGCTGGCCCGAGTCGTCCACGGGCGACTCGTACGCCCACTCCTGGACGCCCCTGAGAGCGCCGAGCAGGCGGGGATCGGCAGCCACGCGGCGCACCCAGTCGTCAAGCCGGCGGGCCTTTGCCACGGCGACCTCGCTCGCCACGCCGCTGCGTTTGGCGGCGGTCTCGGCGTCGAGGCGAAGGTATTTGAGCCAGCCGCGGTAGTCGAACAGGTCGGGGCGCGCGACCGCCGTCTCCGTCCGTGCCTCGGCGTCCGCCAGGAATCCTGCGGGATCCACAGCGGCCTGCGGGGCCGTGTCTCGGGCCGTCGCCGCGGGCGCGAGGCAGAGGCACGCGCCCACGGCGATGGACAGGAACCTGAGGCTAGAATGGACCGGGCTCATCGCGGGATTCATGAGCCGAGGATCGCCCTGTTCGCGCGGATGAGGGTGAGGCGCTGCTCGAGGGCGCGCCGCGTGGTGAGGGCGTCCTCCGGTGTGTGCAGGCACCAGTCCACGAGCTTGTCCAGCGTGGTCCGGGCAACGTAGCAGCGCGTGTCGGAACCGCCGTAGTAGATGAGAACCGTCTTCGCAGTGTCGCCGAGTTCCACCCAGCCGTTCGTGAACGTCACGTTTGACACGTCGCCAAGCCCCTCGCCTCCGTACGGGGCGAGAAAATGCCCTCCGGGCCGTGCGATCACCCTTGAGGGGTCGTCGAGGGAGGTCATGAACATGTAGAGCACATAGCGAAGCCCCGCGGCGCAGGCGCGCACCCCGTGGGCGAGGTGGAGCCAGCCGCGCGACGTCTTGATCGGGGCCGGCCCCTGGCCGTTCTTCACCTCCTTGATCGTGTGGTAGGCGCGCACGTCGATGATCGCCTCGGGTCCGGTGACGCCCATCGTTATGTCGTCGCAGAGCGTCCATCCGATGCCGCCGCCGGAGCCGACGTCGATGAACCCGTCCATGGGGCGCGTGTAGAACGCATATTTGCCCCCGACGAATTCGGGGTGGAGCACCACGTTTCTCTGCTGGGACGCCGGCGTCCGGAGGTTGGGCAGGCGCTCCCACTTCCTGAAGTCGCGTGTGCGCACGATTCCCGCCACTGCGACGGCGCTGGAAAGGTCGCCCGGCTTTGCGTCCGGGTCCTTCGCCTCCGAACAGAAAACGCCGTAGATCCAGCCGTCCTGGTGGAACGTGACGCGCATGTCGTAGACGTTTGTCTCGGGCTTTATCTCAGGCAGGTCGACCGGCTCGTCCCAGAAGCGCCAGTTGTCGATCCCGTTGGGGCTCTCGGCGATCGCGAAGATGCTCTTCCGGTCGTAGCCCTCGAAACGAACGACCATGTGGACCCTCCCCCGCCACATGAACGCACCCGGGTTGAGCGTCGCATTGACGCCGAGGCGCTCCATCAGGAAGGGGTTGGTCGCCGGGTTGAGGTCGAAGCGCCACTCCAGGGGGGCATGGCGGTAGGTGATCGCCGGGTGCTCGAATCGCTCGAACACGCCGTTGTCCCAGTTTCGGTCGACCGGATTCCTCCGCGACAGGAACTTCTCGTGCTCGCTGCGGAGCTTGCGGAGCCGGGTCGCCCATTCCTTGGGCGCCCCTGCGGGGATGCCTAAGCCCTTTTTCCGGAGCGCTGCGGGTACGGCTCTCGGCCGCGTTGAGGTCTTGGTCTTCTTATTCATGGGGGATGACGGTCTTGTCGGTCTCGTCCAAAATCTCACGCAGGCGACGGGTCGCCTCAAGGCCTGTCCGGCCGTTGTGATAGGGGCACTTCCAGAAGCTCACCTTGAGCTCGCTGTCGAGCACCCGCCCGTCGCGGGTGACGCCCCGGAACCATTCGCCGCCCCGGCGATCGATGAGCCTCTTCTCGATGAAATCCCATGTCCGCAGGGCCGCGGAGAGGAAGCGTTCCTCCCCGGAAAGCTGGTGGGCGTTCAGGAAGCCGACAACCGCCTCGGCCTGCGGCCACCACTCTTTGTTGGTGTCGGTCAGCCCATCCGGGCCACCTTGGTTGTACACCCCGCCATCGGTGTCGACGCCCTCGGCGAGCGTCACTGCTGCAATCTTGACGGCCAGGGGCCGGATGCGCCCGATGAGCCCCTCGTCCCCGAGCACGTCGGCCGCCCACGTCAGGAGCCACGCGGCCTCGATGTCGTGGCCGTACGAGATCAGGTGCGAACGCAGCGCCCAGTCCTCCGAGAAGAACAGACCCAGGTGCCCGGTCGCCGGATCGACGATTCGGTCGAGCATGATTTTCACGATCTCCGCGAGCGCCGAGCGCAGGGCCGGGTCCGGCCATACCAAGAGGAGGCGCGTGTAGGCCTCCATCACGTGCAGGTGGGTATTCTGGGACTTGGGCTCGTTCAGGTCGATCTCGCTCAGGCGCATGTCCGAGATCGGCTCCCAGGCCCGGCCGAACGCCTCGAGG
>CAZHPC010000086.1:0-13837 GCA_964534685.1 uncultured Opitutaceae bacterium
ACTGCGAGGCCTCGCGCCCGCGCCTTCGCGCGTTCTACGAGTCCTTCGGGTTCCGGTACCACAGCGACAAGCATGTCGGGCCGTACCATGTTTCCCGATACGAATTCGACGTCGCACCCCGGGGCCCGGCCGCCAGCCGATGAGGCTCGGCCGACCTTTAATACTTCTCACGGCTTGCGCCGCGGCGCAGTGTGGCGCCGTGGCAGAGTCCGTCACCCTCCAGGACAGGCCGAGCGCCGCGGCCGCGAACGCCTTCTATCCGGGCAACCGGGCCCCCCTGCTGCCCAGCCCGTTCGTAAAGCTGCCGGCCGGGGAGGTCCGGGCGGGGGGCTGGCTCCTCGAGTGCCTTCGGCGGCAGCGCGACGGCCTGAACGGGCACCTCGGGGAGATCAGCGTCTGGCTTCAGAAGGACGGTAACGCCTGGCTCAGCCCCGACGGCAGGGGTAAGTATGGCTGGGAGGAGCTTCCCTACTGGCTGAAGGGCTACGGGGACCTCGCGTACCTTCTGGGCGACCCGGCGATGATCGCCGAGGCGTGGGTGTGGATCGAGGGCGCGATCCTCAGCCAGCGGGCCGACGGGGACTTCGGGCCGGATCGCCGCTTCGATGACGACGGGACCCGCGACTACTGGGCGAACATGATCATGCTGTTCTGCCTGCAGAGCTACTACGAGCACTCGGGGGACGCCAGGGTGCCCGCCCTCATGACGAGGTACTTCCGGCATCTGCTGAGCGTTCCGGACAGCCGGCTCCTCACGCACTACTGGCAGAGGATGCGCGGCGGCGACAACCTCTACAGCGTCTACTGGCTCTACAACCTGACGGGCGAGCCGTTCCTCCTCGAGCTCGGGGAGAAGCTTCACAGGCTGACCGCCAACTGGGGCATGGCGGGCGACCTGCCGTCGTGGCACAACGTGAACATCGCGCAGGGATTCCGGGAGCCGGCGACCCACTATCTCCAGAGCCACGACCCGCGCGACCTGCGCGCGACGTATGACGACTTCCACCGGGTTCGGGAGCTCTACGGCCAGGTCCCCGGCGGGATGTTCGGCGGCGACGAGAACTGCCGGCCGGGCTGTTCCGACCCGAGGCAGGCCGTCGAGACCTGCGGCATGGTCGAGCAGATGCTCTCCGACGAGCTCCTCGAGCGCATCACGGGGGACCCGTTCTGGGCCGACCACTGCGAGGAGGTTGCGTTCAACACGTTCCCGGCGGCCCTGATGCCCGACTTCAGGGCCCTTCGCTACCTGACGGCGCCCAACATGGTGCTGAGCGACGACAGGAACCACGCCCCCGGAATAGAGAACTCGGGGCCGTTCCTGATGATGAACCCCTTCAGCTCGCGGTGCTGTCAGCACAACCACTCGCATGGATGGCCCTATTTCACGGAGAGCCTCTGGCTTGCGACCCCGGACAACGGGCTCTGCGCCTCGATCTACGCGCCGGGCGAGGCGACCGCGCGGGTGGGGGACGGGGCCCGGGTCAGGATAGCCGCGGACACGCGCTACCCCTTTGAGGACACGCTCCGGTTCGCGGTGCATGCGGAGCGTAGGGTGGAGTTTCCGCTTTACCTGAGGATTCCGGGTTGGTGCGCCGCGCCGGAGCTTTCGATTGGCGGCAGGGTTACCCCCATCCCGGCCGGCACGGGGAGGTACGTGCGCATCGAGCGCGCGTGGAGCGGCGACGAGACGGTCACGCTCAGGCTCCCGTTCACGCTTCGCGTGCGCCGCTGGGCCGCGAACAACGGGAGCGCGACCGTCGACTACGGGCCCCTCACGTTCTCGCTTCGGATCGCCGACCACCGGGAGCGCGTCGACAGCACGGCGGCAACCACCGACGATTCCGGCTGGCAGGCGGGGGTCGACCGGGCCAAATGGCCCTCGACGATCCTGAGCCCGGCGTCGCCCTGGAACTACGCGATCATCCTCGGCGGCGGCGATCCGGCCGCCTCGCTCGCGGTCGAGTTCCGCCCGTGGCCTGCCGACGGCTTTCCCTTCACGTCGGACGCCGCCCCGATCGTGATCAGGGCGAAGGGGCGGAGGGTCCCCGGATGGCAGCTCGACAGGTACGGGCTCGTGGCCACGCTGCCGCAGAGCCCGGTCGCGACACGGGAGCCCGTCGAGGATATCGATCTCGTTCCCATGGGGGGCGCGCGGCTTAGGATTTCGGCATTCCCCGTCGCGGCGGATTGAACGCTGCCGCTCCGGTTCCCCGGCATGGGATCCGCCTAGCCGGACCTGCCGGTCAGGAACCAGGTGATCATCTCGCCCTTGCCCTTGACCTCGATGGCCCCGCGCTCCTCGAAAGTGAAGGGCTCGCCAAGCTGCCGCCGGGTGGATTCCGCCACCTTGATCCGCCCGGACACGCCATGGGATTCCATCCGCACACAGCGTCCGGCCTCATCGGAGCGCTGCAACGGCCGAATGGGGCATGCCTGTCGCGGGTGTTTCGGCCTCTCAGAGGCCCTTTTGCCGCAGGGTTTGCAGGCCGCAGCCTATCATGGAGCGGTCGATGGATCTCATGCGCCACAAATCATGTAAGATAGTGTAAACCAAATTATTATATATGTTCATTGTCAGCGCCCATTTTGGGTGGCAACGCGGTTGCCCCGGGTCCACCTTTGCCTTCCCCATCCGTCATGAGCGCCAAACCCAGAAGCCTGCTCCCCGAAGTCCGCAATGCGGCCCTTGCCCGTAACAAGGGCCCGATTTCCAGGTTCTTGGCGCGCCACTTTCGGCACTTCAACTCGGCCTCTCTGCTCGACGCCTCAAAGGCGTATGACGCCCACCTCAAGGCGGGCGGAAAGATGCTCGTCACGCTTGCGGGCGCCATGTCCACTGCGGAGCTCGGGATCTCGCTGGCCGAGATGATCCGCCGCGGCAAGGTCCACGCGATCGTGTGCACGGGAGCAAACCTCGAGGAGGACGTGTTCAACCTTGTCGCCCACAATTACTACAAGCGTGTGCCGGATTACCGGCACCTGACCCCGCGGGACGAGGAGGCGCTCCTAAAGCGCCACATGAACCGGGTGACAGACACGTGCATCCCGGAGGTGGAGGCGATGCGGCGGATCGAGAAGGTCGTCCTCGAGGAATGGGTGGCGGCGGACCGCGCGGGGAAAAGGTATTTCCCTCACGAATTCATGTACAGGATCCTCCGCGGCGGGAAGCTCAGGAAGTGGTTCCAAATCGACCCGAGGAATTCGTGGCTCTTGGCGGCCTGCGAGAAGAACCTGCCGATCTTTGTCCCCGGCTGGGAGGACGCGACGCTCGGGAACATGTACGCGGCGCACGTCATCTCGGGCGACGTGAGGAACGTTCACACGGTGCGCACGGGGATCGAGTACATGACCGAACTCGCCGGGTGGTACACGCGGACGGCGAGGAGGCTCCCGACGGGCCACGGATCGATCGGGTTCTTCCAGATCGGGGGCGGCATCGCCGGCGATTTCCCGATCTGCGTCGTCCCGATGCTCCACCAGGACCTCCGGCGCACGCGCGTGCCGCTCTGGGGGTATTTCTGCCAGGTGAGCGACTCAACGACCAGCTTCGGCAGCTACTCGGGCGCGGTGCCCAACGAGAAGATCACGTGGGGCAAGCTCGGCGCCTCCACGCCGAAATTCATCATCGAGTCCGACGCGACAATCGTTGCCCCCTTGATCTTCGCCTGGGTGCTCGGGGAGTGAGCATGGCGAACCGTCTCGCGGGCGCGACCTCCCCCTACCTCCTGCAGCACGCGGGCAATCCGGTGGATTGGTACCCATGGGGCGAGGAGGCGTTCGAGGCCGCGCGGGCGCGCGACCGCCCGATATTCCTCTCGATCGGCTACTCGACCTGCCACTGGTGCCATGTGATGGCCCACGAGTCGTTTGAGGACGCCGGCATCGCGGCGGCGCTCAACGAGCATTTCGTGCCTGTGAAGCTCGACAGGGAGGAGAGACCCGACGTCGACCGGGTGTACATGGCGTACCTGCAGGGGTTGACCGGCCACGGGGGATGGCCGCTGAGCGTCTGGCTGACGCCGGACCTGAAGCCCTTCTACGCGGGGACCTACTTTCCGCCGGAGGACCGGCAGGGCCGCGCCGGCTTCCCGAGGATACTGGACGCGATCGCGCGCGGATGGAGCGAGGACAGGGCAACGCTCGTCGAGGAGGCCGAGCGCGTGGTCGGCACCCTTAGGGAGAGGGCCGAGGAGCGGGCGGCGCCCACGGGAGCCGTCGCGACATTCGCCCAGGCCGCGGGCGCGGCGTTCGAAAAGGCCTACCAGTACTACGCCGAGAGCTTTGACCCCGTCCACGGGGGTTTTGGCGGCGCGCCGAAGTTCCCAAGGCCGGCGAACCTCGCGTTCCTTCTCAGGTGCGCGGCGATCCAGGGCCTCGGCAGCGAGGCCGGTGCCGAGGCCGCGGGGATGGTGGCCCGCACCCTTGGCGCGATGGCCAAGGGGGGCATCCACGATCATGTGGGCGGCGGCTTCCACAGGTACTCCGTCGACGGGGAATGGTTCGTGCCGCACTTCGAGAAGATGCTCTATGACCAGGCGCAGATCGCGACGTGCGCGCTCGAGGCGTGGCAGGCCACGGGCCAGGAGCAGCCCGCCTGGCTCGCCCGCGCCACGCTCGACTACGTGCTGCGCGACCTGACCGGGCCCGACGGCGGGTTCTATTCGGCGGAGGATGCGGACTCGCGGGAACGCGAGGGCTCGGAGCCCGTCGAGGGCGCTTTCTACGTCTGGACGACGTCCGAGGTGGAGCGGGTGCTTGGCGCGGACGCCGCGATCGTGGTCAGCCACTATGGTCTGAAGGAGGACGGCAACGTCCCGCCCGAGAAGGACCCTCACGGGGAATTCAAGGGCAGGAACATCCTTGCCCAGGTCCGCCCCCTTGCCGAGACGGCGAGGATTCTCGGGATGGAGCCCGCAGCGGCGAGCGACCACCTTGTCTCGTGCCTTGGGCGCCTTCACGCCGCCAGGTCGGCGCGTCTCCGTCCCCACCTGGACGACAAGGTCGTCGCCGGCTGGAACGGCCTCATGATCTCGGCATTGGCCCGCGCCGCGGTGCTGCCCGCAGAATCCCTCGGAGAGCGGCGCGCGGACTACCTGGCGGCGGCGCTCCGCGCTGCGGCGTTCGCCGAGCGCGAGCTCTTCAACCTGCCCGGGGGCCTGCCGCGCCGGTCGTGGCGCCGAGGATCCGGGTCGGGGCCCGGATTTGCGGAGGACTGCGCGTTCCTCGTGCAGGCGTGGCTCGACCTCTATGAGGCCACGTTTGACGACGGCTGGATCAGGCGCGCCGATGATCTGCAGCAGGCCATGGACGCGCTTTTCTGGGACGACGCCAAGGGCGGCTACTTCAACTCGGCGGCCGGGGCGGCGGACGTGCTCGTGCGGCTCAAGGAGGACTACGACGGCGCCGAGCCCGCGGCGAGTTCGACCGCGGCGATGAACCTCTTCCGCCTGGCCTCGCTCACGGGCAGCGAGGCCATGCTTGACCGTGGCAGGCGGACCATCGCCGCCTTCCGCGGGCGGTGGGAGGAGGCCCCGCATGCGATGCCGCAGCTGCTGTGCTCGTTCGAGTCCGCGCTCGAGGCGCCCCGCCACGTCGTCCTTACCGGGAAGCCCGTGGCGCCGGAATTCGCGGCGATGGCCGCGGTGGTGCACGAGAGCCTGGGGCCCCGCAGGACCCTCGTCGCGCTCGACGCGACGCCTCATTCGAGGGCCTGGTTTGCCGAGAGGTCGCCGTGGATGGCCCGGATGGGCGAGCGCGATGCCGCGCCGACGGCCTATGTCTGCGAGGAATTCGTCTGCAAGGCGCCGGCGCGCACGCCGGACGAGCTGCGGCGGGCCCTCGGCCGCCCCGGGGCCGCGTCTTGAGGCTGAACCAACGCGCCCATTGTTTGCTTGGAACGCCAAGCGCATTTACATATAGGCTCAGACCCCGATGAAGGTCCTCGCCGTCGAAGACGACCCCATGTCCCTGGCGATCCTGCGTAAATCGCTGGAAAGGCTCGGCCACGACGTGATCGAGGCCCGCGACGGTGAGGAGGCGTGGTCGGCGTGGCTCAGCGAGAAGCCGCGCGTGGCCGTGAGCGACTGGCAGATGCCGAAGCTGGACGGGCTCAAGCTCTGCAGGCGGTTCCGCGCACAGGAGGGCAACGATTACCTCTACTTCATCCTTCTGACCGCGACGGGCGCCACGGCCTCCAACCGCCGCGCCGCCGCGGAAGCGGGTGTCGACGACTTCCTCACGAAGCCTATCGACATGTCGAAGCTGTGGATGCGCCTCAGGGTCGCCGAGCGCATCCTCAAGTACACGACCCAGATGCACCGGCTGGAGGAGATGATGCCGATGTGCTCCTACTGCAAGAAGATCAGGGACGACCAGAACTACTGGCAGCAGATCGAGAGCTACATCAATGAGCGCACGGGGACGGAGATCAGCCACTCGGTGTGCCCGGAGTGCTACCAGCGCGTGGTCGTGCCCGAACTCGCGCGCCTAAAGAAGCAGGCCCTGAGGGTCCCGGTCGCTAAAAGGACGCGGTGAGCTCCTGCTGGGCCCCGGGAGCCACGGAGCGCTCCCCGAGCCCCGCGCATTCCGTCTCGTCGTTCTTGTAGAGTTTGAACCGGACCGGTGCGGAGGACTCATTCGTCTCCCAGCGCCACTTTCCGATCGAGACGAAGCTGAGCGGCACGCCCTTCTCCCAGCTGAGGCCGGGTCCCTCGCCGCGGATGAAGAGCCGGTTGCCGATCCCGATGTACGCGGTGACCACGAGGCGTGTCGCCCCGTCCGCGGAAACCGCGGGCTCCGAGATCTCGGGAGGAGGGGCCGCAAGAGCGTCGACCGATGCCGGAGACTCAAGGACGAGGTCCGGCGCCGGTGTCTCCGGGACGGGCGCCGGAGCGGGCTTCCTCGGGCTGCGCTTGCGCGGGGGCTTGGGCGCCTCCGGCGGGACCAATGCGGCTGCGGCAGGCTCCTGTGAGGCCGCGGGCGCGGGCTCGGCGGCGGGAGCCGCAGCCGGCTCGGGCGCACGCTCGGCCACCGGGGCGGGGGCGATTGCGGGCTCCGCGGCGGGAGCCGGCGCAGAGGTGACGACCGTGGCCTCAAAGGGATGGGCCGACGACCGCACCGCGGGCCTTATCTCCACGATCCGACTGGCGATCACGGGCGGAATCTCCGGGATCACCGGCGGAACGGCGTGTATCAAGGGCGGGGCCATGGGGGCCGCGGGAGGAGCCGAGGGGACAGCCTTCGCCGCCTCGACCGCCCTTGAGACCGCGGCGTCGAACTCGGCGGCGGCCTTGGCTATCTTCTTCGCGATGGAATCGAGCTTCGCGGCGGCCTCGCCGTCGTCCTTCCTGGCGCTAGCGAGGTTCGCCTCCAGCTCGGCCAGCTTCTTCGCGGCCGCGTCAAGCCTTGCCGCCACCTCGCCGTCGTCCTTGCGCGCGCTCGCGAGGCGAGCGTCCAGCTGGGCGATCTTCTCCTCGATCTGCCTCGCGAGCTGCTCCGACTTGCTGAAGTTATCCTGGGCGGCCTCCGCGATCCCCTGCAGCCCCGTCGCGGCAATCGAGACCTGCTCCGAGACCGAGGCCACGGTGACGGAGAGCGCCTGGAGCGAGCGCTGCCGGTTGTCGAGGGCCTCGTCCTGGCGGTGGGCGTAGTCGGCGACGAAGGGGATGACTCCGATCACCGCAGCGGCCACGACGCAGACGATGACGGCCACAAGCGGCATGCCCGACGTCGGGTGCGTCGCGCCGCTCCACACGGCCCATGCCGTGACGAGGAGCGCCAAGTCGCCGGCCAGGAATATCCACTTTGGAAGCCTAGGGGTGTCGCTGGGTAGGTTCATGTGAACGTCGGCTGAATTTTTCTGCTTCGAGTAGGTTGAGATTTCAACATGGAAACGGCCTCAGTGCGAGCCCCGTCCGAAATGCTCCAGGACCGCCGCCAAGAGCCTGTCCCATTCCGCTGGGTTGAGGTCGCTCTTGCGGCCCGGCGAGACCTGCCGGTGGTCGGTGATGCGATCCGGGCCCCAGCCCAGGGGGGCCCAGCGGGTGCCGAGCCATTCGAGGGCCGAGGCGAGCTGTTGGTCCGACAGGGGGTCGGCGTAGGTGTCCCCTGCGAAGGCGAGGCCGAGCAGGAAGTCGTTGCAGCGGTCGCGGCCCATGAACCGGGAGGCCCCGGCGTGCCAGGCCACCTGCGTCTCGAGGACGAGCGTGCAGCGGGTGCCGTCGCGGTCGATCAGGCAGTGGTAGCTCACGCGGCTAGCCGGGTTGAGCATCCGTTCGACCGTCTCCGCGAAGCCGAGCCTGCTATGGTGAAAGAGGACGCCGAGGCGCTCGTGGGCCCTTTCATCCCGGTTTGGCGAGAGCCGCTCGTATTCCCTGAAGGACATCGGCACCCCGGGGGCTAGACGCGCATCCACGCCAGCTCCGTGAGGGGGGCGAGCGCAGCGACCCGCATGCACCCCTCTATCGTCAGCACGACGAGGATCCACTTGAGGCCGCAGTTGCGGCGGATCGCGTACCCGGCTGCGGATATCGCGATCAGGGCCAGGGCGAAGACCCGCACGCCCGGGGCCGCCAGGAGCGCCGCCATCCAGATGCCATACAGGATGATGCAAGAGATCCAGAGGAAGGCGACAGGCTCGCTCGGGCCCATCTCCCGCGGGTCGGCGCCCCGGGCTATCTGCTTTATGCCCACGTAGCGCTCGCAAATGACAAGCTGCCAGATCTCAAAGGCGAGGAAAAGCGGCGCAAGCAGCGGGAGGCTGTTCACGCGGGGAGTGTGGCTTCCCACCGGCGCCGGGACAACCCTGTTCGGCCGACTTGCGCTTGCGCCCGGGCCCCGCGGCCGTAAGCTGTGCGTTCGACGTGCCTATACGAACAGTCATTATCGATGATGAGGTCGTATTCCGGCAGATGCTCTCATCCGCGCTCAGCCGGGTCC
Organism: uncultured Opitutaceae bacterium; assembly: GCA_964534685.1. Classification (GTDB taxonomy): domain Bacteria; phylum Verrucomicrobiota; class Verrucomicrobiia; order Opitutales; family Opitutaceae; genus Palsa-1447. The sequence goes on from CAZHPC010000086.1 coordinate 8,938, forward strand.
GCGGGCTTGTCGTCTCCGGGGCTTTCAAGGACGGGAAGTCGGGCCTCGACTACTGCCTCAAGGATCCCCCGGGGCTGCTGATCGTCGACCTGTACCTGCCGGGGATGCACGGGCTCGAGGTGGTGCGCGAGGTCCGCGCCAAGCTGCCGAACACGAGGATCCTCGTTCTCACGGGGCATCCCGACGGCGACCTTCCCGCGAGGCTCATCTCGCAGGGCGTGCACGGGTTCGTGGACAAGAGCGCGCCTATAAACTACCTGCTGCAGGCGATAGAGTCGGTCATCGCGGGCGGCATGTTCTTTGCCGCCCACGTGCCGCCGAAGGCGACCGCCGGGTCGGCGGACCAGCCGAAGGTGGAGCCGTCCGTCAAGGCGGGGCCGCCGACCACGTCGGTCAGCGCGGTCCAGACACTTTCGGGGCGCGAGCTCGAGGTGGCCCGTCTCGTGGCCGAGGGTTTTTCGTCGAAGGAGATCGCCGACAGGCTGGACCTGAGCGTCCGCACGGTCGAGAAGCACCGCGCGAACATCATGGACAAGATCAACGTCACGGAGGTCGCCAGCCTCGTGCGCTGGTGCATCCAGATGGGGATCGTGAAGTCCTGAGGCGCCGGGGCGCCGGTCAGCTTCCCGCGTAGGCCCGAAGCGACGGCTCGACGGCCCCGAACTCCGCGACGGCCGCCGAGAGCTCGTCGCGGGAGAGCGTTTCCGCCGGGGCCGAGAGCTTCCTCTCGATCGCCGCCATCCTCTGCGACAGGCCCGTCGCGCCCATGTGGAGGGCGCTGCTCTTCAGGCCGTGCGCTATCATCACCTGCTCCTCGCGCTTGCCGTCGCCCAGGCGGCGGACCGACTGGGGAAAGTCCTCAAGGAACAGGCGGACGATCTCGCGCGTCGAGTCCTCGCCGAGGACCGACGCGAGCGCCTCGATGGCTTCATTAGGGAAATGGTGTGGCACCCCGCAATGGCCGCCCAAAATGGCCGCGGCCGCAACCGATTAATCCCGGCCTAGCGGCGCCTGCGCCGCGCCTTCCCCTGGGCGGGGGCGTCCGGGCCGGTGCCGGGATCCGGGTCCTCGGCGGCCCTCAGGTGCTCCTCCTCCGGTCGGGCCGACCCCCCCTCGGGGTAGAAGTGCCACTTGCCGTCGGACTTGTGCGCATGGATGTCGGGCAGGAAGTGCAGGTCCCTCTCGACCAGCATCTGGAAGTACTGGCTCCTGCCGAATTTCAGCTCGCGGCAGCGCGCCTCGATGCGCGCCCACATTTCGTGGGTGAAGGAGATCCCTTGGGAGCGTGTGGTTTGGCCCATGCACAATTGTTGCAAATGATTGAAAGCGTGTTGACGCATTTCAGATGAAAACGGTTGCGAGCGGTGTGCGCCCGTTTTCAACCGCGCGGGTCCGGCCCGCGGGGGGCAGGCTAGTGCGCCTCCTCGAGGTCCAGCTCCCCGGGCTTCAGGAGCCCGACGAACGCCGCCTTGTTGGCCGCCTTGAAATAGGCCTCCTTCGCCTCGATCACGCCCTCCTTGAGCCGGTTCATGAGGCTCGTGTCCATGAGGATCATTCCCTCGTTGCCTCCGCCCTCGATGATCTGCCGGATGTTCGCGATCTGCCCGCTTCGCACCGTGTTGGCCAGCGACTCATGCTGGAGCAGGATCTCGTGGACGGCGACCCGGCCCTTGGGGATGCGCTTGCAGAGGAGCTGCGCCACGATGCCGGCCAGGCAGCCGGCGAGCATGACGCGCACCTGGTTCTGGTCGTCGGCAGGGAACGCATTGATGATCCGATCCACGGTCTTCGGTGCGTTGTTCGTGTGGAGCGTGCCGAAGACCAGCATGCCCATCGAGGCGCAGCTGAGCGCGAGCTTGATCGTCTCGAGCTCCCGCATCTCGCCGACCAGCAGGATGTCCGGGTCGTGGCGCATCGCGCCCTTCAGCGCCGTGGCGAACGTCTCCGTGTGCTCGCCGACCTCGCGGTGGACGATCACGCTCTTCTTCACCGGGTGCACGAACTCGATCGGGTCCTCGATCGTTATGATGTGCCGGCACAGGTTGGTGTTGATGTAATCGATCATCGCCGCGAGCGTCGTCGACTTGCCGCTTCCGGTGGGGCCCGTCACGACGACCAGCCCCTCGTTCAGGTGGCAGAGCTTCTTGATGGCCTCGGGGAGCTGCAGCTCCTCAAAGGAGAGGATCTTCGCCGGGATCTGGCGGAACACCGCCGCCTGCCCCCAGTGGTTGTAGAGGAAGTTCCCGCGAAACCGCGCGAAGCCGGTGATCTCATGCGCGAGGTCCAGGTCCCTGCGTTCGAGGAAGTCCTTCCAGCGCCGCTCAGGGACGATTTCCCTGAGCAGCTCCTCAATCGCGAGGGCGTTGAGCGGCTGGTCGCCGATGGGTACGATCGAGCCCGATATGCGGGCCTTCGGCGGCTGGCCCACCATGATGTGGAGATCCGAGCCACCTTTCTCGACCATCGTGCGCAGAAGTGTGTCGATCTGTGCCATGGCGCCTAGGTGATCCTCGCGCGCAGCACGCGGTTCGAGATGGTCGCGAGGGCCGTCTCCTTGGACACCTTGTTCTCGTGCCATAGCGCAAATATCACATTGTCCATGAGGCACATGCCGTCGCGCAGACCGGTTTCCATCGTGTTCCTCAGGCCCGTCGTCTTGCCCTCCCGCACGAGGTTTGAGATGGCCACGTTGTTGACGAGGATCTCGACCGCCATGACGACCCCACCCGCGCTCCCCGCCGCGGGGAGCAGGCGCTGGCAGACGATCCCTCGCAGGCTCTCGGCGACGCTCCCGCGGATCTGCGTCTGCTGCGCGGCCGGGAACACGTCAAGAAGGCGGTTGAGCGTGGTCGCCGCGTCGCTCGTGTGCATGGTCCCGATCACGAGGTGGCCTGTCTCGGCCGCGCTGACCGCCATCTCGATCGTCTCCAGGTCGCGGAGCTCGCCGATCACGATGATGTCGGGATCCTCGCGCAGGGCGCCCTTGAGCGCCGTGAAGAACGACTCGGTGTGGACGCCGACCTGGCGCTGGGTGACGCTGCAGCCCTTCGCCTTCTGCACCACCTCGATCGGGTCCTCGACCGTGATGATGTGGTCCTTGCGGGTCTCGTTCAGGTAGGAGACCATCGACGCGAGCGTTGTCGTCTTTCCGGAGCCCACCGGCCCCGTGATGAGGACAAGCCCGTTGTGGTAGCTCAGGAGCCGCTTGAGGGTGTCAAGGTGCTTCTCGAACCCGAGCTCGTTCATCGTCTTTATCTCGTGCGGCACCATCCGGTACGAGCCGGCCGCGCCGTCCTTGTGGAACATCAGGTTCACCCGGTAGCGCTCGGGCTCGACGATCGCCAGGGCGTAGTCGAGGTCGTGCTTTTCAAGGAACGCCTTCTTCTGCTCGGCGGAGAGGAGGACGGTGTTCAGGCGGAGCGCGTCCTCGGCGCTCAGCGTGTGGTCGCTAATGTACGCCAGGGCCCGGTCCTTCCGGACAAAAGGGCGCCTGCCGGTGCACAGGTGCAGGTCGCTCGCCCCGTAGCGCACGGACGCTCCGAGGAGCTCCTTCATGCCCGAGCCGAGCTGGGCGTCATCCATCTTGCCGACAGAGTCGAATGCGAAGGAGGGTGGCGGGCTCGGCCCCGTCCTCTTCGTGGCGTGAAGCACCAGGGGCTCCACGAGATCGTCGGCCGCCACGAACGGGTCGGACGGTGGCGGACCCTTTTGCGCCCTGAGAGCCGCGAGGCCGGCGAGTTTCTCGAGACCCTCGACGTCGGTGACGATCTCCTCGTCGATCAGCTTCTGGGCGAAGTCCAGCATGCTGGGCTCGCCCCCGAGCTTGGCCCTCGCCTTCACGCACTGGACCCGGGTGAAGCGGCCTTGGTCGATGCCAAGTTGGACGAACCAAAGGACGTCGGGATTCATTGCGGGGCCGGTCGGCGCGACTGATCATGCGGCTGGGCAAAGTCCTGCCAAGCGAGAACGAAAACGGGCAGCGGCGGAATGGGGGATTGCAAAAACCGGGGAATACGGGGATTGTGACGCTTTCATCTAGTCATGCTACGTAAGTTCATTGCCCGGCTGCGCGAATCAATATCCCCCGCCAAGAAGCCAACACAGGCCGCGCCGCTGAGCGCCCACCGCCCCCAGGGCGGGGCGGCTCCACGCAGGCCGGGGCATTCGGGAGGAGGCGGCCGGCCGCTCGGACAGGGCCCCAGGGCTCAGGGTCAGGGCCGGAGCCCGGGCCATGGACCCTCGCAGGGTGGGCCCGCCCAGGCCAGGCCCCATGACGCCAGGCCCCACGAGGCGAGGCCAAGGCAGGAGGAGAGGCGCCCCGCGGGGCGCGGCCCCGTCAGGTCGGGACCGGCGCGCCACGGCGACGGACGCCGCCCCAGGCCCGTCCGCGACGAGTTCGAGCATCCGGGCCACATCGTTGAGAAGCCCGCCATCCCGGTCGACATCCCGAAGATGGACACTCCGTTTTCAAAGCTCGGACTTTGCGACGCGCTGGCCTACACCGTGCAGGAGAAGGGCTACACCGAGCCGACCCCCATCCAGGTCCAGGCGATCCCCCTCATCCTTGAGGGCAAGGATGTCATCGGCTCCGCGCAGACCGGCACCGGCAAGACGGCGGCCTTTGCGCTTCCCATCATCCAGCGCCTGGCCGGACACGGGGCCATGCGGTGCCTGATCCTCGAGCCGACCCGCGAGCTCGCGCTCCAGGTCGAGGAGGCGTTCCACAAATACGCCCAGTTCACGGACCTCAGGGTCACCATCGTCTACGGGGGCGTCGGCTACGGCAAGCAGACCTCGGACCTGCGGCGCGGCATGGACATCCTGGCCGCGACACCCGGCCGGCTTCTCGACCACCTCGAGCAGCGCAACTGCTCGCTCGACAAGATCAACATCCTCGTCC
>CAZHPC010000087.1:0-13776 GCA_964534685.1 uncultured Opitutaceae bacterium
TTGTGCTCGCGCGCTCCTTTGATGTGGATGTGGGTAGCAGCCTCCATGATCGCAAACGTCAAACGTACTCAAAAGCGCCCCGGCGCAAACGCAATCGGCCGCTTTCTGCGCCGGGCCACCCTTGCCGTGGCCGCCTCGGTCCAGGCAGCCGCGGCCCTTGCGACGGAGCCGATCATACCGCACATCGGGCTTCGCGACGGCGAGAGCCTCACCTACAGCGTGCGCTGGGGAATCATCCCCTTCGTGGGCCGGATCAAGATTGCGGCGGACGCCCTCGGCTCGGGCAAGGACGCCGTGCTGCGCGTGACGACCACCACATGGACGTCGGGGCTCGCCCGCGGACTGTTCCCTTTCGACGGGCGCGGCGAGTCGCTTTACAACGCGAAGACCGGGCAGCTCCTCTCGTCCAGTGAATGGAGCACGTACCGCAACAAGGACATCAAGAATTCGATAACATTCAACTACTCGAAGAGGACCGCCGAGTTCGCGGACGACATCCACCCCGAGAAGTCGCACACGATCCCGATTCCCGAGGGCAATCCGTGCGACCTGATCCTGGCCCTCATCAAGACGCGCTTCTGGGACATAGCCCCGGGGCAGCAGCGCGACACGGTCGTCATCTTCCAGGACCAGTTCTACCCCCTGACGATCCATGCCGACCAGGATCCCGAGACTGTCTTCACCGCGCTCGGCTTCTTCAAGACCCTGGGGCTTGAGCCGCGCATGGAGAAGACGCCCCCTATCGGCATGTTCAAGCGCGGGTCGACCGTGAAAGTGTGGATCGAGACCGACGATGATCAGCGCCTGCCGGTGCGCTTCCAGGTCGGTTTCAGGTTCGGCACCGGCACTGCGTCGCTTATCGAATACCAGCCGCCAAAATAGCCTTGCTTTGACTCTGCCGAAACCGCTTAGTCAGCGGTTTTATTTCATGAAAGCCACGATCAAAACCCAAGGGCAGCAGTTCACCATCACGGAGGGGGATATCCTCATCGTGAACCGCTTCCCGAACACCGTAGCCGGCGCAATCGTCGAGATTAAGGACGTGCTGACGGCGGGCGAGGGCGCTGATTTCAAGGTAGGCAAGCCCACCCTTCCGGGCGCCTCGGTTTCCGCGAAGATCCTGGAGAACAAGCGCGGTGATAAGGTGATCGTATTCAAGAAGAAGAAGCGCAAGGGGTACGAGCGCAAGCAGGGCCATCGCCAGGAACTTTCCGTCATCAAGATCGAGACCATCAATATCTGAGGAGAACCACGTCATGGCGCACAAGAAGGGTCAGGGAACATCCGTCAACGGCCGCGAAAGCCAGTCCAAGCGTCTTGGCATCAAGATGTTCGGTGGCGAGAAGATCCTTGCGGGCGGCATCATCGTCCGCCAGCGGGGCACGAAGCATCATCCGGGCAAGAATGTCGGTGTGGGCCGCGACTGGACCCTCTTTGCCCTCAAGGACGGCGTCGTGAAGTTCGACAAGGTCCACCGCAGGGTTTCGGTCGTCACCGCGGTCTGAGGATGGCCTGCCGGACACCGTGTCCGATCGCCTGGACGACCTGCGGCGGCAGCGAGACCTCCTGAGGGAGCAACTCGCCTCGCTGGACGCGGAGATTGCGGCGGCGGAGCGCCCTGCGCAGGCAGCGTTCCCCGACAAGGATCAGCCGCCGCATGCCGAGGCCACCTCGGGCCCGCCGAGCGCCGACGCGATCCTTGAGGAATTTGGGCGGGCCCCTGCCTCGATGGCTCGGCAGGCGAAGCTCGGCTGCATCCTCTACTTCGCCGGCGCGATGGCCCTCCTGGCGCTCGCGGTCGCCGCCTTCTATTTCTTCGAGAAGGCAAGCCGCGGCCACTGAGCCGCGCCAAGGCCTCAGTTCGCGGCCGGGTAGCTGCCCAGCCACTTCACGAGCGGGCAGAACTTCTTTAGTTCGCCCAGGGCCTGCTTCATAGGCGGGTCCTCGAAATGGCCCGTCACGTCGATGAAGAAATAGTAGTCCCAGGGCCGCTTCTTGCTCGGCCGCGACTCGATCTTAGAGAGGTTGATCCCGCGCTTGCCAAACGGCATCAGCATCTTGAGGAGCGAGCCCGAATGCGAGGACGCCTCGTCCCCCAGGGATATGAGGAAGCTCGTCATGTCCTTGCCTCCCCCGACCGGGCCGGCCGGCCTGCGCCCGAGGACAAAGAAGCGGGTCGTGTTGTCGGCCTTGTCCTGGATGTTGCGCACGAGGACGGGCACCCCGTGGTGGGCGGCCGCGATCTCGCTGGCCACCGCCGCCGCCGTCGGGTCCTCCTTCGCTATCTGGACCGCGCGCGTGGTGCTCGGGGCCTCGACAAGCTGCGCATGGCCCAGGTGGCGCTGCAGCCAGTGCCGGCACTGCGCGAGCGCCTGGTCCTTCGAATACACCTTCTCGATCTTGTCGAGCGACGTCTGGGTGATCAGCGCGTGCGCGATCTCCATGTAGATCTGGCCCACGATCTTCAGGTCGCTCTCGACGAAGCTGTCGAGCGCCTCCCGGACGCTTCCCTCCGTCGAGTTCTCGATCGGGATGACGGCGTTGTCCGCCTCGCCCTTCTCCACCGCCGTGAAGATGTCCTCGATCGTCGCCATCGCGTGGTAGTCGACGCTCGCGCCGAACTTCTTCATGGCGGCGCAGTGGGTGTTGCTCGCCTCGGGCCCGAGGTAGGCGACGAGGAGCGGCTTCTCGAGCGCGATCGCGGCGGACATGATCTCGCGGTAGATCGCCCGGAGCGCCTCGTCCTTGATCGGGCCCTCGTTCTGCGCGCAGACCTTCCGAAGGACAGCGTCCTCGCGCTCAGGCACGAAGATCTCCCCGCCCGCCTTCCGCTTGATCTTGCCGATCTCCGCGGCCAGCGCCAGGCGCCGGTTGACGAGCTCGACAAGCCTGTCGTCCAGGCTGTCGATCTTCTTGCGGATGGGCGCGAGGTCCATCAGGGGGCGGCGGGTTCTCCCGCGGGTGCGGGCGTCTCGGAGGGGGCGGCCAGGGCCAGCTCGTCCAGGCCCATGTCCGCGTCGTTCGGGGTGTGGCCGGCCTGGCCCCCCTTCAGCCATTCGTCGATCTGGCGCGACGAGAGCACATCGGAGGCGGGAAGCTCGTCGAGCGACTTGATCCCCACGAACTCCAGGAAGCGGTCGGTCGTGCCATACTGGATCGGGCGGCCCGGCAGCTCGGCGCGGCCGACGACCGCGATCAGCTCACGCTCGAGAAGCTTCGAAAGGCCGGCGTCCGCGGAAACGCCGCGCACGGACTCGATCTCCGCACGGGTCACCGGCTGGCGATACGCCACGACCGCGAGCGTCTCGACCGACGACTGGCTGAGCTTAACCGGCGGCGGCTCCTCCCGAAGGATGCGGATCCAGCGCGCGAAGCGCGGGTGGGTCGCAAGGCGGTAGCCGGAGGCCCCGTCGACAAGCGCGAGGCCGTCGTCGGCCGCGGCAAGCTCGGCCGCTATCTCGTCCATGGCCTCCCGTATCTGCGAGGCGGTCACAAGCGCGGGGACCTCCCCGTAGAGGTCGGGCGAGTCCGGCGGCTCGGCAGGGGCGTCGGCGGCCTCCGCAGGGGCCGCCACCGGCGCGGTCCCGTCGGGAGCGGAAGGCGCCGCAGGCTGGCGATGGAACCGCTCAAAAGCCGCCTGGATATCCTTGGTAGAAAGCGGCTGGCTTGAGGAATAAAGGAGTGCCTTGAGCACCTTTTTCAGGTTGAACGCCATGCGAAGGATCGTGCAGGAGTCAATGGCGCGGGCAAGGCGCCATGCAACCATGAAAACACCGCTTGCCCGGGCCGGGGCGCTATGGTGGGCTGTGGGTTCACCCATGAGCGCCGCCAAAGACTCACCACGCAGGCATTCCTCCATCGTCGTCGACGGACCCGACCGGTCCCCGAACCGCTCCATGCTCCGGGCGGTCGGCTTCACCGACGAGGACTTCGGCAAGCCGATCGTCGGGATAGCGTCGACCTGGAGCATGGTGACCCCGTGCAACATGCACATCGACCAGCTGGCGCGCGACGCGGCCGCCGGCGCCGACGGGGCCGGCGGCAAGGCGATCATCTTCGGGACCATCACCGTCTCGGACGGAATCAGCATGGGAACGCCGGGGATGCGCTACTCCCTGGTCTCGCGCGAGATCATAGCGGACTCGATCGAGGCCGTGGCGGGCGCGGAGGGCTTCGACGCCGTGGTCGCCATCGGCGGCTGCGACAAGAACATGCCCGGGTGCCTGATGGCCCTGGCGCGGCTGAACCGGCCCTCCGTCTTCGTCTACGGAGGGACGATCCTGCCGGGCATCCACCCGGGGACCCAGAGGGAGTGCGACATCGTCTCCGTCTTCGAGGCCGTGGGCCAGCATTCGGCGGGCAAGCTGGACGACGCGGGCCTGCACGCCGTCGAGGTGTGCTCGATCCCCGGTCCGGGATCCTGCGGCGGGATGTACACCGCCAACACCATGGCCTCGGCGATCGAGGCGCTCGGGATGAGCCTGCCCAACAGCTCGACGCAGCTCGCGATCGGCGAGGAGAAGCGCGGCGACTGCCGGCGAGCCAGCGAGGCGGCGCTCGCGCTCCTGAGGGCCGGGATCAGGCCGCGGGACATCCTGACGAGGAAGGCCTTCGAGAATGCGATCGCCGTCGTGATCGCCCTCGGCGGCTCGACGAACGCGGTACTTCACCTCCTTGCGATCGCGCACAGCGCCAACGTGAGGCTCTCGATCGACGACTTCACGCGCATCGGCAGGCGGGTTCCGGTGCTTGCCGACCTGAAGCCGTCCGGCAAGTACGGCGTCTCCCACCTCGTGCGCATCGGGGGCCTGCCGCCCCTGATGAAGATGCTCCTCGACCACGGGCTCCTCCACGGGGACTGCTTAACGGTCACGGGAAAGACGGTCGCCGAAAACCTCCGCGGCGTGGCCCCCTACCCCGCGGATCAGGATGTCATCCGCCCGTTCTCGGACCCCATCAAGCCCGACAGCCACATTCGGGTGCTCTACGGAAACCTGGCCCCGGGAGGGGCCGTGGCGAAGATCACCGGCAAGGAGGGGCTCAGGTTCTCGGGCAGGGCAATCGTCTTCGAGTCCGAGGAGGCGGCGCTCAAGGCGATCCTGGACGGCCGCGTGAAGGCGGGCCACGTGATCGTCATCCGCAACGAGGGCCCGGTCGGAGGCCCCGGCATGCGCGAGATGCTCGCGCCGACGAGCGCCGTCGTCGGCAAGGGCCTCGGCAACGATGTCGGCCTCATCACCGACGGGCGCTTCTCGGGCGGAAGCCACGGCTTCGTGGTGGGCCACATCACCCCTGAGTGCGCCGTGGGCGGCCCCATAGCCGTCGTGCGCAACGGGGACACGATCACGATCGACGCGGTCGCCAACACGCTCGCGCTCGACATCGCCCCGAAGGAGTTCAGGGCGCGGATCAAGGCGTGGCGTCCCAAGAAGCCCAAGGAGACGCGCGGAGCGCTCGCGAAGTACGCGAAGCTCGTCACGAGCGCCTCCGAGGGAGCAGTGACCGACAAGAACCTTTCCAAATGAGCTGGACCCGTTTCAAGGACCTGCACTACCAGAACCCGGCGCTCGGCATGGCGCTCGACATCAGCCGCATCCCGTTTCCCGACGGCTTCCTGGGATCGATGGAGCCCCGCATCCAGAAGGCCTTCGCCGACATGGCCGCACTTGAAAAGGGCGCGATCGCGAACCCGAGCGAGAAGCGCATGGTGGGCCACTACTGGCTGCGCGCCCCCGAGCTCGCCCCCGATGAGGCAATCTCGAAGGAGATCTCCTCCACGCTCGCCTCGATAAAGGACTTCGCCTCGAAGGTGCACTCCGGCGCGGTCGCCGGGCCCCAGGGCGGATTCACCCACCTGCTTGTCATCGGCATCGGGGGCTCGGCGCTCGGCCCGCAGTTCGTGAGCCACGCGCTCGGCCAGCCGGGCAGGGACCGGATGGAGGTCCATTTCTTCGACAACACCGATCCCGACGGCATGGACTATGTGCTCGCAAGGCTCGGCGCCAATCTCGCCCGCACCCTCGTGGTCGTCATCTCCAAGTCGGGCGGCACCGTCGAGACGCGCAACGGCCAGCTTGAGGCCGCAGCGGCGTTCAAGGCCGCGGGCCTCTCCCACCCCAGGCACTACGTCGCCGTCACCGGCGCGGGCTCCAAGCTGGACCAGCTCGCGCAGAAGGAGGGGTGGCTCGCGAGGTTCCCCATGTGGGACTGGGTCGGCGGCCGCACGAGCGAGCTCTGCGCGGTGGGCCTTTTGCCCGCCGCCCTCCAGGGGCTCGACATCGACGCGATGCTCGCCGGAGCGGCGGCCATGGACGCCGCCACGCGCCGGGGTGTGACCCGCGAGAACCCGGCCGCCCTACTGGCCCTCATGTGGCATTTCTCGACGGACGGCCGCGGATCCAAGGACATGGTGGTCCTCCCCTACAAGGACCGCCTGCTGCTCTTCTCGCGCTACCTCCAGCAGCTCATCATGGAGTCGCTCGGCAAGGAATTCGACCTCAAGGGCAACGTCGTCAACCAGGGCATCGCCGTCTACGGCAACAAGGGCTCGACCGACCAGCACGCCTACGTGCAGCAGCTGCGCGAGGGCGTGAAGAACTTCTTCGTCACCTTCATCGACGTGCTGAAGGACCGCACGGGCAAGGCGCTCGAGGTGGAGCCGGGGATCACGAGCGGCGACTACCTCCAGGGCTTCTATCTCGGCACCCGCGATGCCCTTAGCGAGAAGGACCGCTGGTCCGTCACCCTCACCCTCTCGGAGGTGTCTCCCCGCTCGATCGGCATGCTGATCGCCCTCTATGAGCGCGTCGTCGGCCTTTACGCCGACCTCATCGGCATAAACGCCTACGACCAGCCGGGTGTGGAAGCCGGCAAGAAGGCGGCGACCGGGGTCATCGCGCTGCAGCAGAGGCTTGTCGCCGCGCTCAGGGCCTCCCCGGGCAGGGCGTTCACGGCGGAGGCGCTCGCCGCCCAGGCGGGCGGCGAGCCCGAGACGGCCTACAAGATCCTGGAGCACCTCGCTGCCAACGGCGCCATCCGAAAGGCGCCCAAGACACCCTGGTTCGAGTCGACCTACGCCCTTTAAAGCAAAGCCGACTTGCATCCGGGCCAATCGCCCGTAGGTTCGGCGCGAGAATGAATTCGGCCATGAAACGCGCTGCAGCCATCGTCCTAATCGCCCTGGGCTCCTTTCTGGCAGGATGCTCCTCCGAAACCCCCGCCGCCTCCTCCATACCCTGGAACCAGCCTGCGGACTGGGAGGGGCAGATCCCCGGGATGAGCGGCAGCGGCAGCCAGGTGCATTGAGTCCGGAGCCGACGAACCCGTCGCTCGCGGCCCAGGCCGGCCATCTCTACGTCGTCGCGACGCCGATCGGGAACCTTTCCGACCTGACCGCGCGCGCAGGCGCGATCCTTGGCTCGGTGGACCTCGTCGCCTGCGAGGACACGCGCACGACGGGGATTCTCCTCGAGCGCCTCGGGATCCGCAGGGAGCTCTTCGCCTACCATGAGCACAACGAGATCGAGGCGGCGGAACGGCTGGCCGAGGCGATCGCCTCCGGGAAGTCCGCGGCGCTCGCGACGGACGCCGGGACGCCCGGCCTGAGCGACCCCGGGTTCCGCGTCGTGCGCGCCTGCCGCCGCCGGGGCCTTCCCGTCGTCCCCGTTCCCGGGCCGGTTGCGTTTGCGGCCGTGCTGAGCGCCAGCGGGCTTCCCACGAACGGATTCCTTTTCGCGGGATTCCTTCCCCCGAAGGCGTCGGCGAGGCTCGCGTTCTACGGCAAGCACAAGGACTTCGGCTATACGATCGCCCTCTATGAGAGCTGCCACCGGATCGCAAAGGCCATGGACGACATTGTGGCGGCCCTGGGCCCGGAACGGGTCGTCTGCGTCGCCAAGGAGGTGACCAAGGTCCATGAGACGTTCTGGGTCGGCGCCGCGGCCGAGGTGCGCGATCGCCTCGCGAAGGCGAGCCTCAAGGGGGAATTCACGCTCCTCATCGCTCCGGCGAACTATCGGCTCTAGCCCCCCGAACCCATGCGCGCCGCCGTCGTCGATGTCGGGAGCAACTCGATCAAGCTCTTGGTCGCCGATCGCGGGCCCGAGGGACGCCCTGCGGAGGTCGCCTCCCAGACGCTCGAGGTGCGGATCAGCAAGGGCATCGGCTCCGGCAGGCCCCGGCTTGGCGACCAGGGCATGGAGCGCGGGGTCGAGGCGATAACGAGCCTACTTGCCCGCGCCCGCTCGCTCGGGGCCGACCGGTTCGCGGTCGTGGCGACGAGCGCCGTGCGCGACGCCTCGAATGGCGCGCAATTCCTGGAACGGGTCAGGGCCGCATCCGGCGTCACCCCGCGGCTGCTCACGGGACGCGAGGAGGCGGACCTCATCGGCCGGGGCCTCACCACCGATCCCGCCCTCGTCGCCCTGCGCGACTTCCATGTCTACGACCTCGGCGGGGGCAGCCTTGAATGCCTCGCGTTCGTCGAGCGCAAGGCGGAGCGCGCGGTCAGCCTTCCTCTCGGGTGCGTGCGCCTGACGGAGATGTTCGCCCAACCCGCCGCGGAGCCGATCTCGGCGTCCGCGCTGTCAAACATCGCGCGGCACGTAAAGGGCGCGCTCCAAGAATCCGGCTTCCCCTTCCCGGTCCCCGCCGGCTCGTTTGTCGTCGGCACCGGCGGCACGCTGACCACCGTGCGCGCCATGCGCGCCGCAGCGGGCGGCTTCACCCTCGAGCGGACGGAGCCGCTGATCCGGGTGGCGCTCCTGCGCGAGATCCTGGCCACGGTGGGCTCCCTGGATCTCGCCGGCCGGAAGGCCGTCAAGGGCCTATCCCCCGAGCGCGCCGATGTCTTCCCGACGGCGCTGGCGACCTTTATCGCGCTGGCGGAACTGGGCGGCATCCAGGCCTTCCATCATTCGCTTCGCAATCTGAGGTGGGGCGTCGCGGCGGGCCTGCTCGCCTAGCGCGCCGGACGGCGTCACCCCAAGCGAAAGCCCGCCCCTTTCGAGGCGGGCCGGTTCGCCGGCCGGCCGAACGCCGGTGCGGAGGATTGCCGGTGCGCGGCTACTTCTTGACCTGCGACACGTGCGTCGCAACCGCCACCCACGCGCCGTCGCGCTTCACAAACACGTCGGTGAAGCGGTATTGGCCGCTTGTGTCGGCGCCCTTGTAGGTGCTCGTCTCGGTTTCAAGGCCGTGCACGATGGCCGTGTCGCCGAGCACCCGCACCTTCAGGTCGTCAATCTTCATGGAGGCGGTCTTGGACGCCCCGGACGTCAATTCGGCATCGTTTTCGGCCCGGGTCTGGAGCTCGCCGCCAGGGCCCGAGAACATGTAGTCCGGAGCCTCGATCCTGTCCTGGGCCGCGACATCGGCCCTCACGATCGCGTCGGCCCATTGGACCTCCAGCTGGGTGATTGCCTGGACGACGCCCTGCGAGGCGTTGTCCTTTGTCGATGACTGGCCGAATGCGAGGGACGCCGCGGCGATGGCGGCAATGGCGACGGGGGTTGTGAGTTTCAGCTTCATTGGGGATTCCCTGGGGTCATGACCTACTTGGTGATCTCGTGATAGGTTCCGTTTGCGTGCGACGTGCGGATCTTGGCCGCCGTGACATACCAGTCCTTCAGAAGCTCCTTGTCGGAAAGGGCGTCGAGGAGCTCGGCCACGCGCAGTTGGGACGGCACAGAAATGACAACCAGATGGGTCGAGGTGGTGCGCCCGGAGATCTCGCGATAGAGGTTGATCTTCGTGTCCTTAAAGCCGTTTGCGTCAAAGATCGCCTTCAGATCGTCGAGGGCCTTCAGGTAGGCGGGCTCGTCGCTGCAGGAGACGCTCGTGTTGAACACGGCCCCGCCCTCGTAGACTCCGTCGTTGCGGACGGCCTTGTAGAGGACGCTGGAACCGAGGTGGCGCGTTCCCCTGAGTTCCGCGAGCAGCACGTCCATCTCCGGATAGTTCTTCAGCTTCTCGGCGATCTTGTAGATGTCGGCCGCTGACGGGTACGAGGTCACGACGAAGAGCGCGTGCGCGTTCTCACCCGCAAAATCCCCCTCCCACACATGCCTGTAGTGCTCGATGCCGGTGCGGGCCTTCACAAGGGCGTTGATCTTCGCGATCATGGCGACGTAGGCCTCGGTATCCTTGGCGTCAACCTGCTGCACGACCAGGGTCGGGACGGGGTCCGCAAGCAACGATCCGACGGCCATCGCGAGCATGGCAGGCAGCGTGAACAGTGATTTCTTCATAATAGGGCCTTTCTTCAGTTCGTGGAATAACGCAGGCGGCGGGATGCCGGCTGCAGGGTGATAAGGCCTATTAATGCCATGTATAAGAGTCAATTGCCCACAGCGGAGCCCCTTTTGGGGCCCTCCCGCGCGGTCAACTGGCCTTCAGCGACCTGATCTGCGCGCGAAAATCGGCCGGAAGCGGCGCCCTAAAATCCAGAGCCTTGCCGGTAACGGGATGGGCGAGCGCAAGGCGCGCGGCGTGGAGCATCGCACGCTCGGGCCTTCTCTTCATCCGGGTGCTCGCCTTCCACCCGTACGCCGAGTCCCCCAGCAGCGGATGGCCGAGCGATGACATGTGAACGCGGATCTGGTGGGTGCGGCCCGTGTGGAGCGTGCAGGCGACCAGCGCCGCCAGATCTCCGTAGCGTTCCACGATCTCCCAATCGGTCCAGGACGCCCGGCCCCCGTGCCCCTCCTCCACGACCGCCATCTTGTGGCGGTGCCTGACATTGCGGCCGATCGCCTTGTGAATGCTCCCGCTCATCAGGCGCGGCACGCCCGCCACGAGCGCAACGTATTCCTTGACGACCGTGCGCTCGGCGAACTGCTTCGCCAGCGCCCGGTGCGCCGCATCCGTCTTCGCGACCACCATGACGCCGGACGTCTCCCGGTCCAGCCGGTGGACGATCCCCGGCCGCTCCACGCCGCCCACCCCGCTCAGGCTGCCCGCGCAGTGGGCGAGCAGGGCGTGCACCAGCGTGTCCTCGCGCGTGCCGGCCCCCGGATGGACCACCATCCCCGCGGGCTTGTTGATCGCCAGGAGGCTCTTGTCCTCGAACAGCACATCAAGCGGTATGTCGACCGCGCGAAGCGCGCTCGCAATGACATCGGGGAACGAGAATTCAAGCACGTCGCCGGCGTGCACGGTGGAGGAGCGCTCGAGCGCCCTTCCGCGCAGCGTCACCCGTCCCTCGTCAAAGGAGCGCTGGAAGGCCACCCGGCTGTGCTCCGGGTACGCCATGGCGAGCGCCTTGTCCGCGCGCGCGCTTCGCAGCTCCTCCGGGACCGTGTGCCTTTGGACGGTGCTCACGCGCCGGCGATCCTGTCTATCTCCGCGAGCCACCTGCGCCGCTCGCTCTCGGGAACATCCGCCACCTTCCAGCCGTTGCGCGCCAGCTGCGCAAGCTCCGCGCGCGTGAAGCCGCCCTGCTCGGCGAGGGCGGAGTACTCGTCGCAGAGCGTGTTCGCAAAGCAGAGCGGATCGTCGGTGCTGACCGTGCAGTTGACCCCGGCGCGCATGAGCGCGCGCAGCGGATGGGAGGCGATGTCGGGAAAGACCCCAAGGCCCACGTTGCTCAGGGGGCACGTGTCGAAGGTGACGCCCAGCTCGGCGGCGAGGCGGACGACGGCGGGATCCTCGACCGCCCGCACCCCGTGCTGCACCCGGCGCACGCCGAGCTGCTGGATCGCCTCGCGCACGCGGGACGGTCCCCCGAATTCGCCGGCGTGACACTTGGTGACCTTGCCCGCCTTTCTCAGCCGCTCCCACACCCTGAAGGACCAGGGCTCGGTCGGCATCTCCTCGAATCCGTGCAGGTCGACCCCGGCCAGCGAGTCCCATCGCTCCAATGCGTCGATCGTCTCGCGAAGGGGCCCGTCGTAGGCGCTTCGGAGCATGCCCGCAAAGACGCGCACCTCGAGGCCCGGAGGGGCCGCGGACCGGATGGCGTCGATGATCTCGGTGCCCGGGACATGGATGAATTCGGTCACGTGCAGGTGGAAGCTCGTCTCGACGTAGCGGACATTCTGGGCTACGTGGCCCGCGAAGATGATGCGAGCGGCCTCGTGGTAGCGCTCGGCGCTCGTGAACCAAGGAAGCGCGTGACGAAGCAGCGTCTGCTCAAACTCGGGAAACGTCGGGTACCGGTAAGATCTCCGGCGAAACGCGGGGTCCGCGCCGTAGACCGAGGGGTCCATCGGGCGCAGGAGCTCGTGGTAGGGCAGCGCGCCCTCGATGTGCAGATGGGTTTCCGTTTTGGGAAGCGCCCGGATGAAGGCGTCCAAGCCGTCTGACGGGGTGTTTTCCATATACATCAACGAATCCGTATTCGTCGATATGAGCAAGCTCAACCTGCCAGGAGATATTCGGGATTAAGCTTCTGCAGCGCCTTCGGCACAAACAGGCCGTCCTTGCGGATGAGCTTGCCGTCGAACACGATCTCGCCGCCTCCGTACTCCGGCCGCTGGATGCACACCATGTCCCAGTGCACCTGGGACTTGTTCCCGTTGCCGCAGTCCTCGTAGGCCTGCCCCGGCGTGAAGTGGAACGAGCCCCCGATCTTCTCGTCGAAGAGGATGTCGCGCATGGGCTCGAGAATGTGCGGGTTGAAGCCGATCGCGAATTCGCCGATGTAGCGCGCCCCCGGATCGCTGTCCAGGATCTGGTTGAGCTTCGGGGTGTTGTTCGCGGTCGCCTCGACGATCCTGCCCTTCTTGAAGGCGAGGCGGATGCTGTCGAAGGACGCTCCGAGATAGACGGTCGGCGCGTTGTACTGCACGACGCCCTCGACCGATTCCCTGACCGGGCACGAGAAGACCTCGCCGTCCGGGATGTTGTACTGGCCCCCGCATTCCTTGGCCCCGATCCCCTTGATGGAGAACCTGAGGTCGGTCCCCGGACCGGTGATCTGCACCCGGTCGGTCCTGGCCATGAGCTCCGCCAGGGCCTTCATGCCGGGCTTCATCCGCGAGTAGTCGAGCGTGCACACCCTGAAATAGAAGTCCTCGAATGCCTCCGTGCTCATGCCCGCCTGCTGGGCCATGGCCGAGGTCGGCCACCGCAGCACGACCCACTTGGTCTTGTTCACCCGCTGGTCGATCACCGGCTTCATGATCCGGCTCACCAGCTGCACCCGCGCCGAGGGAACGTCCGCGGCCTCGAAGATGTTCTCGGAACCCCGCAGCGCGATGTAGGCGTTCATCTGCTTCATGCGGGCGAGCTCGATCTCGAGCATTGGGTTGAACTGCGCCTCCTCGGCTCCGAGCGCCAGTTCGCGCGTGACCCGCGCCCGGTGCATCTGGACGTACGGCATGGCCCCTCGGGCCCTCGCCGAGCGGATGAGCGCGATCACCATTGCGTCGGGGACGTCAAAGGCGTCGATGAGGACCCGCTCCCCCTTCTTAAGGGCGGTTGAGAATCCTGTCAGTCCCTCGGCAAGCTGTTCGAATCGGGTGTCTATGATCATGGGCTTTCCCCAGTTACGCCCGGGAAATTGCGCCCCGCAAGTGCGTTCTGGGGAAAGCAGATCCTCCCCACGGCCTCGTCGAAGTCTGCGGCCCCCCGGATGATCTCGATCTCGAGGCGAAGGTAGTACACGGGCAGCGGGCTGCCGCCCGGGTCCGGGATCCGGACCGCGTCCTTCTCGGTCGTCACGAGGCACTCCGCACGCTCCCGCTCGGCGGCGTCATAGAGCTCCTGCATGTCCTCGGGCTCGTAGCGGTAGTGGTCGAGGAAGCGCTCGCGGCCCACGAGGAGCGCCCCCAGGTC
>CAZHPC010000088.1:0-13625 GCA_964534685.1 uncultured Opitutaceae bacterium
CCGTCGCCCTCGAACACGAGGGTGCTCGTCACGACGTTGTCCAGGAAGTCGCGGTCGTGGCTGACGATCAGGAGGGTTCCCTCATACTCGACGAGCAGGTCCTCAAGGAGGTCGAGCGTCTCGGCATCCAGGTCGTTTGTCGGTTCGTCCATGACCAGGACGTTGGCGGGCTTCGTGAAGAGGCGCGCAAGGAGCAGGCGGTTCCGCTCCCCGCCTGACAGCACCCTGGCGGGCGTTCGCGCGCGGTCGGGCGTGAACAGGAAGTCCTGCAGGTAGCCAATCACGTGGCGGGTTCGCCCGCCGATCGTGACGGTCTCATTGCCCCCGGCAATGTTGTCGGCCACCGTCTTGGCGTCGTCGATCTGGGCGCGCATCTGGTCAAAGTAGACGAATTCCAGCCTGGTGCCGTGCTCGATGGTCCCCTTCGAGGGCTTGAGCTCGCCAAGGAGAAGCTTGATGAGGGTGGACTTGCCGGAGCCATTTGGCCCGATGATCCCGATCTTGTCGCCGCGCGTCAGCGTCGTGGTGAAATCGCGCACGAGCTGCCGGCCACCAGGGTAGGCGAACGACATGTTCTCGACGTCGACCACCTTGACGCCGGAGCGCTCGGCCTCGGTGAGGCGCATGTTGACATTGCCCGTGCGCGCCCGCCGGGCGGCCCGCTCGGCGCGCATCTTCATAAGGGTGTGGATTCGGCCCTGCGCCCGCGAGCGCTGGGCGCGAACCCCCTTGCGGATCCAGACCTCCTCCTGGGCAAGCTTCTTGTCGAAAGCGCCCTGCTGTTTCTCCTCGGCCGCGAGCACCTCCTCCTTGCGGACCAGGTAGGTGTCGTAGTCACAGGCCCAGCCCGAAAGCCGGCCCCGGTCCAGTTCAACGATGCGGGTGGCGAGCCTTCGAAGGAAGGCGCGGTCGTGGGTCACGAAGAGGAGGCTGATCTTTTCGCCGAGGAGGAACTCCTCGAGCCAGAGGATCGACTCGATATCCAGGTGGTTGGTCGGTTCGTCGAGCAGGAGCAGGTCGGGTTTGGCGGCAAGGGCGCGCCCGAGAAGCACCCGGCGCTTGAGGCCTCCCGACAGCTCTGCAAAACCCCTGGCCGGGTCGAGCTGGAGGTGCTCCAGGAGGTTGTGGACAAGGACGTCGCGCTCCCAGTCCTCCTCGTGCCCCGCCTGGTCCCGGAGGCCCGAGGCGACGATCTCCAAGACGCTGCCGGCCAGGCTCGATGGAACCTCCTGAGTGAGCCGTGCAAAGAGGGATCCCGGCTGCCGGAAGACGTCGCCGGTGTCCGCCTTGATGTCTCCGGCGATGACTCCCATCAGTGTGGACTTGCCCGCCCCGTTTCGCCCCAGCAGGCAGACCCGCTCCCCTGGATCGAGCTGGAGGTTGACCTTGTCCAGGACCGGCGGGCCACCGAAGCATAGGCTGACGTCGAGCAGGCTGAAGAGCGACATGAGCGGACGAAAGTGGGCAATTCCGCGGCTGCGTGCAACCCCGCAGCGCCGAATGCGGCGGTCCCAGGCCCGTTCCCCGACCTCCTCCTCAAGCACCGTGGGCACCTCGCTCGGTCGGCTCGTACACCTCGAAGGGCCGGCCCTGTTCTTGCCGCAGCGCCCGCCCTAGGGTCGCCGTCTTCAACGCAAAGGGCAGCGGGCGGGATAAGATGCTGCGGACCTGCTGGATGAACGGAATATCGGGGAGCGCTAGGAAGCCGCACAAGTGGGCGGGTTCAAGCGTTTCCAGGCCCCGTCAACGCGCCCGCACCGAATACCCGGTGCGGGCGGTTGGCTAGGCCACCGGTTCTCCTTGGCCGCGAGGCGGGGCAAGCCTCCGTAGTCGGCCGGGGAAAAGCTCCAAATTGCTAGTCGCGCTTGTGCGGATGGGGGCGGGAGGACGTCCTCTCCGGGTGGGCCATCGTGCGGAGCCGGGCCTCCGCCTCCTGCCAGTTCTCCAAGTCGCGTCCCGGAACGCATCCGCTCTGGACGTAAAGCTGGTAAGCATACGCCCGGATCTCGTCCTCCGTCGGCTTTGGGAAGGTCGGACGTGGCTTTGCTACTCGTCTCATCGCTCGTGTCCTATGTGATTGCTCGCCGAGGGGGCTCTTTCCGGCTTCAAGCCTCCAAGTCCAAGAACAACTTCGAGCGAATGGTTCTGCTGCTCATGGTGTCGCTGGGTTGGTCCTCGTGCGGGTTCCAAACGCGAGTGTAGCGCGTCTGCAGAAAGACACTGCGCAGGAATTGGCATTCTTACTGCGGATTTTGGCCTGCCCTCGCCAGGCCGTGAACGGGGCGCGGGACGCTACGCTTTGCGCCGCTCGGTGCGCGGCGCCGCCTCCCTGCAATACCGGGTCCAGGGGATGACGCGAAGCCGGTCGGGCGAGATCGGCTTGCCCGATGCCTCACAGACCCCGTAGGTCCCCTTTCGGATCCTCTGCAGAGCGGCCTCGATTTCCTCGAGTGAGTTGCGCTCCATCGCCAGCTCGGCAAAGAAGATGTCCCGCTCGGACTCGTCGGCGGCGGTGTCGGCCGGGTCCTTGTGCGATTCCAGGAGCGAAGCGTTGATGTCGCGGCGGCGCTGCTCGTGTTCCTTCAGGAGCCGCCCGTTCAGGCGCATCAGTGCCTTGAAGTGCCACTTCCAACGTGGATCGATTTGTGGCTCCAAGGGGCTTGTTTGCTCAGGATTCATGTTCAGTTTGCGTATTTTGGGGTCGGACGAGTTGGTCTTCCGGGTGAAAGCAGAGTGGTTCGCGGATTGAGGCTCGCGGGCGCCGCGCGCGACTGGCGCGGCACGGCCTGGTCGGCTTCGCTCAAGGGGTCGGACGGCTGGAACAGCTGCTGCCTGGCGGGTGCCTCCTCCTTGGCCCGCTGCAGGGCTGGAACAATGACGACCGGACAATGGGCCTTCCTCAGGACCCCCCCCGTCGTGCTTCCTACGAGCAGGTCATAGATGGCGCCGTGCCCATGCGACCCGATGACTATGTAATCGCAGGAGTGCCGCTCCGCCTCGACAGCGATCACGTGTGCCGGAGTGGTTCCCCTGCGGCAAACGGTCGCAGCCGTGAGTCCGCGCGCCTCGACCAGGGCCTTCCACTTGGCCAGCTGCCGAAGGGCCGAGCGGTTCATCGTCTGGATCACGGGAAGCGCGGGATCATAGTCGGCCAGCACGGCCGGCGGCTGAACGACATGCAGGATCACCAGCCCGGCGCCAGCAGCCTGCGCCAAAGCCGCAGCCCGGGTCACGACCATGCGCGTGACGGGGGAAAAGTCGACGGGTACAAGAATGCTCTTCACCTACCCGAAACTAGCATTGTGCATCGCTTTGCGCTGCGCGGATATTGCTTTTTGCGACGCAGCGTTTGATCGGTTTGCGCAAAATGCGCGTGACCGCAAAAGCCTGCCCGTGAGGGCTTTTTGCCGGTCTGCCGATCCCGCGCGGCTTTAACCCTGGGCGGCCCGCGACGAGTCCGCAGGACGGCCTTTCCTATGCCGCAAACGTCATGCGCATGGGTTCCCCGACGCCGACCCCGCGACGGTGCAGGGCCTCGCGGTAGTCGGAGGGTGTCTCGCCCACAAAGTGCCTGAAGACCCGGTTGAACTGGGAGAGCGACTGGAAGCCCGCATCGTAGGCCGCCTCGCTGATCCTCTTGTGGGGATTGAGCAGCATCTTCTTGACGGTTTCCACCCTGAGCCGCGCTAGGTATTCGGTGAAGGTGAGGCCGGTTTCCTTCTTGAAGACCTTGCAGAAGTAGAAGGCGCTCATCGCCGCGGCGCGCGCCACCAGGCTGAGCGATATTTCCTCGCTCAGGTGCTCGGAAATGTACGCGCGCGCCCTGGCCACCGTGGGGGATTCGGCCGCTGCCTCGCGCACCATGAGCTGGTTGCTGAGGCTCGACAAATGCTGGGCGAAAATCACCAGCAGGCTCACTGCCGACTCGTGCCGATGCTTGCTGACGTTCTGCGTGCCGAAGTAGGCCTCCTTAAGGGCCGTGGCGTCGACCGAGACGCCCAACTGCCTGAGGGAATGGAGGACCGTGTTGAAACGGGCCTCCGAGGGCTTGCGAAGCAGAACCTGGCCCGTCTGCAGGTAGGCGACAACGCGCTCACCGACCCGAACCGGCACGGCCGACTCGCTAAGGCCGGCAAAGCACTCGAGGGTGGCGGATTTCTCGGTGGCCAGGGTCTCCATGCGCTGCTGAAGCTCGAGGCACGCGGAGCAGGTCTTGTTCTGGGCGGCCATCATGGAGCAGAACTCGTTGCGGTTCTTGGATTGCTGGAGGGGAGCCTGAAAGGAGCCCGCGGAGCGCAGCACAAGGGGTAGGCCCGTCGCCGCCTCAAAGGCCCTTTGGTAGTCGCGGTAGATCTCGGACTTCTGCAGATGATCGGCGAGATCACGATCGGAGCGGGCACCATTGCCTAGGATGTCTTGATTTGGAGTGGAAACTTGCATGGCGCCACAGACTACACGCGATGGCCCAATCTTGGAATTGGAGGCGCGGCTGTACCTCGATAGGGAAAACCCTTAGGGTCGCGCCCCAAATGGCCCGTTGAGCCGTCACCTTCGGCGCCGCTGCCGGGCGAGAGTACCCCAACGGAAGCTGCCCGGCTCCGCGGCGATTGCGAATGATTGGGCAATTCTTGCACCCGGCATCATGGGGCTCGACTCCCCGCGTAAATTTCGCCCAACCTGTTGCGGCCCCGGCGAAAATGGCACTCCGTTAGGCAGATAAGTAATGAATTCTTCGCGATCAGCCGCTTTCTGGGCCTTCGGGATGGCTGCAGCCATCCTGCTCGCCAGCCTGGCGCTCGTTGCATGGGCGGGTCCTGGAGTTCCTCGAATGGCATCCGTGGGCGTTGCCGCATGCGCCAATCTCGGGTTGCTCGCGTGGGTCCTTTGGCGCATGTCCCGGATGCTGCGAATCCGCGATGAGGAACTCAAGGACGCCGCCCGCCAGAAGGAACGGCTCACCCTGGCCACCGCCATCGTCGAGGGCACGGACGACGCGATCGTGAGCAAGGATCTGGACGGGATCGTCCGCAGCTGGAACAAGGGGGCCGAGCACATCTTTGGCTTCACGGCGGAGGAGGCGATCGGCCGCCCGGTTTCGATAATCCTTCCCGAGGACCGGGCGGAAGAGGAGAGGCAGATCATCGAGAGGATCCGCCGCGGCGAGAAGGTTGAGCGCTTTGAAACGGTGCGGAGGAAACGGGGAGGAGGGCTCCTCGAGGTGGTGGTGACGATTTCCCCCGTGCGCGACAACTCGGGGAAGATCGTCGGCGCGTCAAAGATTGCCCGGGAGATCACCGACCGGAAGAGAGCCGAGCGGGAGAATGTCGCCGCGCTCGAGGAACTCAGGGACATCAAGGCCGCCCTCGACGAGCACTCCATCGTGGCGATCACCGACGCCGCGGGGCGGATCACGTATGTCAACGAGAGGTTCTGCGCCATCTCGAAGTACTCCCGCGACGAATTGCTCGGACAGGATCACCGCATCATCAACTCTGGCCATCATCCCAAGGAGTTTTTCCGGGATCTCTGGGGCACGATCGGCCGCGGGAAGGTGTGGCGCGGGGAAGTCAGGAACCGCGCCAAGGACGGCTCGTATTACTGGGTGGACACGACGATCTATCCCCGCGTCAACGAGGCGGGCAAGCCGACCCAGTACATCGCGATCCGCACGGACATCACGCAGCGCAAGGCCGACCAGGAGGAAATCCAGCGAGCCGCCGCGGAGCTGGCGGAGAAGAACCGCGAACTGGAGACGATCGTCTTTACCGCCTCCCACGACCTGCGCTCTCCCCTTGTGAACGTGCAGGGATTCGGGCGGCAGCTCGAGCGGGCGTGCGACAGGCTTCGGGCGGCGGCCGCGTCGGCCGAAGGGGGAAAGGTGCCCGTGACGGAACTTGCACAGCCATTGGAAACCACGATCCCGCAGGCGCTGCGGTTCATAAATGCGGGCGTCAACAAGATAGACCACCTCCTCTCGGGGCTCCTCCGCTTCTCGCGGCTGGGACGCGTGGCGCTCAATGTTGGGCCGCTGGAGATGACGGCGCTGATGAATGAGATCATAGCCGCCATGCGGTTCCAGCTGAACGAGGCCAAGGCCGACATCCAGGTTGACCCGCTGCCCGGCTGTCTCGGAGACAGCGTGCACACCAGCCAGGTCTTCGCCAACCTGATCGACAATTCGATCAAGTACCGGGACCCAGGACGTCCGCTCCGGATCACCGTGTCGGGTCGCGTGAAGGAGGGCCAGGCCATCTATTCGGTGGCTGACAACGGAATAGGCATCGCGCCGGAATACCATGGGAAAGTCTTCGAGATCTTCCACCGCCTCAATCCGGACGCGCCTGGCGGCGAGGGTCTGGGGCTGACGATCGCGCAGCGCGTCCTGGAGCGCCAGAGGGGGAAGATCTGGGTTGAGAGCAGGGAAGGATCCGGCTCGACTTTTTACGTCTCATTGCCGGCATTCGAACGCGCACCCTCAAAGCCATGAACAACGCTCCAGTCATTCTTATTGTCGACGACGATGAGGGCCATTCGATCCTTGTGCGCGAGAACCTGGTTGCGGCCGGTCTCAACAACGCGATCCAGCATTTCTCCGACGGACAGGCGGCCTTGGATTTCTTCTTCAACCCTAAGGCCGGCCGACGGTACGACTTAGAGCAGACCTATCTCATCCTTCTCGATATCAGGATGCCCAAGGTCGACGGCACCGAGGTGCTTCGCCGGCTCAAAGCGGATCCGGAGCTGCGCAAGATGCCGGTCGTGATACTGACGACGACCGACGATGCGCGGGAGGTCGAGAAATGCCATCTGCTCGGCTGCAATGTCTACATCCAGAAACCGGTGGACTACGACAAGTTTGCCGAGGCCATCAGGCGCCTCGGCCTCTTCATCACGCTCATGATGTTTCCGCCGGTCAACGAACGTTGAGCGCGGCCGATGCCCTCACATCCGGCCACGGCGAAGGTGCTGATCGTCGACGATGACGAAGGGCTGCTCATCCTGATGGCCGACGCGCTGGGCGGCGACGGCTACGAGATAGCGACCGCGAAATCGGGCCGCGCCGCACTGGAAGTGCTGGGCAGCCGCGTGCCCGACTTGATGCTGCTTGACCTGAAGATGCAGGACATGGATGGAACGGTGCTTCTCAAGCAGCTCAGGAATCGCGGAGTTCTCGTGCCCTTTGTCGTCGTCACGGGCCGGGGCGACGAGAAGATGGCGGTCGAAACGATGAAGGAGGGTGCGCTCGACTATGTCATGAAGGACACTGGGCTTCTCGACCTGCTCCCCGGGGTCGTGAAACGGGCCCTGACGAGCATCGGGAGGGAGCGGGCGCTTGGCGCGGCACAAGCGGATCGCAGGCGGCTTGAGAGCGAGATTGTCGCGACAAGCGAGAAGGAGCGCCACAACATCGGCGCGGATCTGCATGACGGCCTGGGCCAGCAGCTTACGGCAATCGAGCTGATCTGCACGACCCTGAGGGAGGACATGGCTGGGATAAGGCCGGATCTGAAGGAGCGGATGGAACAGGTCGTTCTGCTTCTGAGGGAGGCCGTCTCACAGACGCGCCTGCTTGCACGCGGGTTGGTGCCCATAATAGACGACCCCGACGCCCTGAGGATTGCGCTCGGCGAATTGGCCGCACGGATGAGCCTTCCTGGCCGTGTCCGGTGCCGGCTGGAATGCCCTTCGGCCGTGCCGATCGAGGACCCTGTAGTTGCGGGTCACCTTTATCGCATCACGCAGGAGGCGGTGAACAATGCGGTCAAACATGGGTCCGCATCCGAGATCCTGATAAAGCTCGAGAAAAAAGGTGGCCGGCCCTGGCTGCGGATCTCGGACAACGGCAAGGGCCTGCCAAAGACATCCGACCGCGGATCGGGCGTCGGCCTGAGGGTGATGAGCCATCGTGCCCGCGTCATCGGCGCCGAGCTAGCGATTTCATCGAAGCGGGATGCGGGCGTCACTGTCACCTGCGCGTTTCCGCCGGGCGAGTGAGTCGAGCCATGGCCAAAGCCCCAAAACGCCCCAAAGGCCCGCTCACGGCGGAGAAGCCCGCGGCCGCCCCCGGCCGAAAGCGGATTCTTGTCGTGGAGGACCATCCGCTGATGCGCGCAGGCCTGGCCCAGCTCATTAACCGGCAGCCCGACATCGTGGTCTGCGGCGAGGCGGGGGATCCCCATGCGGCGAGCCGTGAACTGGCCCAAACCAGCCCGGACCTGATCCTGTCGGACATCACCATGCCCGGGCGAAGCGGATTCGAATTCATCAAGGACCTGATCGCGGAAAGGCCCGACCGCCTCATCCTGGTCGTCTCGATGCACGATGAAGTCATCTACGCCGAGCGCGCGCTCAGGGCCGGGGCCCGCGGTTATGTGATGAAGGATGCAGGCGGCGACAATCTCCTGCTGGCAATCCGGCAGGTCCTGGCCGGGCGGGTCTACCTGAGCCCCCAGATGTCAGCAAAGATTCTCGAGGAGCTCTCCGGGCGAAGACCCCGGGGGTCCGGTTCGCCCATCGAGAAACTGAGCGACCGTGAGTTCGAAGTCCTCCAGTTGGTAGGGCTTGGGAAGAGCACCCGAGACATTGCCGCCCAGCTGCACCTAAGCCCGAAGACGGTCGATGTCCACCGGGGGCACATCAAGAAGAAGCTCGAGCTCAAGGACGCCACGGCATTGGTGCGATTCGCCGTGCGGTGGGTGGAGACGCAGACCTGACCGGGGCCGGGAGGCGTTCGGGAATCCGGCGCTGGGAAGCTTGGGCCGTCGACATGGCAGGGAAGCCTCCGGCCATTTCCAACCGCTTTGGCCACGCGCCGACAGGGCAATAAATGCGCCTCAATCGTCAAGGAGTGCGCAGCCAGCGTGGATGGCTTTGGGATAGCCTGTGCCAAACATCTGTCTCACATGTCCCGCGACGTCGCAGGCGCACTTTTTCTGCACTCAGATCGGACAAAGAAGAAATGGATAAGCCTGCTTTGCAGGAACGCGGTGATGTGGCCGCTGAACAACATCGAGGCGGTTACGCGGCTTCAGGACACGACCCTCGCGGAGTTTCAGTCGTTGATCCACGCGGGGTCGTTTCGTAATTGGGTGACCGAGCACGAACCCCATACGCGCCTCCTTCACTCGGAAGGCATCTGCGGGTTCATTTCCGTTCTCTCGTATTTCGCCACGGGGGAGATTGCCCTCTTCGAGGATCTCTCGGAGGCCCCCGGACTCCATCGGGCGGCGGTCAACGAGGCCCGCCAGAGGTGGCGTTTCTTTGGGCAACGCGAGATGGATTCCCAATGCATCGGCTGCGAAAGGATCTGCGCGCTCGTGAAGTATCCCGACAAGGCATGCACAGAGGAACCCAACCTCCCGCCCACATGGGAAATCCTGGGGGCGGACAAGTCCGCACTGCGCCCTCCCTCCACGGGCTGACGCGTTCCCAGCAATGACCGTCCGCCGCGAGCCCACGGTGGCTTCAGGGCGAGCGCCGTGTGCGGGCTTGGGTGGGAACCTTCGGCAGCACTGCCGGAATCTCCACCCCGTGCGGATGGTTTCGCTTTTCCTCCCGCATGTGCGCCTTCTCGGTTAGCATCCGCTCGAGCTTGTCGACGACCGCGTGGATGGACTTGTACAGGTTGTCCGTCGTCGCGGATGCGGCAAGGTCAGGGCCCCGGAGCTCCACCATGCCTTTGACGGTGTAAGCTCGCTCTCCCGAACGCAGCGTTTCGAACTCCGACTCGAACCGGACGCGCACGATGTGCGCGTGGTGCTTGAGCAGCTTCTCCGCAATGCCCTCAACGTCAGCTCGGGTCGCCTCGCTCATGCTGAAGTGATGCCCGGCGATGAGGATCTTGTCGTTCATGGTTTGATTCGGCTGAAACTTAACGTTCTCAGGCCACCGTGATATCGGCACAAAGGTACACGTCTTGAATGGCGTTGAGGAGGGCGATGCCGTCTTTCATGGGGCGCTGGAACGCCTTGCGTCCCGAGATCAGCCCCATTCCGCCCGCCCGCTTGTTGATCACCGCCGTGCGCACCGCCTGTGCGAGGTCGTTCCTCCCCGACTCGCCCCCGGAATTGATCAAACCGGCGCGGCCCATGTAGCAGTTGGCCACCTGGTATCGGGTCAGGTCGATCGGGTGCGGGGACGTGAGCTCAGTGTAGACCTTTTCGTGGGTCTTCCCGAATCCCGGCAGCGCCTTGTAGCCGCCGTTGTTCTCGGGCTGCTTCTGCTTGATGATGTCCGCCTCGATCGTGACGCCGAGGTGGTTGGCCTGCCCGGTGAGGTCCGCGCTGACATGGTAGTCAATGTCCTTCTTGAAGGCGTTGTTTCGCAGGTAGCACCAGAGCACCGTTGCCAACCCGAGCTCGTGGGCCCGGCTGAAGGCCTGGCTGGTTTCAACAAGCTGCCGGCGCGATTCGGGCGAACCGAAGTAGATGGTGGCCCCGACGGCGACGGCACCCATATCATAGGCCTGCTGCACCTGCGCGAAATAGACCTGGTCGAACGTGTTGGGGTAGGAGAGGAGCTCGTTGTGGTTGAGCTTCACCAGGAACGGAATCCTATGCGCGTATTTCCGGCTTACGGCGCCGAGCACGCCGAGCGTCGAGGCCACCGCGTTGCATCCTCCCTCGAGCGCGAGGCGGACGATGTTCTCAGGATCAAAATACGCCGGATTCGGGGCGAAGCTGGCCCCCGCCGAATGCTCGATCCCCTGGTCGACGGGCAGCATCGAAAGGTATCCGGTGCCGGCGAGGCGGCCGTGGTTGAACATCTGCTGAAGGCTCCGCAGCACCTGGGCCGGTCGGTCCGATGCGGTGCAGACTCGATCGACGAAATCCGGCCCCGGAAGGCTCAGGGTCTCCTTCGGAAACGTCTTCGAACAGTGTTCGAAAAGGGACTTTGCGTCTGCGCCGAGCAGTTCCTCAATTTGTGATTTGTTCATGTTTTTCGAGCGTGGTGGGTTGCCTGGAGCGATACTAGTCGGTGGCCAACGACCGGGCTGCGCGTATTTTGTGTATCACCAATCGGATTTTGTTCTCGGTCGCTCGTCGCGCACGTTGCCGCTCGGCCGTATCGTTGCTTTTGCAAGGCCCTGCACAAGAACCGCGCAGGGTTCGGCAAGCCATGCGGAGGCTGGGGCCTCGGGCGGCACTAATATGCAGGGCGAAGATCCAGTGCAAAACAGCCCAAACAGCCTAGCAAAGAAAGGCGAGCAAAGCCTTGAAAAGGGCGACGTGCATTGCGACGCTGTGGGGACGCAAACCGCAGACCCGATGGCCTCCGAGTGCAAACCGTTGCCCGAAAAGGTCGAGAGTCCCATCGAGGCGGTCGTGACGCTCCGCGGAACGGACTACGTCCTACGCCGGCTGCGTCCGGATGACGAGAAACGCCTGCAGGATTTCTTCTATTCCCACTCCCAGGAGACCATCCAGCTGCGGTATGGCTACATGATCAGCACGATGACGCATGAGCGGGCCTACGAACTGGTCAACGTGGACCAGCGGAACGACGTCGCCCTCGGTATATTCGAGACGTCGGGGAAACAGGAGATCCTTCATGCCGTCGGGCGCTACTACGCGGAACCGGAGCCGCTGGTGGCCGAGGTCGCGTTTGTCGTGCGCGAATCGAAGCGCCGATGCGGGATGGCGAGTGTCCTGCTGAGACGGCTGGCGGAAATCGCCCAGAAGAATGGCATGAAGAAGTTCGTGGCCCAGGTGCTCCGGGAGAATGAGGCAATGAGGTTGCTCTTTTCCCTCTACTCCCCGGAAGTTTCTTCGCTTACCGGCTCGAGCTGGCTGTCCTACACCTTTTCCATCGAAACGCTCCTCAGGAAGATGGGAGCTGCCGCGCCGCGCGGGCGCGCCAGCAAGTCCTGAAGGAGCCATTGGACCAATTACATGAAGACCATCCTCGCACCGGTTGACTTCTCCGGGATCACGCGTTCGGTCGTGGAGAATGCCGTCGCCCTAGGGCGCGCCGTAGGGGGACGCGTCGTCATCCTTCACGTCGTTCCCCCGGCGATCATTCCCGGCGACAGCACGGCGATGGTGGTGGACCTTTCACAGGTGCAGACCAAGGAGGCGACGGGCGCGGCGATCCAGCTTTCCCGGCTTAAGGAGCAATTTGGCGGCAGCGGCGTCGACCTCGAAACCGCCGAGGTTGGGGGCATCCCCACAGTCCAGATCCTGGAGCAGGCAAAGGCGCTTGGAGCGGATTACATCGTGATGGGGTCGCACGGACACGGCGCCATCTACGACCTGCTCATCGGCGGCACGACCCACGCGATCCTGAAAAAGGCTCGTTGTCCGGTTGTGGTTGTGCCCGCGCCTCGCGTAGCTGGGGCAGGCGGGGCCAAGCGAAGGGGACGTCGCCCGGCCGAGAAACCCCGCGGGGCAGCCTAGATCCGGGCGGGGCGCCCAGCCCGGTTGTCGATCCCGGATTGCCTTCGGGGCTGCCGCCTCAGGTCAGTTCACAGGCGCCGCCAGAGCAGGCGACCACTTCCTTAAGGGCCGTGTTGTCGGACTGCTCCTTGAGGGTCGTGTAGTCAACCGGCTTTGGCTGGAGGCGGTTCCAGTGCAGGATGTCCTCGTCGGTTTCCAGGGCCTGAAAGGGCGCCTGCGCGTAGCGCGTCTGCCCGTCGTCGCCAAGGAGCGAAATGCCCGTGAAATCCTCCCGGTGAGTCCAGATGTAGTCCGCAACCGCGTCCCACTCGTTCGCCTTGACGACGCACGTGTTCGACACGTTGTGGGACACTTCGGGGGCACGGTTTCCGTCGGGATTCGCGCCGGCCCTTACCCACGACCTTTGCACGAGACTGACGTACTCGAGGAACTCAATCGCGCTTATCTCGTTCTTGAGGATGGCATTGTCGGGCGCCTGGACAGGGAAGGTGATCACATCAGTATGGTCGGGATCATAGACGCTGCATTCGCACATCTGGGGATTGACGGCCTTGAAATGCTGGTAGACGGCCTCGGTGCGGGCCGCCTGCACCCGGCGGAAATACCTGCGCGCGTGGTTCGGGTGTATCCCCGATGCGGTGCCCACCAGCGCGGCCGTCGTTCCCTCGGGCTTAACCGTCGTCGTGCGAGTCGCATGGTTGATTCCCAGCAGGTCGGCGACCAGAATATTGGTCGCTCGCACCGCATGCGCCGCCTCAATGAGCGCCTCCGCGTTAAGCAGGACCTCGGGCGAGTCCATGAACCCGCAGATGGACACGCCCAGGAGTGCGTCATGCTCATTGATCAGCCGTGTTATGGGGCCAAGGAACTTGATATCGGTGTAGGCTGCCTGAAGGGTGCCGATTACCGAGGCGCGCACCGTGGCGCGAATCAGGTCATCGACGCTGCGTACCAAGGCGCCATTGGTGCTCGTCAGGTTGCACATCTCCCATCCTGACAGGCGCGACATACCCGGCAATTCGCCCGTATAACCCCAGCTGTAGAGCTTCTCGACCTCGGTGCTCGAAAGGTTCCAGTTGACGACCGGAAGGAGTCCGATCTCCGAGCAGGGGTTGACGCCCGCCTCAGGATTGTCGCAAAAGACGAAACCGGGCTCTCCGAACTCCTTCGTGCTTGCGAAGAGCTTCCGGAACACGGAATCGTCCTTCATCGAGCGCGGGATGATGGCGC
>CAZHPC010000089.1:0-13438 GCA_964534685.1 uncultured Opitutaceae bacterium
CGGAGGTGGCGTAGTTTCTTGAGCGTCCATATATTCTTGGGGAACAGTGCCGAACCTTGTTTATGCCACATTCGGTGGCTCAACCAAATCTACTTGTCTTTGAGGTCAAAGCCATAGGGGAGGAGGTATCTTTGGATTTTACGATTAAGAGATTCAAGATTTCGTTATGCCACTTACGGTGGCGTAACATGTCTTGTGAGTCATTGATGAATAATTGGCTACAAAAGATCAACTCTCTCAATGGACTAGTTGCAGGCCTAGTATAAGCACGATTGTTGTGCGCCTGCCTAGCCGCGTCGCTACTTGGATTTACGGTACCTCGGTCCCGTTGAGGATCGCAAGCTCCTGCCGAGGCTAAGCTTGAAAGTTATATGACATGTCTTACATGATCACTTAACATTCAATAACCCAGCCCTCGGTATTTGCTAATGAAGACCCGAAATGAAGTCATCGCTGACACGCGATCCAAGATTCGCATGATGCATTTTGCGCTTAGCACTGAGGATTCCTATTGTGGATGGATTGGCAGGTACTATGATTTTTGCAGGCGTATGGCCCCCGCTCTACCCGCGGAGAAGAAAGTCGAGGCCTTTCTCGTTGATTTGGCGTTACGGCGCCGGGTGGCGGCCCGAACACAGAATCAGGCGTTCGCCGCCTTGCTCTATCTGTACAAAGAAGTCCTGGAGAAGCCCCTGAAGAACGTCGCCGCGCTTCGTGCAAAGCGGCCGCAACACGAGCGAACGTCACCTTCCCGCGAACAGATCCGGCTGTTTCGCGCTGCGGTCGAGGACACACCGTCGACGCCAGCCCGCTTGATCGTCGATCTGCTCTACGGCTGTGGCTTGCGAGTGTCGGAACCGCTTGAACTTCGGGTGAAGGACGTGCTGTGGGGCGACGGACCGCACGGCCAGCTTCTCCTGCGGGGCGCAAAAGGGGGGAAGGACCGCCGAGTGCCGATACCGCGATCCTGCGTTGCGCCGCTTCACCTGCAGCTAGATAGGGCGAAGGTCGTATGGGAGTGGGACCAGGCAAACGCGCGCGAAATCGGCGTATCAATGCCCTTCTCGCTCGCAAACAAGTACCCGAAGGCTCCCTTCCAGTGGCAATGGTTCTGGGTCTTCCCGGGAGCCAATCACTGCGAGGACCCGCGCTCCGGGAAAACGGTCAGGTATCACATCCTTGTGGACTGCATTCAGCGCAGCGTCCAACGGGCGGTGGCTAAAGTGGGACTCTGCGGATTGATCACGCCGCATGTCCTCCGGCACGCCTATGCTACGCATTCGCGCGAGCCGATTGACTCCCTGCGCCAGCTCCTCGGCCACTCGTGGCTCGAAACCACGGCCGCTTACCTTCACCCGGAAGTCGACCGCGCTGGCAATCCACTCGACGACCTGCTGGACCACCGAGGCAACGGAACCTGAGACCCGCGGATCGCGTCACGCGTGGGCAGCAGGCAGCACGGTTCGGCGGACGCCGGAATCCTTCAGCCAGGCCAACCCTACGATCCGATCTTCGCGAGCAATGCCTCGACCCTTGCCTTTGAGGCGACGACCCCCTCCACGGTCACGTGCGGGCTGAGCTCGATCACGAAGAGGTGCTCGGGGCGCCAAAAGGCAGCGAGCATTTCAAAATCGACCTCTCCCGAGCCGATTGCCTGGTGGTCATGGCCCATCAAGTCGACGTCGTGAAGATGAAACCCGAGCAGTCGCGAGGCGTTCGCCTCAAGCTGCCGGCGATGATTGATGAGGCCCATGCCCTCCTTGAGGTGCGCGTGCCCTGCGTCGTGCCAGTAGCCCACGGGCGCAGGCGGAGGCATTCCCGCGAGGAAGGCGGGGAAATCGGCGTCAATCGGAAGCTCCTCGAAACGCTCGCGGTTCTCGAGGCCCAGCCGGACCTTCTTCTTAGCGGCGTAGTCGAGGGCCGCAAGGATCGACTCCTGGGTCCTCTGCCAATAGGGAGCCATGCGCCTGCGGAACTTCAGTAACGTCTTGTCGACCAGGGCCCGGTACTCCTTGTCGCCCGACTTCACGGCGTCCGGATTGGCCCTCCTGTAGGCCTTCATGCGACGGTCCGGTTCCAGCCAGAAGTACCTCACGCTTCCCAGGTGGCACACGAGCAGCGAGGCCCCGACCTGTGCGGCGAAGTCGATCGAGCGCTTCGTCTGCCTGAGCCACTGCTCCCTCTCCCGGGAATCCGGCGAAGACGGCTGGAAAAAATTGGGCGCAGCCTGAAATACGCCCATCGGCAGCGGGCAGAAGTTGTGAACGGAGCCAACCGCCACGACGCCCTCCTCGACGGCTTTCAGGATGCCCGGGACAAGCGAGATCCGTATGCCGTGGCTCAGCTCGACGCGGCCGAAGCCGAGATCGGCGATCTCCCTCAGCATCTGATCGCCATCCTTGTGACGATGCGAACACCAGCTTGTCGAAAGCGCAGGGGCGGGAGTCACAGCATGCCAAAGATCAAATAAGCGGAATGATTTGCACGAAAAAAAACCGCGCCCGACCGGGGTCGAGGCGCGGGATCAAATCGGGCGTCCGTCGGGTCAGCTGTCGTAGCGGCGGCGGAGCATCGCCGTGAAAGCCATGACCTTGTTCTTGCGGCGGCGTCTTTCGCAGGGTTTCTCGTAGTAGCGCTTCGCACGGGTTCCCTTGATGATGTTCTCGCGGTCGAGCTTCTTCTTCATGCGCCGCAGCGCACGGTCGATGGGCTCGTTCTTGCGGATCTTGATTTCGATGGACATGGTCTGCTTCCTGAGAGGAAAAGCCGGCTAATAGGCCACGCTCGAGCGTCCCAGTCAACGGTTAAAAGGCGCGGCTTAGGCGGGTTTCCGTCGTTCCGGCTTGCGCATCCCGGTCCCTGATCTTGGTTAACCGTTGCGTGCCATCAGCAGACAAGAACTTCGTTCACCTCCATGTCCATTCCGACTACAGCCTGCTGGACGGGGCCTGCCGGATCGATCAGCTAACCGAAAGGGCGGGCCAGCTCGGGATGAGCGCACTGGCGCTCACGGACCATGGCAACCTCTTTGGCGCCATCGACTTCTATACGGCGGCCAAGAGCAGGGGCATCAAGCCCCTGATCGGGTGCGAGCTCTATCTCGCCGAGGGTTCCCGGCTCGAGAAACAGGGCCGTAGCGACGAAGGCCGGAGCATCTTCCACCTGGGGTTGCTGGCCCGGAACATCGAGGGTTACCAGAACCTCCTCAAGCTGGTGAGCGACGCCCATCTGAAGGGCTTTTACTACAAGCCCAGGACGGACCTCGACACGCTGGCGCGCTATTCGGTGGGCCTCATCGGCTTCACCGGGTGCCTGGCTGCGCTGGTGCCCCAGCATCTGCTCCATGATCGCTGGGACGAGGCCCGAAGGGCCACGGCACGGTTTGTGGACATCTTCGGCCGCGAGAACTACTTCGTCGAGATCCAGGACCACGGGATCGCCGAGCAGCACAAGATCATCCCGGGGCTGCTGAGGCTGGCGCGGGAGTTTGGGCTCAAGGTGATCTGCACGAACGACGTCCACTACGTGCACGCGTCGGACGCGGGCTCCCACGACGCGATGCTCTGCATCCAGACCGGCTCGAAGATAGAGGACGAGAAGCGGATGCGGTTCGAAGGCCAGCAGTTCTACCTCAAGTCGCGAGCCGAGATGGAGCGCCTTTTTGCCGAGGTGCCGGAGTCGGTCGTCAACACGCAGGCTGTCGCCGAGATGTGCGACGTCACGATACCATTCCCCAAGGGAAGCGAGCGGTATCCCAAGTACCCCCTTCCCGCCGAGGTCGAGACGGACAAGACCGGGTTCCTGCGGCGCCTGTGCATCGGCGGCCTCAGGAAGCGCTACGGGGTCGACTACGGGGCGCCCGAGAAGGCGGCCGACGCCGCACAAGCCCGCGTCCTCGTGGACAGGCTCGACTTCGAGCTGGGCGTCATCGAGAAGACCGGATTCCTCGACTACTTCCTCGTCGTCTGGGACTTCATAGACTGGGCCAAGAAGCAGGGGATACCCGTGGGCCCGGGCCGCGGCTCGGGCGCGGGTTGCCTCGTCGCGTACCTGCTCGGGATCACCAACCTGGACCCCCTCAGGTTCAAGCTGCTCTTCGAGCGGTTCCTGAATCCCGAACGCGTCTCGCCGCCCGACTTCGACATCGACTTCTGCATGCGCCGCAGGGGCGAGGTGATCGACTACGTGAGGCGCAAGTACGGCGACTCCTGCGTCGCCAACATCGTCACCTACGGGACCATGGGAGCGAAGATGGTGATCCGCGACGTCTCACGCGTGCACAACCTGCCCTACGCCGAGGCGGACAGGCTGGCGAAGATGATACCCGACGAGCTCAACATCACGCTCGAGCAGGCCGTCGCAAAGTCGGCCGAGCTCCGCGAGGAGGTTGAAAAGAACCCCGCGGCGAAGAAGATCTTCGAACAGGCGAAGGTTCTTGAGGGCATGGTCAGGAACACGGGAAAGCACGCGGCGGGAATCATCATCACCGACCGGCCCCTAGAGGAGTTCGTGCCGCTGACGCTCCAGGAGGGGGACATCACCGTGCAGTTCGACATGAACGCGGTCGGGAAGCTCGGGCTCCTGAAGATGGACTTTCTCGGTTTGAAGACACTCACCGTGATCGCCGACGCCGTGGACAACATCCGGCGCACCGCGGATCCCGTGTTCGACATCGAGGTGATCCCGATCGACGACCAGAGGACCTTCGCTCTCCTCAACACCGGCAGGACGACCGGGGTGTTCCAGCTGGAATCCGGCGGCATGCAGAACCTCTGCCGGCAGCTCCAGGTGTCCTCGATCGACGAGATCATCGCGCTCATCGCGCTCTACCGGCCGGGGCCGATGGAATGGATCCCCGACTACATCAGGGGCAAGAAGGACCCGAGCACCGTGCGCTACCCGCACAAGCTCCTGGAGGAGGTCTGCAGCGAGACCTACGGAGTGATGGTGTACCAGGAGCAGGTCATGGAGGCGGCCAAGATCGTCGCGGGCTACTCCCTCGGGGGGGCCGACATGCTGCGGCGGGCCATGGGCAAGAAGGATCCCGTCGCCATGGCCGAGGAGCGCGGAAAATTCGTCGACGGGGCGAAGCGACTCCACGACATCGACGAGAAGACCTCCGACGCAATATTCGACATCCTGAACAAGTTCGCGGGCTACGGCTTCAACAAGTCGCACTCGGCCGCGTACGCGCTCCTCAGCTACCAGACCGCCTTCCTCAAGGCCAACTATCCCGTGCAGTTCATGGCGGCCATGCTCAGCTCCGAGCTCGGCAATTCCGACAAGGTCGCGCACTTCGTAGCCGAATGCGAGGCGATGGGCCTCGGCGTGCTCGGCCCCG
Source organism: uncultured Opitutaceae bacterium (assembly GCA_964534685.1). GTDB lineage: Bacteria > Verrucomicrobiota > Verrucomicrobiia > Opitutales > Opitutaceae > Palsa-1447. Next base: position 5,342 of record CAZHPC010000089.1, read on the forward strand.
ATGTCAACGAGTCGCGGGAGATGTTCACGCCTGTGGGCGGCAAGATTCGCTTCGGGCTGGCCGGCATCAAGGGCGTGGGCGAGCTTGCGGCCCAGCGCATCATCGCGGAACGCGAGGCAAACGGGCCCTTTGCGGATTTTGAAGACTTCGTGGCAAGGGTCGACGGCCGCGCGGTAAACAAGCGTGTGCTCGAGCACCTGGTGAAGACGGGGGCCTTCGAGTTCAGCAAAGCGGGAAGGCGCCGGCTCTTCGAGGGCATCGACGCCGCGATTGCGGCGAGCTCGGCGCAGGCCCGGGACAGGGCCGCGGGCCAGGACAACTTCCTCGGGGCGCTCGCGGGGCCCGCGCACCGAAGCGGCGCCGCCCATGCGAACGGCAACCCGGCGCCCGACTTCAGCGCGCACGAACGCCTCTCGTTCGAGAAGGAGCTGCTCGGATTCTACGTTTCGGGCCACCCGATGAACACCTACCACGGGCTCTGGGAGGCGATCGACACCGCCCCGGCCGAGGAGCTTTCGAGCCTCCCCGACCGAGGCGAGTTCCGGCTGTGCGGGATCGCAGGCAACCTCGTCAAGAAGTACGCGAAGAAGGACAACAGGCCGTGGGTCGCGTTCACGCTGGCGACCCGCGGTTCAACCATCGCGCTCAACATGTTCGCGGATGCGTTCGGCAGCTTCGGGTCGGTCCTCGCCGAGAACGCTCCGGTGCTTGTCCAGGGCAACATCATACGCGGGGCCGACGGCCCTCGCGTCAACGTGAAGGAGTGCTACCCCCTGGATGTCGCGGTGGCGCGGACCGTGCGCAAGGTGACCTGGCTCATGAGGCCCGACGCCCCGGAACTCGGAGAGTTCCTGCACAAGCTCCGTGAGACGGTCACAAGGGAGCCCGGCGACACGAGGATGGAGTTTGCCGTTCTGCTGGACGGGGGCGTGGCGCCGGTCGCGGAGGCCAGCGCGGCGCTCTCGTGGCGCATCACGGCTTCGGCGTTCCAGGAGCTTCGCTCGCATCCGGCGGTAGCCGGGATCAGAGTCGAAACGCGGCCGCTTGAGCTGAAGCCGGACACGCGATGGGCGAGACGCTAGAGAACCACGCAGCCCGCGTGCTCCAGTCGCTGCGCCCGGGCGTTCCCGCCGACGCGGCGCTCCGCGACTACCTCGCGCGCAATCGAAGCCTGGGAGCAATCGGGAAACGCTCCGTGAGCCTGGCCGTGTTTGCCTACTTTCGGTGGCTGAACTGGCTCGAGCCCGCCCAGTCCCTGCAGAAGCAGGTCGTCGGCGCTCTCGGTCTGCAGGCCAGGTTTGACCGCGACCCCGCGTGCATCAAGGCCGCAGCACTCGCCGCCCGCGCGGTCCCAAGCTGGCTCGCCGGGCAGATGGACGTCTCGGCGGGATTCCTGCGCAGTCTCCAGCGGGAGCCCGCGCTCTGGATCCGCGCCAAGGCCGGGGCGATTCGGGAAGTGGCGGCGGCCCTCGGCTCCTGCGAGGAGCCTGTTCTGCCTGGATCGGTGCCGGCCCCTGCAGGGCTCTCGGCCCTGCGCTACCGGGGGACGGCGGATCTCCACAAGGCGCCGGGCTTCCAGTCGGGCACATTCGAGATCCAGGACCTCTCATCGCAGCTCGTGGGCCACGCCTGCGCGGCCGAGCCCGGCGAGACCTGGTGGGACGCATGCGCCGGCGAGGGCGGGAAGGCGCTTCACCTCTCGGACTTGATGCGCAACAAGGGCCTGGTCTGGGCCACCGACCGGTCGGTGCGCAGGCTCTCGCTCCTCAGGCGGCGCGCGGCGCGCGCGGGCATGTTCAACTATCGCTCGGCGGTGTGGACGGGGGCGGCGTCGGCGCCTTTCAAGGCGAAGTGCGACGGGGTCCTGGTCGACGCCCCGTGCAGCGGTGTCGGCACCTGGCAGCGCAATCCCCACGCCCGCTGGACCACCACGCTGGAGGACGTTGCCGAGCTGGCAGCGGTCCAGGCGGGACTCCTCGGGCGCGCCGCAACGTCAGTCAAGCCCGGCGGCCGGATACTCTATTCCGTGTGCACGCTGACCCGGAGCGAGACGTCCGCGGTTGCCGACGGCTTTGAGGCGGCCCACCGGGATTTTGAGCCGGCTCCCATCGCAGTCGCCGCCGGCCAGGCCAGGATAACGCTCCTTCCCCAGGACCTCGATGCCAACGGGATGTTCATCGCCTCGTGGAGGCGCGTGCGCTAGCGGCCCGTCGCGCAAAAACAGTCCCCGGGGGGGATCGCGCTTGCAGCAGGGTAAAATCGGGGGATCTTCTGCCTCCGGAACACTGTGATGCACCTGCCCATTCGCCCGCTCCTCGCCCTCATCGCGTTCGCAGCCCTCAAGCCGACAGGCCTTCGCGCGGACCCCGAATACCCCGCAAAAGGACCGGACGTCTACGACACCCATGCCGATGGCGGCGACCAGATCGCCGCAGCGCTTGGACGGGCGGCTGCGGAGCACAAGCGCGTGCTCATCGATTTTGGCGCGAATTGGTGCATCTGGTGCAGGCGGCTTCACGCGACGTTTGAGTCCGACCCATCCGTGTCCGGCGCCCTGAACCGGGGATTTGTGGTTGTGATGATCGATGTCAACACGCGCAACGGGGTGAAGCGGAACGCCCGCGTCAACGAGAGGTTCGGCAACCCGATCAGCCACGGGATACCCGTGCTTGTCGTGCTCGACTCCGATGGCAAGCAGTTGACGACGAAGGACTCGGGAGAGCTTGAGGAGGGTGACGGCTACAGCCCTGCAAAGATCATCGCATTCCTGGCGCAGTGGGCCCCCCCCGGCCACCCGTAGGCTTGCCCGGACGCCCCGCTTTGGGCAGCGTCTTACCCCCATGCTTCCAGACCTGTCCGACCGGCAATGGCTTTGGTGCGCCGCGGGATTGTACGCCGCGGGGCTGGTCCTGGGCACGATTTCCCTCGTGCGGGGCCAGAGGACTTCCGGGGTGCTCATCTACTGCTTGATCCTGGTCGGATACGTCCTCCAGTTCATCGGCCTGGGGGTGCGCGGGCGGTCCACGGGCGGCTGCCCGCTTGGAAACCAGTTTGAGATCTTCCAGTTCACCGCCTGGTCCGCGATCACGCTCTATCTCGTGGTGGGCGTGACGTTCCGCTCGAGCGTGCTCGGGTTCTTCACGTCCTGCCTCGGGGCGGCGCTGACCTTTGTGTCGCTTTCGATCCCGGCGTGGGACGCCGTCAGACGAACCCACATCTTCGGAGGCAACCCGTGGATCGAGCTTCACGCGGCGCTCGCGATCTTCAGCTACGGGGTCTTCGGGCTTCTCGCCCTCACGTCGGGACTGTTCCTTCTGCGCCATTTCTCGCTTAAATCGAAGCGCCTCGGGGGCTGGTTCTCGTTCCTGCCCTCGATCCTGGACTTGGATCACATCGAGATGCGCCTCCTGGCGGCCGGCTTCGGGCTCCTGACCCTGGCGCTGGTTTTCGGCTCCGTCTACTGGTCGCGGGACATGGCCTCCGTCGACCACGCCAAGCTGGCCGCTACCGTGGCCGTCTGGGCCGGGGCGGCCGCGGCGCTCCTGCTGAGGGCGATCGGGCGCCTGCTGGCAAGGCGGTTTGCCTGGGCATGTCTCGCGCTCTTTGCGGCGGCGCTCCTGTCGCTGGCGGCGGTCGACGAGAGCCGGCATCCGGGGGTTCCCCCGCCCCCGGAGCGGGCCACACCATGAGCGAGCCCTGCCTTTTCGTGATCGGGGCCACGCACCAGAACGCCCCGCTCGAGGTCCGTGAGCGCCTCGCCCTCTCCTCGGAGGGCGCGATCCGCAACGACCTGGCCTCGGTGCCGGGACTGCGCGAGCTCGCGGTTCTCAGCACGTGCAACCGCGTCGAGTTCTACGGTGTCGGCTCCGACGACACTGCGGCGGATTCGGTGCAGACTGCGTATTGCGCGAGGCAGCGTTTTGACCCGGCTGAATTCGAAAGGATAAGGATTCGGCTCACGGGCAGGGACGCCGTGCTGCACCTCTTCGAGGTCGCAAGCGGCCTGGACTCCCAGCTCGTGGGCGAGAATGAGATCTTCGGGCAGGTGAAGGAGGCCTATGCTTCCGCCCAAGCCTGCGGCTCCACGGGGGCCGTTCTGAACCGGCTTTTTCAGAAGGCGTTCCAGGCGGCCAAGCACGTGCGCACGAGCACCGGCATCGCCTCCGGGCGCGTGAGCGTGGCGAACGTCGCCGTCGACCTTGCGGCCAGCATCTTCGGAAGCCTCGCCGCGGCCAAGGTCCTCGTGCTCGGGACCGGCGAGATCGGCGAGGGAACCGCGAGGGCGTTCCGGAGCAGGGGCGCGGAGGACCTCGCGGTGGCCGGGCGCCGGCCGGACCGGGCGGCCGAGGTCGCCGCGGCCCTGGGGGCTGGAACGGTGCTCTTCGAGGAGCGCGACTCGAGCCTCGTCCACTATGACATCGTCGTGTGCTCAACCGCGGCCCCCGCGGCCGTGCTGAGCGCCGCGGCGATCGCAGCGGCCATGCGCAAGCGTCCCGCCCGGCCCCTTCTTGTCATCGACCTCGCCCTGCCGCGGGACGTCGAAGCCTCGGCCGCAGACCTCCAGAACGTGTTCCTCTACAACCTGGACGACCTTGCGAGGATCGCCGAGAGGAACCGCATGGCCCGCGAGGCCGAGATCGCCCGGTGCCGGGCGATTCTGACCCATCGCGCCGACGGGCTCTGGAGCCACGTCCAGCGGTACCTTTCGTCGGCCTCCGACCCTTCGTGCGGCCCGGCCGCCAGGAATGCCGGGGAAGCCGGCCAAGCCGCCGCGCCCTGAGGGGCCGCTACCGAAGGTTTCGGGCGAGCCAGTCGGCCGCACTGGCTCCCGATGGATTCGCGAGCATGGCGCGCAGCTCAGCGGCCTGCGCTGCGGTGCGGGCGCGCCGAAGCGGATCCCCGGTGCAGGCGGCGAGCTCGCCGGCGAGCGCAAGGGGCGACGATGCTCCCTGGATGTATTCCGGGTACATCGGCTCGCCGAGCAGAATGTTCGCGATCCCGAGGTAGGGAATCCTCACGAGCCAGCGGCCGGCCAGGTACGTCAGGAGATCCGTGCGGTAGACGATCGCCCCGGGGATTCCCGCGAGGGCGCAGTGCATCGACATGGTGCCGCTGCTCGTCAGGACGGCGCTGGCCGCGACGGCCGTACCCGTCTGGAGGAGCCGGACCTCGGGCGGAAGCCCCGCGGCCTCAAGCTGGGCGCGGATCGCCGCGCTTGGATAGAGGACGACGGCGGAGGCCGGCCGGCCGCCGCGGGTGAATTCAAGGAAGCCGCCCATGAGGGCGGGAATGATGAGGCCGACGGCCTTGGGCCTGCTTCCCGGCAGAAGAAGCACCGGCCCCGTGGGGTCGTGGCGCACGGGCGGGGTGTAGTCCGGGGCCATGAAAGGGTGGCCGACGAACTCCACGGGAAGGCCCGTGTCCGCGTAGCACCCGACCTCGAAGGGGAAGATCACCGCGAGGGCGTCCAGGTTGCGGGCCATCTCGAAGCGGCGGCCCGCCCTCGAGGCCCAGATCTGGGGGCTGATGTAATAGAGGGTCCGCACGCGGCCCCCTCCCTTCAAGCTTACGCCGCGCAGCCTGAGCGCCTCCGCGATGCGCAGGTTGATCCCCGAGTTGTCGACAAAGCAGACGGCGGCGGGACGGTGGCGGGCGATCCAGCCGACGGTCTCGTCGATGAGCGCCCTGAAGAAGGAGAGGTTCCAGAGAACCTCCGCGAAGCCGACCACTGAGACGGCCGTTCGGTCGTAGAGAAGCTCGGCGCCGGCCGCGGCAAGGCGCGGGCCCCCGAGGGCCGCGACCCGCAGCCCGGGCCGCATCCTGAGGAGCCCGGAGACCATGCGGGCCGCGTGCTCGTCGCCCGAGTGCTCCCCGGCCACGACCAGCAGGTCGGGCGCGCCGCCCTGCGGCGCAGGCAGCAGGAAGGAGGGGGAGCCCGTCATTTCTTGCGGATCTGGTCGGTGATGGTGATCGCGACCTCGAGCGCGCTCTTCCCGAGCGCGGCGCCGACCTTCGGCTGCCTCGAGCGCGCCACGCTGTCGACAAAGTGCGCCAGCTCGAGTGCGAGCGGCTCGCCTTTCTCGATCGGGATCTGGTGGACCGGTATAGAGCTCGTGTCTCCCGCCTTCACGAGGCCCACCTTCATCTTGAGCCCGAAGGCCACGATGTCGCTCTTGCGAACGAGGTGCCCGGACTGGTTCATGAAATCGAGGGACAGGTAGGCGTTCTCCTGGAAGATGCGGATCTCCCTGGCTTTCTTGAGGCTCATCCGGCTTGCGCTCAGGTTCGCTACGCATCCGTTCTCGAACTCGATCCGTGCGTTCGCGATGTCCTCTGTCTTGGAGAGGATGTTGATCCCGACGCTGTCAATCTTGGCGATCGGCGACTTGACGAGCGCCAGGACAATCCCGATGTCGTGGATCATGAGGTCAAGCACGACGCCGACCTCGGTTCCGCGGACCTGGTACGGGGCCAGTCTTTCCGCGGTGATGTACCGCGGCCGGTCCGCCTCCTTCTCGAGGAAGGCCATGACCGGGTTGAAATGCTCGACGTGGCCAACCTGAACGAGGCAGTTCTTCGCCCGGGCCCCGGCGAGGACCCGCTCCGCTTCGTCAAGGGAGGCGCAGAGGGGCTTCTCGATCAGCAGGTGGCAGCCGCGCGCAAGGAGGGGGAGGGCCACCTTCTCGTGCAGGTCCGTCGGAACGACGACGGAGACGGCGTCGCATGACGAGGCAAGCTCGTCGATCGACCCGAACTTTCGGCAGCCGAACCTCGCGCTGATCTCGGTGGCGCGCGCGTCCGACGTGTCGTAGACGCCCGCCAGCTCGGCTCCCGGCAGGCAGGCATAGATCCGGGCGTGGTGCTGGCCGAGCGAGCCTACTCCGACGACGCCGCATCGAATTCTTTGGGCGGGCATGGCTGAAACGCTAGCGAGGGCCGATTCCGGGGCGAGCCACAAACCCTGGGCGCACCCTAGCCTCCCCCGAGGACTCCCGCATGCAGCACGAGGCTGCGCCGGGCCTTGGCGGCGTGGGCCGCGTTGTGCGTCACGAGGATGAGGGCCGCGTTCGCGGAGGAGCAGAGGCCCAGCAGGAGCTCGACGACGCCGTTGCCGGTGCGCTCGTCCAGGTTCCCGGTGGGCTCGTCGGCGACGATGAGCCTCGGGCCGTTCATGAGAGAGCGCGCGAGGGCGACCCTCTGGCGCTCTCCCCCGGAGAGCTGCGAGGGCAGGTGGTGGGCGCGGTCGGCGAGCCCGACCTGCCCGAGGAGCTCCCTTGCGCGGGGGCGGGAGGACTTGTCCAGCCCCCCGAGGATGCGGCGCGCAAGGAGCACGTTGCCCAGCGCGTCCAGCTCCGGGACGAGGTAGAAGGACTGGAAGACCATGCCGAGGTAGGCCGCCCGGCGGCCGGGTCCGGTGTCCGGCGAGCCGTCCCAGGCGACCGTGCCCGAGTCCGGCGAGTCGAGCCCGGCGAGCAGGTTGAGGAGCGTCGACTTGCCCGATCCCGACTCCCCGCGGATGCTGACACTCTCGCCGGCGCTGACGTCGAGGTCGACGCCGCGCAGCACCTCGAGGACGGCATCCCCGCTCGGGAAGCTCTTCTTCAGGCCCCTGGCGCTGAGGACCGGATCATTCACTGCGAAGCGCCTCCACGGGCCTCAGGCGGGCGGCCTTCCACGCGGGAAGCAGCCCCGCCAGGGTCGAGATCACGATCGTCATGACCACGATCAGCGCGACCGTCGCCCCGGAGATGTGCGAGGGCAGCTCGCTGAACTGGTAGTACCGCCTCATGACCTCCTCGCGCTGGGTGATCCGGGTGATCAAGAGGACGACGTTGTTGCGGAACGCAAGCCCCGTGAACCCGGCGGCCAGCCCGGCCGCCGTCCCCAGGACCCCGATGAGCAGGCCCTGCGCGCAGAAGCACGCGGCGACATGGACCGGCTTGCCGCCGAGGGCACCCAGGAGCCCGATCTCGCGGGTCTTGCGGACGACGGAGATGAGGAGCGAGCTCATGACCGAGAACGCGGCGACGATCACGATGAAGAGGAGCAGGAAGAAGATCATGTTCCGCTCGAGGTTCAGCACCCAGAGGAACTCGG
>CAZHPC010000090.1:0-13235 GCA_964534685.1 uncultured Opitutaceae bacterium
GGGTTCTCGATCGCCCGGATCATCCGGGAGGTCATGACGGCCTCGTCCTGGCTGAAGGCGCTGTGAACCGACGCGACGACATAGTCCAGCCTTGCCAGAACGGCGTCGTCATAGTCGAGGGTGCCGTCGGGCAGGATGTCGCATTCCGTCCCCGTGAACACCCGGGTCCGGAAGCGGCGGGAGCCATTCAGGGCCTCGATCTCGGCCACCTGCTTGGAAAGGCGCTCCTCCGAGAGTCCGTTCGCCTGCCGGCTGGACTTGGAGTGGTCGGCGATCCCAAGGTACGCCCAGCCGAGCGCCTGCGCCGCGCCGGCCATTTCCGCGAGCGTGCTGCCCCCGTCCGACTCCGTCGTGTGGTTGTGGAAGGCACCGCGCAGATCGCCCATCTCGACAAGCCTGGGTATCTCGCCCTTTTCGGCGGCCTCGATCTCACCCATTCCCTCCCGAAGCTCCGGGGGGATAAAGGCCAGGCCGAGCGCCGCGAAGATCGCCTTCTCGTCGCCGGCGGCCAAACCCTCGTTTCGGGCCGCCTTGTCCCGCGCCGTGCCCTCCCCGGCCGAGGGGACGAGGCCCCACTCGCTCAAGCTGAGTCCCCGATCGAGGGCGCGCTGGCGCATCTGGACGTTGTGGTCCTTCGAACCCGTGAAGTGGTGAAGCGCGAAGGCAAACTGCTCCGAGGGAATGATCCGGAGGTCGGCCTGGAGTCCGCTCTCGAGGCGCACGCTCGCCTTGGTCTCGCCGCTGGCGGTGACCTCCCGCACGCCCCCCATCCCTGTGAACCATTTGACGACGGGACCCACGTCCGCGGCCGCGACAATGAAGTCCAGGTCCCCGACCGTCTCGAGTCCGCGCCGCAGGCTGCCAGCCGTCTCGGCGCGGCTGACCTGCGGCAACGCACGAAGCCCCGACAGGATCGGGACGGCGGTTTCGCTGGCGTCCCACCAAAGGTGCCGAAGCGAGTATGCCTCGCGGTTGCGGATGCCCGTCAGGATCTTCTCCTGCGTCTTCTCGCCGAAGCCAGCGAGCGCCGCCACCCGCCCGTCCTTGCAAGCCGCCTGCAGTTCCGCGATCGAGGTGACTTTGAGTTCGCGCCACAGGGCGGCAATCTTCTTGGGGCCGAGGCCGGGAATCTTCAGCATCTCGACCAGGCCCGGTTCGATCGACGCCTTAAGCTTGTCCAGGAACTCGAGGCGGCCCGTGGAATGCAGCTCGGCTATCTTCGCCGCGAGCGCCTCGCCGATGCCCTTGACGCTCTGGAGGCGTCCCTCCCCGACAAGCTTCTCGAATTCATCCCGCTCCAAGGCCTCGATGGCCCTCGCGCCCGTCGAATAGGCGCGGACCTTGAACGGATTCTCGCCCTTGAGCTCCATGAGGGTCCCGATCTCGGCGAGCACGTCCGCGATCTCGTTCTTGGTCATCGCCGACATTCAGAGCCCTGGAAGGGGCAAATTCAACGCCGGAAGACGCCGCCGGGACGCCGTCCTCTGCGATGTTGCGTAACGCGCCCACAGACCTATCGATTGGGTATTGCCTGCAACGATGCCTTTTGCCTACTCCCGGACGACCCATTTTGCGGATACCGACGCCGCCGGAGTCGTGTACTTCGCCAACTACCTCTCGATCTGTCACGAGGCTTATGAGGAGGCCCTGTCGGCCGCGGGAATTGATCTCAAACGGTTCTTTGCCGACAACTCGGTGGTGGTGCCGATTGCCAAGAGCGAGGCGGAGTATCTGCGGCCGATTTCGTGCGGCGACAAGCTAAGCGTGAGCGTAAATCCCAAGATGTTGTCGGAGAACTCCTTTGAGATCCATTACGTGATCACGAGGCTCGGACCGCAAGCCAAGTGCGCCGCGCGCGCGCGGACCGAGCACGTGTGCGTTGACTCGGCGACGCGCGCCCGAAAGGCGCTTCCGGGGCCGCTGTTGGCCTGGATCCGAGCGGGCTGACGCCCGGTCATCCACCCAAGGCGAGCTTGAGAAGCTCCGCCCGGTTGATCTTCCCCTGCGGGTTGCGGGGCCACGGCATAACGGCAATGTAGCGCTTGGGATGCTTAAATGAGGCCAGGCCGGAAAGTGCGTCTTTGATCTGCTCAACCCCGATCGGTCTGGAACGGCCGGGGTGGCAGGCCACCACCAGCTGGCCCCATTCCGGGTCGGGAAGTCCGATCACCGCAATGTCGTCAAACTCGCCGCTCAGCATCAGGGCAGCCTCAACCTCCGCCGGCAGCACCTTGTGGCCTCCCGTCACCACCACGTCGTCGAGCCTGCCGAGGACTGACAGGCCGCCGTCGGGCCCGATGGCGCCCAGGTCGCCGGTCGTCCAGGATCTCTCCTCTTGGAATGCCGGGAAATACCCCCTGAACACCGATTCGCCGGTGATCCTCACCACCCCGTCAACCGTGTCGATCCCCGCGTGGGGAAGCGCCGAGCCGCATCCACGGATTCCATTGAGGAATTGCTCGGGCTTGAGCGCGGCGACCATGGCCGCGGTTTCCGTCGCTCCGTAGCTCGTCGAGACGGGCAGCTCGAGCCCCGCCGCCTGATCGATCAATCCCTCCCAGGCGGGCCCCCCTCCGATGAAGACGACGCGAAATCCCCTCAGCCAGGCGACGGCGGCCTTGGAGGAGAGGAGCCGCTGCAGCTGGGTCGGTACAAGGGAAAGGCAGCAGTCCGCGGGCGTGTCCGGCGGGAAGCGCCCGTCCTCGGCCTCCTTCCAGGACCAGGGGATGAACACGCCACCGGTCATCGCGCTTCGCATCCACGCCATGAACCCGCTCACATGGTGGAGGGGGAGCACGCTGACGGAATTCACGCGCTCCATCCCGAAGTGGCGGCAGAACCCCCCGACCGCCGCGGCAATCGTCCGTCCGTCGTGGCGGGCGAACTTGAGGCCCCCGCCCGCGCCCCCGCTCGGGATCATGAGCCAGCCGCGCTTCCCGCAGGGAGCCGCCCCGACAAGGCGGATGAGGTCGGCCCGCTCGCTCGAGCGCCAGGTTGGATTCGAAAAGAAGACGTTGCCTCCCTCGGAGACAGCCCGTGCGAACGCCCCCATGAACCGCCCAGCCTCCGCCTCCTCGATCACCGGGCCCTCCCATGGAGCGCCTCCCCGAAACCCTGCGAGCAGGCCCGCTAGCTCACCGCGTTCCATAGGGCCTCTGGATTGATCCTGTTCACGTCCTCCACGCGCAGGAATGGGACTGCCGCGGGTCCGTCAAACCTTGAATCCGAAAAGAGCGGCCAAACGCCGAAGCCGAGCGAAATGGCCTTGCCGGGCCACGCGAAAGCCAGGCGAAGGGCAGCCTGGGCGCCGATTCCCGTCTCGAGCGCCGAGGAGAACACAACCCTCGCATGGGCCTTTGCAAGCCTGCCGAGCACGGCCCGGATCTCTCCCACAAGGGCTGGCTTGACGACAAAATATCCCCGCCAGCCGAGGTCTATCCAGCGGCCGACGTCTTCCTCGTTTGTGATCGATTCGTCCAGGGCGATCGGCGTGGGGTAGTCGGCGGCCAGCCCGGCAAGGCAGTCGTCCGCGCCCCTTGAATCATGCGCAACCGGTTGCTCCACAAACTCAACGGGACGTCCCGATACGCGGTCGAGCCACTTCTCTGCGGTCCTGCGATCCCAGGCCCCGTTCGCGTCCAGCCTGAACCTCGAGCCCGCCGGCAGTGCGCCTATCAGGTCATCCAGCAGGGCCATTTCATCCTTGGGTGCGCCGACACCCACCTTCCATTTGAATACCCTGAAGCCCGCCTCGGCCTTTGGCGGCGCTTCGGATAGCGCGGCGCGCCCCGCGGGCAGCAGCGCCGTCACGCCAAGGCTGGCATGCCTCGGGATGTCGGCAGGACCCCCGATGGCGAAGGCAAGCGCGTTCCGAAGCGAGCGGAGGCCTCGCGGAACCCGCGATAGCGCATCATCGCCAAGGCGGTCTCCGAGCGAGCGGCAGAACGCCTCGGCCTCATCCACCGTCTCCGTGCCAAACGCCGGCAAGGGCGCCGCCTCCCCAAGGCCAACCGATCCGTCGGGCCGGTCGATGCGCACGTAAAGGCCCTCCCTGAGCAGCCAAGGCCCGCGCGACGTCCGAACGGGATGGCCGAAAGGCAGCGAGTACCTGCGGAATGCGAACCTGAAATCCATTTTGTTTGCCCTTTTAGCAAACCGCACTATTTGGTTCACGGCAACCCATGAGCAAGGTTGCAAAGAAGCCACAGTCGTCGGTCGACCCCCAATTCTACCTCCCCCCGGATGAATTCTTCCGCGCGAGCGTGCCGATGGCGCTCACGTTCGACGATGTCACCCTAGCCACGCTGTACTCGGAGATCCTCCCCAAGGATGCCGACACCTCGACCTCGGTCTCCGACTCGCTGAGCCTTCAGATTCCCGTCATCTCGTCCGACATGGACACGGTGACCGGCAAGGAGATGGCGATCGCCATGGCGCTGAACGGCGGCATGGGCCTAATCCACTACAACATGCTCCCCAAGGAGCAGGTCAAGGAGGTCGCCCGGGTCAAGCGGCACATTCACGGCCTCATCCAGGACCCGATCACCGTCGCGCCGTCCAACCTGATCGGCGACCTGCTGCTGCTGATCGAGACGAAGCGCTACGGGTTTTCCACGTTTCCCGTCGTGGACGGCGACGGCCGACTCTGCGGGTTGGTGTCCGGCAACGTCGTCAAGGAGCGCTACCGCTCAAAGAGCGTCGCCGAGGTGATGACGCCGCGCTCCCAGCTAAAGACCGCGGAGGAGGCCGCCGTCGCGAAGGATCCGATCAAGGCGGCCGACAAGTTCTTCAGCGCCAATGTCGGCATCAACAAGATGCTCGTGGTCGACCGAGAGGGCCGTCTCCAGGGCCTGGTAACGGCGTCCGACGTCGAAAGGATCACCGGGGAAACCCGGTCCCGGAGGAAACCGGCGCGGGACTCACAGTTCAGGCTCGTTGTGGGGGCGGCACTTTCCCCGACGCGCACGCCATCCGGTTCTCTCGACAGGGACGCGATCCTTTCCCACGTCGGCAACCTGGTCGATGAGCACATCGACGCCGTCGCGGTCTCGACCGCGCACGGCCACACCTCCGGTGTCGGCGATGTCGTCAAGCTCGTGCGCCAGGCATTTCCGTCACTCACGCTGATAGCGGGAAATGTCACGAGCGGCGCCGGAGTGGAGTTTCTTGCCGACTGCGGGGCGGATGCCATCAAGGTCGGTCAGGGGCCGGGCTCCATCTGCACGACGCGCATCGTCGCCGGAGTCGGCATCCCCCAGCTGACCGCCCTTTATGTCGCGTCGAAGTCCGCCAGGGGCCGCGGTGTCCGGATCCTCGCGGACGGGGGCATCACCAAGTCGGGCGACATCGTCAAGGCGCTCACGCTGTCGGACGCCGTGATCTGCGGCGGAGTGCTGGCGGGCTGCCGCGAGGCCCCGGGTGAGATCCTGGAAATCGGCGGAAAGGTCTACAAGCAGTACCGCGGGATGGGTTCGCTCGCCGCGATGAAGGCCGGCAGCGCCGCCCGCTATGGCAGGGACCGGGAGGACACTCGCAAGGTCGCCGCAGAGGGAATCGAGGCGCTGAAGGAGGTCAGCGGCTCCGTAGACGAGGTTCTGACGAACCTTATCAGTGGGGTGCAGAGCGGGATGGGTTACCTGGGTGCCAGGACGCTCAGCGCCCTGCGCGAACGGGCCCGGTTTGCCCGCGTGAGCCCCGCGGGCCAAAAAGAGGCTGCGCCGCACGACGTCGTCGAGGTCTCGACCCGCGCAAACTGACCGCCGGGCCGCCCGCCCGGAGAGTTGAGGCTTGCCCTCGGCGCCCGAGTTACCATTTGAATCCCCTGCAACAGGGGTCCATGACTTCGGTTGCGGAAAGAACCATGGCGCTTCCTCCTTTCACCTGCCAGCTCATTGCGGATGTCGGAATCTCCCTAGGCGACGAGGGAAAGGGCCGCCTGATTCCGGAGATCGTCGAGGAGCTGCGGGCCACCCCCGCCCGCGTCACGGTCGTCATGAAGGTGAACGGCGGCGCCAACGCGGGCCATACGGCCGCGGGCGTCAAACTCAACCTGCTTCCGTCGGGGGTCGTGGACCGCGAGATAACCCACCTTGCAATTGGCAGTGGAGTCGTGGCCGACCCGCGGAAGATCCTCTGGGAGGCGGCTCCGCTGGAAGCCAAGGGCTACTCGGTGCGCGAGAGGCTCCTGATCGACGAGCGCACGATGACGTCGGACCTGACCCACCGGCTGCTCGATCTGGCCGAGGAGGACTACCGCGTCAACGTGCTCGAGGAGGAGTCACGCGGATCGACGGGACGCGGGATCTCGGCGGCCTACAATGAGGAGACGGGGCACTGGCAGATGTATTTCTCAGACTTCCTGGCGGGGCCGAACTTCTTCGCCCGGAAGCTGTCGCAGCGGGCCGACCGCGCCTGCCGGATGATTCAGCACGTCTACCGCGCGAGTGAGTCAACGTGGCATGGCTTCTTCGACCGGCTTAGTGAGGCCGAGAAGCGGGCTAACGCTGAGACGATCGCGAGCGGCGTCTTTGGTGCGGACGAGTTCGATTTCTCGAAGTTCCGTGGAAGGCGGCCGTTCGAGCTCGATCTTGACTGCCTGACGTCCGTGTACTGGAAGGCCGGAACCGCGCTGCGCAGGAACATTGGCGAGGTGCGCGAGCTGGTCCTGAGCGAGCTCCGCCTCGGCCACACCATCATCGGTGAGTTCGGGCAGGCCTACTGGCTGGACAAGCGCCACGGCTTCTCCCCCACCTCATCGCATACGTTCACGCCCGAGTTCTTCGAGAGCGCGAACATACCCGTGCAACCCATCCATACCTTCGGCGTCGCGAAGGCCTACGACACAAAGGTGGGAACCCACACCTTCCTAACGGAAATGGACGAATCCGAGCCCCTCGGCGTGAAGCTCAAGAAGCTGGAGTTTGGAACAAGCACGGGCAGGCAGCGGATGGTGGGCTGGTACGACGCCGTCGAAAAAGGGGACACCCTTCGGTATGGCGGATTCCAGGACCTGATGATCAACAAGCTGGATGCCCTCTCCTGGGCTGGGGACTGGAAGGGCGACCTGCGCGTGTGCACGGCATACGAGGCTCCCGGAGGCAGGCGCTTCTTGCATGTCCCCCGAAACGAAGCCGTGCGCAAGTCGCTCCGACCCGTCTTCACAAGCTATCCCGGCTGGGCCGAGGACATATCGGGCGTGCGGCGGTTCGCGGACCTCCCTGCGAACGCACGACGCTATGTGGCAGGCATGGTGAAGGGGATCATCGATGTTGCCTACGCGGGCGAGCAACTGCCCGCGGCCCTGCCAAACCTGCGCTACCTGGGCGTCGGACCCGGTCCCTCTCAGATCGTCAAGGACGTTCCCGCAACGGCCGAGCTTGTCCGGCTGGCCTGACCTCGCTCAGAAGTCCTGAAGCCGCCCCTCCCCCGGGCCCCGCTTCGGCTCCAGACGGCTAAGCACCTCGCCAAGGAGGTAGATCGAGCCGGTCACGACGATGACGTCGTCGCGACCGCCCGCCGTGCAGATCGACGCCGAGGGGAAAAGCTCCTCGACCGTTGACCGGAGAGTCCGCCCGCGAAACGTCCAGGGGACCAGTGCCTCAAGGTCGGCGTGGCTCGACGCCCTCGCCTGATGAGGCACAACGAGGTGGATCTCCCGACAATGCCTGCAAAGAACCTCGAGGAGTGGGCCCGCCCTCATCGCCCCGAGGGCCCCAACGATTGCGACC
Source organism: uncultured Opitutaceae bacterium (assembly GCA_964534685.1). Classification (GTDB taxonomy): domain Bacteria; phylum Verrucomicrobiota; class Verrucomicrobiia; order Opitutales; family Opitutaceae; genus Palsa-1447. The sequence goes on from CAZHPC010000090.1 coordinate 7,728, forward strand.
GGCTGCCGCCTGGTCTCGAGAAAAAGGCGCGAAAGGTTGGAATCCAGGACGGCCGCACCTTCTGGATTGTGGGAGGCGTCCAGGATCGCCAGGCGCCCGCCCAACATCGTCCGCTGCCAGCGCCCCGGCCAGTCGACGGCCCCGAGGCCGGACTCGATGGTCTTTTCCGAGATACCAAATCTCTTGGGTAGCAGGCGTGCCGCCAACGTCGCCGTCGCCGCGTTCCACCGCTGGTAGTCTCCCTCGAGGTTTGATTTTGGGTAGCGGTCCACGTCGTCGCCGTATTCCTCGCGCACGGAGACCAGCCGGGCTCCCATTGAGGTGGCCACCCTGCGCAGCGTCGTCTCCGCGCCGAGCGGCATTCGCCCGATCACAACAAGACGGCCGGGCTTAATGATTCCCGCCTTCTCGGCGGCTATGGCCTCAAACGTGTTTCCCAGCATCTCGCAGTGGTCGAGGCCGATCGACGTCACGACGCTCACCTCCGGCTCAACAATGTTGGTGGCATCGAGCCTGCCTCCAAGTCCGACCTCGATGATGCTTAAATCGCAATTCTTCCTCGCAAACTGTAGGAAAGCCATCGCCGTCATGAACTCGAAGAAGCTCGGCCTGTCGTCCAGTCCGCCCTTGGAGGCTATGGCATCGGCGACCGGCTGAAGCTCCTGCACAAACGCGGTGATCTCCCTCTCGGTAAGGTTGCAGCGGTCGACCTGGACCCGCTCTCCCAGCCGGACCAGATGCGGGGAGGTGTAGAGGCCCGTCCGGTGGCCCGACGCGTGCAGAATCGCCTCGAGCATGGCCGAAACCGATCCCTTGCCATTCGTTCCGCCGACGTGGATGCAGGGAACCGCACTTTCGGGATGGCCGATCAGGGACGATAGGATGCGCATCCTGTCCACGCCGAACTTAACGCCGGCCGTCTTCAGGCCGAAGAGATAGTCCTGTGTGGCCGCATAGCCGGCCAGCGGCGATCCGGACGTCATTGGCGGGGACCAGTTAAGCGCCCGCGGCGACAGGTTCCTTCTTTATATATAGGGCCGAAAGGATGTCCCTGATTCGCTCGCGCATCTCCGTGCGGCTCACGATCTGGTCAACGAGCCCGTGCTTGAGCAGAAACTCCGAGGTTTGGAAGCCGGGGGGCAACGTCTGCTTCGTGGTGTCCTTGATGACCCGCGCTCCGGCGAATCCGATCATGGCGCCGGGCTCAGCCAGGATGACATCTCCGAGAGTCGCAAAGCTGGCCGTAACCCCTCCCGTTGTCGGGTTTGTGAGCACTGAGATGAAGGGTATCTTCGCCTGCGCAAGCCTGCCGAGCGCCGAGCTCGTCTTCGCCATCTGCATCAGGGAGTAGATCCCCTCCTGCATCCGGGCGCCGCCGGACGCGCTGAAGATGATGCAGGGGATCTTCTTCGCCAGGGCATCCTCGATCGTCCGCGTGATCTTCTCCCCGGTGGCCGACCCCATCGAGCCGCCGCAGAACTGGAAATCCATCACGGCGATCGCGACCGGTATCCCGTGGATCGCCCCCGTCCCGCAGATGACCGACTCGGGCAAGTTGCTCTTCTTTGCGTTGCGCTTGAGGCGATCCGAATAGGGCTGCGTGTCCACGAACTTCAAAGGATCGTCGGCGCGCACGTTCATGTGGGTTTCCACAAAGGAATGAGCATCCAGGAGCTTCGCCAGCCGTTCGCGCGCCCCTATCGGGAAATGATGGCCGCTCTTCGGGACTACCATCTGGTTGTCCTCGATTTCCTTGTTGAACAGGATATCGCCAGTGACGGGGTCTTTCGTGTAAAGGCCCTCGGGAATGCCCTTTTTCTTCGTCCTGCGAACCGAGTACGTCGGCTTGTCGAAATGCATGAAGCGTGCGGGCAAGCAACGTGCCGAAACCAGAAGGCTGAGGCAACCGAATTCGCGGCTCAGCGGTACCGCACCCGGCGCAGGAAGAGCCCTTGTGGCGGCGCCGTCTGGACCTGCGCGGTCCTCACCCTCGACCTGAGTATCCTGCCTATCTCGGCGGGGGTCAGCTTGCCCTCTCCCGCTGCCACGAGAGAGCCAACGAGGCTGCGAACCATCTTGTAAAGGAAGCCGTCCGCCTCGGCCACAACCTTCAGGTTGCGCCCGCTCGCCCGTATCTCGAGCCTCCGAAGGTTGCGCGTGGTCCCTTCCCTTTCGCCGGGTTCCGTCCCGTTTGACGCGGAAAACGCCTTGAAATCATGCACGCCCTCGAGGACCCGCGCGGACGCCCTCATCGCCATAAGGTCCATCGGCTTGAAGACGGGCCAGCAGTACGGCCTCGTGAACGGATCGGCATCCCCCAGACGGATGCGGTACTCGTAGACCTTGCCCGTCGCGGAGAACCTGGCGTGGAAGTCCGGCGCGGCCGCGCGTACCGACACAATCTGAATTGCCCTGGAGAGCCCGTGCCTGAGCGCAGCGGCCAGCTTCTCCGGGCCGTGCGGCCACGCCGCATCGAAGTGAAAAACCTGCCCGATCGCGTGCACGCCGGCGTCCGTGCGGCCGCTCGCATGGATCCGTGTCCGGACGCCGAGCACGTCCGCCAGCCGCGCCTCGATGGCGTCCTGGACAGAGTCCCTCCTCGTCTGGCTCTGCCAGCCGGAAAACCCGCCGCCGTCGTAGGCACAGAGACATTTCCACCGCTTCATGTTTCGCCTCCGCTTGCGCCGCCCCCTGGGAAGCGTCCCTCCAGATAATCCTGGAGGATTATCGTCGCGGCCCGCGAGTCGATCAGTCCGCTCCTGCGGACAGCCCGACGCTTGGATGGCGGGATGGTGGACTCGGCCTCGTAGCTCGTGAGCCGTTCGTCGACAAGATGCACCGGCAGGTTGAACTCCGCGCGGAGCCTGCGCGCGAACGCCTCGACCTGCAACGCCTTCGGGCCGGATGATCCGTCCATGTTGAGAGGATGGCCGACCACCACCTCGGTGATGCGCCTCTCCTTCACTATGGCGGCAATCTCTTTCCATTGCCTCGACGAATCCTCCGAGGCGATCGCAGGCAGAGGCGTCGCCACGCCGATCTCATCGCCGTACGCGAGGCCGATCCTACGCGTCCCGTGGTCTATTCCTAAGAAGCGCATGGCGGACGGGATCAGGCCGCCAGCTCGGGATGGGCCGTGGCGTACTCACGGGCTACACGTGCGAAGGCCCTCTTGAGCCGCAACGCCACCGAATCCGGGCCAAGCTTAAACCTTATTCCGTCAATTTCGGCCACCGGGACAATGTCCTTCGTCGTGGAGAGCAGGAAACATTCATCCATCGACGCAAAGTCGGCGGGTCGGACCGCCGCCTCGGATCCGCGGATGCCCGCCGAGACCGCGACCGCGCCCAGAAGAAAACCGCGCGTTATGCCCCCCAGAATTCCCGCGGAAAGCGGGGGCGTCACAAATCCTCCGCCCCGCGCAAACGCTATGTTTGCAACGGAGGCCTCCGTCACTTCGCCCGCGAGGTTGAGAATCACCACATCGTCGGCTCCGCGGGCGCGCGCCTCCCGAAGGCACAGAAGGTTGTTCAGGTAGTTGCCCGTCTTCCATGCCGGATCGAGGCTCTGCACCGGATTGCGGCGGAGCGTCTTCGCAACCGACAGCTTCAGTCCCAAGAGTTCCTTTCCCTTTGGAAGCTCCGGGCAGGGCTGCACGAGCAGGAGAAAGTCCGCCTTGTCGGCCAGCGCAATGTCCAGACCAATCGGGCCGCCGCCACGGGTTACTTGCAGCCGAATATAGAGCTCTCCGGAATTCGGGACGCGCTCCCTATAGGCGGACACCGTGCGGCGAATCTCTGAAAGAATCTGCGACGGTGTAATGTCCAACTGCATATGCACAGCCAGAGCCGACGCCCGCATCCGGCTCCAATGCTCCTCCCACGCGAAGATAATGCCATGATATGTCCGCCAGACCTCGTAGATGGCATCCCCGTAGAGGAAGCCCCTGTTGAGCGGAGCTATCGACGGCTCGCTTGCGGGATGCAGGCGGCCGTTTGTATTGGCCTGAATATAGTGGGTCGGCATGTCGCTGGGCTTCGTAAAGCAAACGGCCCCTGCCACAAAGCAGGGGCCGAAAGCTTCTGGCAAGACTGCGCAGTGTTCAGGCCCGAGCCTTCACAAGTCCCAGCGCCTTCTTGATGTTCTGCACGCTCGGGAGCGAGATACCGAGCGACTTGGCGATCTGGGAGCCCGTCTTGCCCGTCTCGACGAGCTTCTTCACGTTCGTGCGTGTCTCGTCGGTTATGACGGCGCGCTTGCGGCGCTTTACCCTGTCCGTGGCCTTCGTTGGCCGGCCCCGGCGGCCCTTCCTGCGCGGGCCTGAACCCGACGCCTCCTTCAGCGCCTTGACGAATTCGACCAGGGAGGCAAAACCATATTTCTTGTGCAGGGTCCCCAGCTCCTTGTGGAGACGCCTGGCAATCGACTTCTCGAGCGCCGCCATCTTGGCCTTTGTAACCTCTAGCTCCTTTATCTGATTAGTTACCATGGTTACTATACAGTCGGCCAGTAACAGTGATATAGCAAGCATTATATATACATGATTTTACGGTATCATATAATTCAATATCTCTCAATAGGGTAGATTTACTCGACGCGGCCGGAGAACGATGTAGGACGTTTCTGTGGAACAAGCTGCATCGCCTTCTCGGCCGTCATTCGCGGTGGGCACGCGCCTTTTCATCCGCGTTCTCGCGATCGCCTATGCGGCGGCGTTCGCGTCAGCATGGATCCAAGCGGACGGACTGATAGGACCAAACGGAATCCTCCCCGCCGGCAAGTTCCTGGCGTTGGTTCATGAACAGCTGGGGAGTCAGGCATGGTACGAGGTCCCATCCCTCTGCTGGATCTTCGGGACCGGGCGATTCATCGGCATGCTCTGCGGCCTCGGAGTCGGACTGTCGGTGTTTCTTTTCCTGGGATACGCCCAGGCGGTCTGCCTTGCGCTGCTTTGGGCCTTCTACCTGTCGCTCGCGTCGGCCGGGCAGATCTTTTTTGATTTTCAATGGGACGCGCTTCTCCTGGAAAGCACGCTCCTGGCCGTATTCCTCGTGCCGTGGCGGATTCGGCGCGCGCAGGATCCGTATGACCCGTCTCCCCTTGCGCGCTACCTTGTGTGGTGGCTCCTGTTCCGGCTCATGTTCTTGTCAGGCGTCGTCAAGCTCGCAAGCGGCGATCCTACATGGCGGCATCTAACCGCCCTCACATTTCACTATCAGACCCAGCCGCTGCCGACGCCGATTGCCTGGTACGCGCAGCGCCTCCCGGAATGGTTCCAGATGGCATCGTGCGCCATCATGTTCGCAATCGAGCTCGCCGCTCCGTTCTGCATTCCGGCCCCTAGGCGATTCCGGCACATCGGCGCCATCGCGCTTATCGCCCTGCAATTCCTGATAGCCGTGACGGGAAACTACGCTTTTTTCAACCTGCTCGCGGTCGGCTTGTGCCTCACCTGCCTGGATGACGGCTGGTGGCGCACGCGACACTGGCACGTCGGCGAGCCCACGC
>CAZHPC010000091.1:0-13163 GCA_964534685.1 uncultured Opitutaceae bacterium
CTTGAGCTTGTCGAAGGAGGATTGAGCGAGCAGCTCTTGCATTAATGAACTCATGGGCTGGGAACGGATGGTCGGCGCGCCTGCTCCGGAGCACCCCGGCCACCACGGCAGGCCTTTCGGCCACGGGTTGACGGTTGAACTTAATTCAGGCCCTGCGGGAGCATCGCGGCGGCGCAGGTCTGACCGATAGTGAATGCCGCGAAGGTTCAGAAAACCATCCGCCACGCCGGCCGGGCAAGCACAAACTCCGCGTTTTCACCCGGCGAACCGGCCCTCCCCGACCCCGTTCGCCCGAAAGCCGAGCACCGAATCGATGGCAAGTTGCTCTCCAACAGTAACTAGTGCCGTATCAATGCTTCGCGGGCGCGTTCAGCGCATTCTGCACGTCGCGGAAGAAAACATTGTAGAGAGGCGTGTCGCGCAGGGGCGTCTCCGTAGCCATCCCGGGCTGGTTGGACGAGTCGGCCTCGAGGGTCTCAATCAGCGAAACCTGCACCTCCGTGCCGGCGTCGCCCGCGGGAGTCAGGTGAACCTTCATCAGGATCTGGCGCGAGCTGTTGGGCTCGTCACCGCTCGCGACGGCGCTCATTGCCTCAAGCTCACCGGTGGCCGGCCCGCCACGGACAAAATTGAAGCTCATCTCGTCAACCGCGGCCCTGACCGCCTCGTAGGCCGCCTTCTTGTCGGCTTGGAAGACCTGCGTGCGCGGCGCCTCGCGGGGCCCAAGCGCGGAGCGCACCTCGTCCGGGAGGTCGGAGTTGCATCCCCACAGGAGCACCGCCGCCAGGCACACTGCCGATAGTCTTAGGTTCTTCATGGTCTGGTCGACGGCTGCTGCTGCGAGATGCAATGGAGAGTGCCAAGGCCCCATACGAGTTCCAAGCAATCTATGGCAATCACCTCGCGGCCCGGGAAGCACGCGGCCAGGACCTCCGCCGCCGCCCGGTCGCGCCTGGGCTGCCGGAAGGCCGGCATGAGCACGGCCCCGTTGATGACGAGAAAGTTAGCGTAGCTGGCCGGCAGCACCTGCCCGTTTCGCCTGCAGAGCGCCGGCGTCGGCAGCTTCACGACGTCGAGCCTTCTGCCCAAAGCCGTGCGCGCGGAGCGCAGGCGCTCGAGGTTCTCTGCGAGGGCGCGGTAGTTCGGGCTTCGACGGTCGCGCTCGACGGACGTGAGGACCCCGGACTCGCTGTAGAACCGCGTCAGGTCGTCGACGTGGCCGTCCGTGTCGTCCCCCGCGATGCCCCTCCCGAGCCAGAGGACCTCGCACACGCCGAGGAATCGCATCAGGTTGCGTTCGATCTCGGAGCGGGTGAGGTGCGGGTTGCGGTTCCGGTTCAGGAGACACGCCTCGGTCGTCAGAAGGAGCCCCCTGCCGTTCACGTCGATCGATCCCCCCTCGAGGACCATACCGGTCCTGAACCGGCGCATCGAGAGGGCCCTCGCGATCCGCCCCGGGACCCGGTTGTCCAGGTCAAAGGGGGGATGCTTGCCCCCCCACGAGTTGAACTCCCAGTCGGTCACCGCCACCTCGCCGGTTCGGTCGTTTCTCACGAAGATGGGGCCGTTGTCGCGGCACCAGGCGTCGTTGGTGGGGTGGCCGAAGAACTCGACGTTGCGCATGTCAGCGCCCGCCCGCTCGATCATCGAGCGGGCGCGCGCCTCATGGGCGCGAGAGACGTTCAGGCGCACCGTCTCGCGCTCGCTGATGCGCGCCGCGACCTCGGCGAACACGCCCGGGATCGGGCGGAAGTTCCCGGGCCACGTCCTGCGCCTGTGGGGCCAGGAGAGCCAGACGGCCTCCTGCCTCTCCCACTCCGCCGGCATTCTGAAGCCGAGCGCGGCCGGCGTTTTTGGCGCGACTGGCATCGGGGGTCAGTCGCGGAAGCGCTTCGTGAGGTCGCCGTACGCGTCGATCCTGCGGTCGCGCAGAAACGGCCAGTGCGTGCGGGTTGAGTCAACCTCGCCGAGGTCGACCGGGACCACGAGAACCTCCTCCTTGGCCGCCGACGCCCTGGCGAGGATCTCTCCGCCCGTGCCCGAGACAAAGCTCTGGCCCCAGAATTCGATGCCCGCGCCGCCGGCAGGCTTCTCGCGCCCGATCCGGTTGCACGCGGCGACGAAGCAGCCGTTTGCGACGCTGTGGGCGCGCTGGACCGTCTCCCACGCGCTGTGCTGCCGCGCCCCGAGCCTTCTCTTCTCCCGCGGGTGCCAGCCGATCGCGGTCGGGTAGAAGATGATCTCGGCGCCCTGGAGCGCCGTCAGCCGCGCCGCCTCGGGATACCACTGGTCCCAGCAGATGAGGACCCCTATCTTCCCGAACCTGGTCTTCCATGCGCGGAAGCCCGTGTCGCCCGGGGTGAAGTAGAATTTCTCGTAGTAGAGCGGGTCGTCCGGGACGTGCATCTTGCGGTAGATCCCAAGCAGCGAGCCGTCGGCGTCGATGACCGCCGCCGTGTTGTGGTAAAGCCCGCTGGCGCGCCTCTCGAAGAGGGACGCGATGACGACCACGCCGCGTTTCTTCGCGAGCCTCTGGAAGGCCTCCGTGGCCGGGCCCGGTATCGTCTCGGCCAGCCTGAAATTCCCGTGATCCTCGCTCTGGCAGAAATACTGCGAATGGAAGAGCTCCTGGGTGCAGATGATGTTCGCGCCCCTCCGGGCCGCCCGCTCGGCCAGCTCCAACGCCCTCGTCAGGTTCGCAGCCGGATCAGCCGAACACGCGTGCTGAAGCAGTCCAATGGCGACCCTGGCCATTTCAATAGACGACCTTGTTGAGCGGGTATTCCACGATGCCCTCGGCGCCGAGCGCCTTCAGCTGGGGAAGGATCTCGCGGACGACGCTCTCGTCGATGATCGTCTCCAGGGCCACCCAGTCCGGGTTGTTAAGCGGGGAAATCGTCGGGTCCCTAAGGGACGGCACGGCCTTGATGATGGAAGAAAGCGCCTTCTTCGGGGCGTTCATCTTCAGGCCGACCTTCGACTCGGCCTCGAGGGCCCCGCGCACCAGGAGCGCGATCGTCTCGATCTTCCTGCGCTTCACGGGGTCCGCCCACGCCTTCTTGTTGGCGATCAGCTTGGTGTTGGTCTCCAGGAGGGTGTCGACGATCCGGAGCTTGTTAGCGCGAAGCGACGACCCGGTCTCCGTGATGTCGACGATCGCGTCGACCAGGTCGGGGACCTTCATCTCGGTCGCGCCCCAGGAGAACTCGACGTCGACCTTGATCTTGCGCGACGCGAAGTAGCGCTTGACGGTCTGGACGAGCTCGGTGGCGACCCGTTTGCCGGCGAGGTCGGCGGGCGACTTCACCGCCGAATCCTCGGCCACGCAGAGCACCCAGCGCGACTTGGCGGCCGAGGCCTTGCTGTAGATGAGGTCGCAGACCTCCACGACGTCGGATTCGTTCTCCTTGATCCAGTCCAGGCCCGTGAGCCCGCAGTCGAAGAAGCCGTGCTCCACGTAGCGGCTCACCTCCTGGGCGCGCACAAAGCGCGCGTCGAGCTCAGGGTCGTCGATCGCGGGCCTGTAGGACCGCGCATTGGTTGTGATCTTCCATCCCGCCTTTGCGAACAGGTTTCGGGTGGACTCCTCCAGGCTGCCCTTGGGCAGCCCGAGCATCAGGATTGGCTTTTTGTCCGGCACAAGGAACCCAGAGTCTCCTGTCGACCGGGCCGATCAAGCAAAATGCTGGGGGCTTACTCGGATTGACATCGCGCGTTGCGCCTGTAAAAAGCGTGTTTGCCCGCCCATGCCAGATCCACTGCCGACGCGGCCAAGCCCCAAGCCCCTCATCGTCGTCGTCGAGGATGAGCCGGATCTGGCATCCCTTATCGCCCAACACCTTGAGAAAGCCGGCATGCGGGTGCAGGTGTGCAACCGCGCCGCCCATGCGCTCAAGTTCCTGCAGCGCAATTTCGCAAACCTCGTCCTTTTGGACCTCGTCCTTCCCGACCAGGGGGGCTTCGAGCTCTACGAGGACCTGAAGGCGGCCGACATCAACGTACCCGTCATCTTCCTGACGGCCAACCTCGAGGAGAACAGCAAGGTCCACGGGCTCGAGCAGGGCGGCGACGACTACATCACCAAGCCGTTCAGCTACCCCGAGCTCACGGCGCGCATCAAGGCGGTGCTGCGCCGCGCCGACTACAAGGAGGACCTGAACCTCACGAAGAACGTCAAGGTGAACACCGAGCCGTTCGAGTTCTGCGGCGCGCACGTGGCCCCGGTGCGCCTGGAGGTCACGTTCCCGGATGGGCAGACGATCTCGGTGGGCCGCAAGGAGCTCGGAATCCTCTCCTACCTGAACGACCACCAGGGCGAGGTGATCACGCGCAAGGCGCTGATCCACGCCGTGTGGGGCCAGCACGCCGACGTCAAGAGCCGCTCGCTCGACCAGTACGTGGTCAAGGTGCGCGAGATCTTCAAGTCTAAGGGCCTGGACCTCGAGGACTTCCGGACGGTCCACGGCATCGGCTACATCTTCGACCCGAAGAAGGTCTCCAAGAAGGGCGTCTAGGGCGCAACCGGCCCGGCGCCTTAGAAGAGCTCGGGCTGACCGTAGCGCTGGCGCGCCTCCGCAAGCGCCGACCTCATTTCCATCTTCTCGAGGATCGCATAGAGCTCGCCCGGCATGGCCGCCGCAGGCGCCGCAGGCAGGGGCGGAAGCGACAGGTTGAGCGTCGTCACCTTGAGGTTCCGCCGGAGCAGGCCCGCGGAGGCGGCCACCACTTGGCGAAAACGCTCCGGGTTCACCCTATCCGCCGCGGCGATGACGCCCTCGAGGCTTCCGAACTCGGCGAGCCACTTTGCCGCGGTCTTCGGCCCCACCCCGCCCAGGCCGGGGATGTTGTCGGAGGTGTCGCCGACCAGGGCCAGGTAGTCGGCGATCACGGACGGGGGCACACCGAATTTCTCCCTCACGCCCGCCTCGTCCATCAGGCGCCAGCCGAGCTTGGGGTTGGCCGACGGGGGCGGCAGCATGATCCGGATCCGATCGCCGACGATCTGCGCGAAATCCTTGTCCGAGCTCACGATGACCACCTGGTCGCCTTTCTTCGCGAGCGACCAGGCATGCGACGCGAGCAGGTCGTCGCTCTCGACGCCGTCCTCCTCGATGCCGCCAAGGCCCATCGCCCGCGTGAGCTCCTTTATGACCGGCACCTGCTTTGAGAGCGCCTCGGGCATCTCCTCGCGCTGCGCCTTGTATTCGGGAAGGAGCGCGAGCCTGTCCATCGCGCCGCCCAGGTCGAAGAAAACGAGTGCCCCGTCGGGCTTCTCCTGGTCCGACAGCCTCCAGAGCGACTTGACCCACCCGTGGAGCGCGTTGGTTGGAAACCCGTCGGACCGGGCGAGCTCCGGAATCGCGAAGAAGCAGCGGTAGGCCAGGTTGAACCCGTCGACGAGGAGCCATTTTGCCATGACCGGGTCCCCGGGGATCAGGCGCTGGTGGCTATCGCGGCGGCCACCGGCGCGACGGGAAGGGCGTTGCGCACCGCCTCGTCGACCGTGGCGGGCTGGCGCGCCTCGGCCTCGCCGCGCTCGTGGTTGAAGCGCATCGAGACCGTCTTCGAGACCCCCCTCTCCTCCATCGTCACCCCGTAGATCGCGTTTGCCGCCGCGACCGTCCGCTTGTTGTGGGTGATGATGATGAACTGGGAGTCCTTGACGAACTTCCTGAGCAGCTCGGTGAACCGGCCGATGTTCGACTCGTCGAGCGGCGCATCGAGCTCGTCCAGCAGGCAGAAAGGCGAAGGCTTGACCAGATAGAGCGCAAAGAGGAGCGCCACCGCGGTCAGCGTCCGCTGGCCGCCCGACAGGAGCGATATTCCCTTCAGCCTGGTGCCCGGCGGCTGCGCGACGATCTCGATCCCGCTCTCGAGGACGTCCTCGGACTGCACGAGCTCGATGTCGGCGCGCCCGCCTCCGAAGAGCGTCTGGAACGTGTATTCGAAGTTCTTGCGGATCTGCTCAAAGGTGACCTCGAACTGCTTCTGCGAGGTCTGGTTGATCTCGTCGATCGCCGCGATGAGCTCCACCCTGGCTCGGGTCAGGTCATCGCACTGGGTCTTGAGGAAATCGTGGCGCTGCTTGAGCTCGGAGTACTCCTCGATCGCCACCAGGTTGACGGCCCCCATGCCGCCCATCCTCTGCCTCAGCGCGTCGACCTCGGCCTTCACCGCGTCCCAGTTCGTCGCGTCGAGGGCGGAGAGCTCCGCCTCGCCCGGGTGCTCCGGGCGCTTCTTGCGCGGTCGGCGCACGACCGGCTCCGCATCCTCCTCCTCATCGAGGTCGAGCGGCTTCAGGCCCGCCGGCTCGTCCTCGGCGTGCCAGAGCATCTCCTTCCAATTGACCGTCGCAACGTCCACCTGAAATTCGCGCACCACCTCCTCGCAGAGGAAGACGGACCTCTGCCGCGTCTCGGCGTGGCGGACCTCGTGGGCGCTCAGCTCCTCGTGGGCCGCGTCGGACTCCTGGCGGAGCGCGGCCTGGGCGGCCTCCAGGGATTCGATGTCGCGCTCGACCGCGACCAGCTCCACGCGTATCTTCTCCACCTGCTCCTGGGCCACAAGGAAGGTGTCGCCGATTCGCGCCGCATTCGAGCGCTCGTCGCTCTCCTCCTTCTCGAGCTCCGCCATCTGGCTCGTCCACGCCTCGATCTCCTGCTGGCGCTCGACGAGGAGCTCGCCGATCTGCTCACGGCGCCTTTGCATCTCCCCAAGCCCGCGGTCCAGAACCTCCACCTTCTGGCGTCGCTCGGCGAGCTCGAGGCGCGCCTGTGACAGGGCCTCGCGCTTTGCATCACGCTCGGCGCGCACCGCGACGAGGCGGGCCTCGATGTCCTCGATACGCTTGCGATGCGCGGCGGCCGCCTCCTCCGACCGGGCCAGGCCCGCTTTCGCCCTTTCCCAGCGCGCCTGAGCCTCGAGCCTGGCGGCCTCTACCGCCGCGAGCTCCTGCTCCATCCGCTTGGCGCGGGTCGACACCTCATCGGCCGCGCGGCGGGCGTTTTTCTCCTCGGCCTGGGCCGCGGCGAGCGCCTGCGTCACCGTCATGACCGACGCCCTCCTCTCCTCCAGGAGCTGCTCAGCGGCCGCGATCTTCGCGTTGAGCGTCTCGCTCTGCGCGCGGAGCTCATCGTGCAGACGCTGGTCCTCGGCGAGGGCCTTGGCCGTCTCCCTCAGGTCGATCTCGCGCTGGACAATGCTGTTCGCGTGCTTCTTGGGGTTGGCGTGGCCCCCGGAGACGATGCCGCGGCGGTCCACCACCTCTCCCTTGCGGGTCGCAACGGAGAGAAACTGAAACTCCGGGTGCCCTCGCCAGTAGTCCAGGAACGCGCCGAGGTCGTCCGCGATGTAGCAGGACGTCAGGATCGCCCCCGCCGGGTGGCCGTCGTCGACCCTGGCCAGCGCCGAAGTCGCCGGCGAGAGCCCGGCGGGCAGGTCCGTCGCGGGCGCGCCCGCGGCGCCAAGCTCGGCGATCCGCAGGACCACCGAGCCGATCTGCTCCTGCTCGAGCTGGGCGAAGATGCGACGGGCCGTGGACAGGTCGCTCACCTGGATCGCCTCGGCCGCGGAGCCCAGAAGGGATTCGATGGCGCGCCCGAACTCGGGCTTCACCTCGATCCCCTGCGAAACCGGAGTCGCCTTGGCTCCGCCGAGGGCGTCCGCCAGCCGGCCCTGGAGCACCGCCTTGGCGCCCTCGCCAAAGCCCTCCCAGCGCTCCTGGAGCTGCTGCAGGAGCCTCAGGCGGGCGCCGCGCTGCGCCGTCTGCCTGTCGGCCTCCTGGATCCTGCGTTGCAGCTCCCTGAATTCCCGCGTCGCGTCGGCGACACCCTGCTGCGCCTCGACGGCCGCCTCGTTTGCCCGCGCCCTTGCCGCAAGGGCCTCGGCGGCCTTCGTTGCGGTCTCGAGAGCGGCCTTCTCGGCGACGGCGGCCTGCTCCAGGGCAAGGCGCAGCTCCCCCGCCAGCGACTCGTGCCTGTGGAGGCTCGTCTTCTGGTCGACCTCGTAGCCGGAGGACTCCGTGCGCAAACGGGCCACGGCGCTATCGAACTGCAGCAGCTCGAATTTCGCCTGCTGTAGGTCGCGGTCGAGCTTGCCGAGTTCCCCCTCGGACACGGCGAGCTCGCGGTTGTGCTGCTGGTATACGGCATCGCTGCTGCCGAGCAGGCCCAGCTGCAATTGCTTGTCCTGGGAGCCGCTGTCCACCTGGGCCGCGACCTCCCGAAGCTGCATCTCGAGCTCGCCGAGGGTTTCGCGCGTTCCGGCCAGCCGGTCGGCAAGGCCCGTGCGCCTGATCTGCGCAAGGTTCGCCGCGTTCTCGGCATGGTCCTTCTGGGACCTCAGGTCGTAGACGGCCTGCTGGGCGTCCTGGACCCTCTGGTTGAGCCTGCTGCGGTCCGCCTTCCTCGATTCAAGGCCGGCCTGCTGGCCTTCCAGGGCCGCCCTTCGGCGCTCCGCCTCGGCGCGAAGGCCGGCGAGTGCGACTTCGAGCGCCGCGATGGACTCCGAGAGCCTGCCGTGCTGGAACGCGCTCCAGGAGACGCTCAGGTGGCGCAGCTTGTGACCCAGTCTCTTGTAACGCATCGCCTTGGATGCCTGACGTTTAAGACTTCCGATCTGCCTGGAAACCTCTCCGATCACGTCAGCGACCCGGGCCAGGTTCTGGTCCGTGAGCGCCAGCTTGGCCATGGCCTCCTTGCGCTGGCTCTTGTACTTGGTGATTCCAGCCGCCTCCTCAAAGACGGCGCGCCGCTCCTCGGGCTTCGACGAGAGGACCTGGTCGATCTGGCCCTGGGCCATGATCGAATAGCTGGTCCGGCCGACGCCGGTGTCCATGAAGAGCTTGTGGATGTCCTTCAGCCGGCAGACCTGCCCGTTGAACAGGTATTCGCCCTGCCCGTCCCGATGGACGCGCCGGGTGACCTCAATCTCGTGGAATTCGCTTCCGAGCTGCCTCTCGCACTCCGTGAGCAGCATCGAGACTTCGCACATCTGCGCCGGCCGGCGGGTGTCCGCCCCCTCGAAGATCACGTCCTGCATCTTGCCGCCGCGAAGGGCCTTCGCGCTTTGCTCCCCGAGGACCCAGCGGATCGAATCCGCAATGTTGGATTTGCCGCAACCGTTGGGCCCGACCACGGCGGTCACGCCGGGCTCGAAACTGAGGGTCGTTGGATCGGCAAATGATTTGAAACCTTGGAGCTTTAGGGCCTTGAGATACATGAAGCCTCGTAATTGGAGAGAGCCCGGCTTGCGCGGGCAAACGGAAAAGGCGGCCTCAATTATGGTCCCACGGCAGCTTCACCTCGAGACGCCTGTGTTCCCACACGCGGAATTCGTCGAACATCTTGCCCGGGTTGAGTATCCCCCTGGGATCGAGGGCGCGCTTCACCGCCCGCATGGCCCGGATCGCGGCGGCCGAATGCTGGAAACGCAGGAACGGGGTCTTGGCGAGCCCGATCCCATGCTCTCCCGAGATTGCGCCTCCGAGCGCGACGACGGTCCTCATGAGCTTGTTGACCGCGCGCTCAGCGGCGCGGCATTCCGCGCGGTCCGCGCGGTGGTACATGATGTTGACGTGGAGGTTTCCGTCCCCGAGGTGGCCGAAGGTCGGGATCGGCAGACCGGATTCCCTGCGCAGGCCCTCGAGGAACCGGGCGAATTGCACATACTTCCCCATGGGGACGACCACGTCCTCGTTGAGCTTCGAGTCGCCCAGCTTGAACATCGCGCCGGAGCATGAGCGGCGCACCTCCCACAGAACCTCGGCCTCGGCACGGCTCCGGGCCTGCCTGTGGGCGAGCCCGTGGCGCCGCGCCCAGGCGAGGGCGAGCGCCCTCTGCTCGCGCACGTCCGCGGCGCCGCCGGCGAGCTCGATCAGCACGACCGGGCGTCCCCCCTGCCCCTTGAACACGAGCTTCCCGGTCGCCCGTTCGGCGCAGTCGACCGAGTAGCGGTCGAGGAACTCGCAGATCGCGGGCTGCACGCGCAGGGCGAAGAGGGCCAGCACAGCCCGGAAGGCGTCCGATTCCGTCCGGAAGGACACGAGGAGCGTCCATCGGTCCGCGGGCCTCGGCAGGAGCCGCAAGATCGCGTCCGTGACGACACCGAGCATCCCCTCGCTCCCGATCCAGAGGTCGCGCAGATTGAATCCCGCGGAGAACTTGCGCGTGGCGGTGCCCCACTGGACCCATTCTCCGGTGGGAAGGAATCCCCTGAGCGCCATGACAAAGTCGCGCGTTACGCCGTATTTTCCCCCGTGCATCCCGCCGGCGTTGCAGGCGATGTTCCCTCCGATCGTGCAGTACTTCTTGGACGCCGGGTCGGGGGGATAGAACAAGCCCTTCTTCTCGGCGGCCGCCTGGATCCTGGCAACCACGGCGCCGGCCTGCACGTGGGCGAGGCCGGACTGCCCGTCGATCCGGATGCCGTTTAGCCTGTGGAGGTCAAGGACCCAGCCGCCCCGCATCGGGGCCGCCGACCCCGTCAGGCTTGTCCCGCGCCCGCGGACGGTGACGGGCACGCGGCGGCGGTTCGCAAGCTTCAGGACCTCGGCCACATCCGAGCGGCTTCGCGGGAGGATGACCGCCTCGGGAAGAAACGGGATCTTGCTGCTGTCGTAGGAGGCGTCCTCCCTCGAATTCCGGTCGGTCCGGACGACGCCCGGGCCTAGCCTGGCCCTCAGTTGCTTCGTGGCTGCGGAGAAATCCATCGCTGGCAGTTCCGCTACACGCGCTTTTGCGTGGGCGCAAGACCCGCCGAAAGCAGCCGCCTGATGTTTGACCCGAGGATCTGGGCGCGATCGCCCGCGCCCAGCCCGGCGCCGGCTATCTCTCCAAGGAAGCGCCCGAACTCCGGTTTTCGCGAAACCCTTGGGTGAAGGAGCAACGGGTAATCCGAGCCGTAGAGGATCCTGCCCGCCCCGACGAGGGCCACGGCTTTCTGAAACACGCTGCTGTCGTACAGGAGCGGCGATGCCGCCGTGTCGAAATAGAGGTTGGGCGGCAGCGGTCCGCCGTCGGGCGCCCCGTTGAACGCCAGTCCGCCGCCCCAATGCGCCAGGATGAGCGTCGCATCGGGGTGTTCCCGGGCGAGCCGCACGTAGCCGTCAAGGGGCGTCCTTGGCCCGGCAGCCGGCCGCGACTGCGGATCGGTCGCGTGGAGCGTGACCGGGATCCGCCGCGCGATCGCCAGCTCAAGGACCCGCCTCCATGCGGGGTCATCAAGGCTGAAGCCCTGCGCCTCCGGAAGGAGTTCTCCAACGCCGCGCAGGCCCGAGTCGAGCGCCCGCTCCAGGGCCTCGAGCGAGCGCCTTCCGCCCGCCGGCTGCACGGCCGCAAAGCCGACCAGGCGCCCAGGGTGCCTCCGGATCCATTCCAGGTACCAGCCGTTCTGAAGGTCGCACGTCTCCTGGCGCTCCCAATACCAGCCGAGCAGGACGCAGGTCTCGACGCCGGCCCGGTCCATGTCGGCGATCAGGGTGTCCGGATCGGCCCAGCCCTGGATGGAGCGCCTCCCCTCGGGCGCGACGCACTGCGTCCACCCGGGCTCGCCGCGGGCCCGTCCCCAGGCTGCAGGGGAGGCCGCGGCCTCCGCGGCGTACATATGGATGTGCGCGTCGACGATCCCGGTCTCGGCCATGGGCTCCCCTTCAGGCCCCGCGGCTGTCCTGGGCGAGCTGCTTGCACCGCGCGATGTCGAGCTTGCCCGTGCCGAGGACCGGAATGGCCGCCACCTTGATCACGGAGCGCGGGATCCACAGGTTCGGGAACCCCGCCTGCGAGAGTTTTTCGCGCACATCGCCCGTCGAGATCTCGAGCGTCGTCAGGACGACGAGGGCCTCCCCCTTTGACTCGTCGGAAACGCCCGTCACGACGACCGAGGGGACCTCGCCCGGGTCGGCGCCGTAGGACTCGGCAATCTTATCCTCAATCGTGCCGTGGGGCACCATCTCGCCGCCCATCTTCGAGAATCG
The DNA here is from genome assembly GCA_964534685.1 of uncultured Opitutaceae bacterium. Lineage (GTDB taxonomy): Bacteria > Verrucomicrobiota > Verrucomicrobiia > Opitutales > Opitutaceae > Palsa-1447. The sequence continues at coordinate 11,972 of CAZHPC010000091.1, forward strand.
CGCGAGCCGGCCGTTGACGCTCACGAAGCCCTCATCGTCTATGTGGGCGAGGTCCCCCGTGACGAACCAGCCGTCGAGAAGCGAGGCACCCGGGAAGGCGTCGCCCAGGTAGTGCGAGAACACGTTCGCCCCCTTGAGAAGCAGGATGCCGGTCTCCCCGGCAGGCAGGTCCGCGCCGGTATCCATGTCGATGACCCGCGCCGCCATCCCGGGCATCAGGCGGCCCACGGTCCCCACCTTGCTGCCCACCTGCTCGTCGGCCGTCTCCGTGTGGATCAGGGGATCGGGCTGGTTGATGTTCGACACCGGCGAGGTCTCCGTGAGGCCGTAGCCCTCGAAGATCTTGAGGTTAAACTTCTCCTGGAACCCGCGCGCGAGATCCTCCGGGAGCTTCTCGGCGCCGGTCACGACCAGGTCCAGCGACTTCAGGTCCGCCGGCGTCGCACGCTTCAGCACGGGCCGCAGGAAGGTCGGGGCGCCAAGGAGCACCGTGACGTTCTCCTCGCGGATCGCTTCGACGATCGCGCGGGTATCGAGCGGGCTCGGCGTCGTGACAAGGTGGCAGCCGCGGATGAACGGGTACCACAGCGTGACCGTGAAGCCGAAGCTGTGGAACAAGGGAAGGCAGCCGAGCAGGACAGCTGAATCAGGCAGGATGGATAGCGAGGAGATCTGCGCGCAGTTGGCCATGACGTTCCTGTGCGAGAGGACGACCCCCCTCGGGTTTCCCGAGCTTCCGCTCGTGAAGAGGAGCGCGGCCTCCTCCCGGTCCCCTTCGTGGGGCAGCCCCAGAAGGCTTGCGACCCACTGGTTGGGCAGGAGCCACGCGGCGGCCAGCCAGGGGAGCATCGCCCGCTTACCGCCGGCCGCCTTTATCTCCGCAACGAGGTCGAGCGATCGTTCGGGCCATGGGAAGTCGGGAAGGCGGGACCGCATCGCATCCGCCGTGAGGATGGTGCGCACGCCGGCCTCGGCCATGCTCGCTACGACTGACATGCGCCCGGAGGTGAAGTTCAGGTTCACGGGCACCTTGCCCGCGCACACGATCGCCAGGTTCGCGATCGCGCCGCCGGCGCCCGAGGGCAGGACAACGCCGATGCGCCTTTCAGGTACGGTCTTCTTCAGGTGGCGCGACAACGCGGCGGCGGCCGCGATCAGCTGGGCCGCCGTGAGCACCCTGCGCCCTGAAGTG
>CAZHPC010000092.1:0-12943 GCA_964534685.1 uncultured Opitutaceae bacterium
ACGGCCCCGAGGATCGCGCTCGCGATCACCTTCGTGAACATGTTGAGCTGCCTCGAGATCTTCTGCTGGTAGGTGGTCGCGATGTCCCGCAGGCACGGGACGACGTTTCCCGTGTTCTCGCCGACGGCGAGGCGGTCCAGCACAAGGTCCGGGAAGCAGCCCGTGCGCGAGAGCGCCGAGGAGAGCGCCTCGCCCTCGAGCACCCGGTCGATCGCGCCGTCGAAGGCCCGCCGGTGCACGCGGTTCTTGATCTGGCGCTCGGTCATGCGCAGCGCCTCGGCCGCCGTGATCCCGTTCTGCAGGAGGACCCCGAGCGTCTGGCTGAAGTCGAGGATGGTCTGGGAGATGATGAAGGGCCCGATGACGGGCATCCTGAGGAGCCAGGCGTCGCTCTTCTCCCGGCCGGCGTCCGACACGCGCCACCGCCAGGCCGCGATGAGGCCGATCACGGCCGCGACAGCGACGAGGAGCCCGTAGTGGAGCGTGAAATTGGCGCTCGCGATCAGGATCCGGGTCGAGAGCGGCATCTTGCCCCCCAGCGAATGCAGCAGCGTCTGAAGGCGCGGGAGCAGGAAGAAGAGGAAGAACATGACCACGCCGAACGACGCGATGACGATCACGATCGGGTAGGCCATCGCGGTCAGGAGCGCCGTCCGCAGCTCCTTCTGCTCGGTCATGAGGGCGATGAGCCTCGCGAGCGTGTCGTTGAGGGACCCCGTCGCCTCGCCCGCGCGGATGAGGTTGGTGGTCGAGGAGTCGAACACCTCCGGGTAGGCCTCCATGGCGCGAGAGAGCGGCGCCCCCTCGCTCAGCCTCGCCCACAGGCCCTCGCACAGCGTGCGAAGCCGCGGCTCCTTGATCCGCATCGAGAGGAGGCGCACGGCCTCGCCTCCGGAGAGGCCGCTCGAGGTCAGGTCGTGGAGCGACTCGAGGAAGGGGAGCGTCTCGGCGCGCCTGGGGGCCGTGTCCGGACGCCCGTGCCCGCCGGCCGCCGGGTCCGCGGCGGAGTCCTGGGCCCTGGCCGCGCCGCGCTTCGGGGCGGCCGGTGCGGACCCCGGCGCCGGTGCCGCGTCGGCGACCGCATCGACGCTCAGTCCGCGCGCGGAAAGGAGCCGGAGCGCGTCCTTTCTCGTGGGCGCGTCGACCGACGACTCGACGGGGTTGCCGGACTTGTCGCGGGCCTTGTAGGCGAAGCGGGGCATCGGGGCTTTCTTGCTGCCCTTACCTGTCCGAAATCGTGATGACGCGCAGGACCTCGTCCAGGGTGGTGTAGCCGGCCTTGACCTTCTCCCATCCGCTCTGGCCAAGGGTGCGCATGCCGTGCGTGCGGGCGCTGTGCGCCAGGGTGCGCGTGCTCTCTCGCCTCAAGATCTCGGCGTGCATCTCCTCGTTCAGGCGGAAGATCTCGAAGAGGCCGATGCGGCCGCGGTAGCCGGTCCCGCGGCAGCGGTCGCACCCGACCGGCGCGCGGAGTGTGGTGACGGTCTCCGCCTCCTTCGGGTCGCAGCCAAGGATCGACAGCGACTCGAGCACTTTGATCTTCGTCACGGGCTCCATGCGCGCGCACTCGGGGCAGAGTCTCCGGACGAGGCGCTGGGCGATCACGAGCTCGATCGCCGAGGCCACGAGGAAGGGCTCGATCCCCATGTCGACCAGCCGGGTGATGGCGCCCGGGGCGTCGTTCGTGTGCAGCGTCGAAAACACCAGGTGGCCGGTCAGCGACGCGCGGATGGCGATGTCGGCCGTCTCACGGTCGCGGATCTCGCCCACCATGATGACGTCGGGGTCCTGGCGCAGCACGTGGCGCAGAGCGGAGGCGAATGTGAGCCCGATCTCGGAGCGCACCTGCATCTGGTTGACGCCCGGGACCTCGTACTCGATCGGGTCCTCGATCGTGATGATCCGAAGGTCGGTCGAGTTGATGTGCCGAAGAAAGGCGTTGAGCGACGTGCTTTTCCCCGAGCCGGTCGGCCCCGTGACGAGGATGATGCCGTGGGGGTAGTCGAGGACCTCCTTGATCTGCGACTGCTCCTCGGCGCTCATGCCGAGCCGGTCCATCGTGTAGGCCTCCTTCTTCTTATTGAGGAGGCGCAGCGAGATCGACTCCGCGTAGATCGTGGGGATCGTCGAGACGCGGATGTCGAGCGTGTTGCCGCCGGCCTTGAAGTTGATCCTGCCGTCCTGCGGGAGCCTGCGCTCGGAGATGTTGAGCCGGGCCATGATCTTCACGCGCGAGATGATGGCGTCCTGGAAGCGAAGGAGGTTCTCGGGCACGGAGACGGGGACAAGGAGCCCGTCCACCCGGTAGCGGATCCGCAGCTGGCCCTCCTGGGGCTCGAAGTGGATGTCCGTCGCCTGGTCGTCGACCGCCTGCGTGATCACGTCGGTCACAAAGCGCACGACCGCGGCGTCCTCGTCCACGTCCGCCTCGGCGTCCCGCTGGGCCTCGGGGGCGACGTAGCCCTCGTCGCTGTCCTCGAGCGCGCCGGAGCCGACGCCGAAGTTCTCGATGATCAGCTGGTGCACGCGCTCGGGAACGGCCATGTGCCACACGAGCGGCCTCGGCGTGAACGTCCGCAGCCAGTCGGCCATCGACGGGTCGGGAAGCCAGGCGGACGCGAGGTGAAGGGGGGTGGCCGCCGTGGGCTCCGGGTCGCCGTCCGCGGAGGCCGCCGGACCCACCCGGATCGGGATCAACTGGAAGTCGTGGACGAGCCGCGCCGGCAGGAGCCCGCGGGCGCCGGGATCCGTCTCGAGGTTCGTCGCGATGCCGAGGCGGGCGGACTCGGCCACCATCTGGAGCGCCGCGTTCTCGTCGATCCCGAGGGCGGCGGCGAGCGCCGCAAGCCGCAGGCCGCGCGGCGCCTCGAGGACCGCCTGGCGCCGCTCGTCCGTCAGGCGCGAGGCGATGGACTCGGGAAGGGTGTCCTGCTGGGTCGCTGGCATGGCTTCTGGCGGGAGCCCCGGGCGCTCACTTCGTCTCCAGCTTCTGGAGGATCGTCTCCTTGGCGTCCGGCATCTTGTCCGGGTTGTTCAGGAACTGCTGGATCTGGTCGCGGTTCGACATGCCCCGGATCGTGGCCTTCGTGTCCGCCGTCGCCTCGTCGGGCCGGATGACGTGCGGGCGGATGAAGAGGACGAGCTCCGTGCGCTCAAGGTCCCTCGTGCGGGCGCCGAGCAGGTTGCTCAGGATCGGGATCTCATAGAGAAGGCCGAGCTTGCTCTTGTCGGTCGTCAGGCCCGAGCTCTGCAGCCCGCCCAGGACCGCCATCTGGCCGTCCATGATGTTGATGAAGGCGGTGGCCTCCCTGTGGGCGATGATAGGCTGCTGGTTGCCGTCAATCGTGACGTTGCCCTGGTTGTCGTCGACCGTCTGGTCGATGTTGAGCTGGATGCTGCCGTCGTCGCCGATGAGCGGGGTCACCTTGAGCGTGATGCCGATGTCCTTGTAGGTGACGGTGGACGAGGTCGCGAAGGAGCTGTTGGCCCCGACGGAGGCCAGCGGGACGCCGGTCGTCCCGGTGATGACGGGCAGCTGCTCGCTCACGGTGATCGTGGCCTGCTTGTTGTGGGTGGTCGTTATCGTGTCCTGCTGCAGGATCTTGACCTTGTGCAGGTCGCCGTTCGGAACGAGCGTCGCGAGGAAGCTTAAGGGGTTGAGGCCGCCGGCGGTCGCCGAGGTGGCGGCCCCGCTCGCGGAGAGGGGCGGTCCGAAGGTCCATCCGGCTATCGCCCCGGCGGCTCCCGTTATCGAGGTGCCCCCGTTCGGGGCCTTTCCGACCGTGAGCCCTAGCGCGCTCAGGCCGTCCGAGTCGCTGTCGCTAAGCGAGACCTCGGCAATCACGACCTGGATGGAGACCTGGGCGAGGAGGACGTCGATCTTCTCGACGATCCCCTTGATGAGCCGGATGTCGTCATAGGTCCCGGAGACCACGACCGAGTTCGTCCGCTCGTCGGGCTGCACCGTTATGAAGCTGCTGAATTCGCTCGAGGCCGGGCCCTCCTGGGAGGACTGCACGTTCGAGGCGGCAGGCTGACCGGGCGTCACGATCTGGCCCGGACGGACCGACTGGGTGGCGGCCTTCTGCGTCGCGGCGTTCTGGCCGCTGATGAGGGCGGAGAGGAGCGTCGACACGTCCTTCGCGTCGCCGTGCTTGAGTGGGATCACCTCCATGCGCGTGTAGGGGTCCGACTTGATGTCGAGCTGCTGGATCAGGGCGTCGAAAAGCGGGTACTCCCTGGGGTCGGCGATCACGATGATCTGGTTCGTCCGGTCGTCGGGCGCGTAGGAGGTCGTGGTGCGGAGCTGGTTCGCCGAGGGCCCGGTGAGCATCGACTTGATCTTCGTCACGACGTCGCTCGCCTTGGCCCCGTTTTTCAGTGCGTAGAACCTGGGCTTGAGGGTGTCCTGCCTCGGCTGGTCGACCATCTTCAGGAGCCGCTCGATCTTCTGGATGTTCTCCAGGGAGTCGGTGACCATGACCACGTTGGCCTTCTCAAGGGGCACCAGGCCGCCACCGATTCCCGGGGTCATGAAGGACTGGATCTGGGGCACGAATTCCGCGGTGCGAAGGAAGGTGAGCTCGAAGATCTTCGTGGCGATCTTGCCGCTCGGGGGCAGGTCGAGGGAGGAGCCCAAGATCATTTCGGGCGCCTCGCTCTTCGCCTGGGAAAGCGCCGTCACCTTGAGGAACCGCTCGCCCATCGGGGACACCGAGACGCCGTTCAGCTCGAGGATGGTCTCGAGCGCGGTCACGAGCTCGGCCTTGGGTATCGGGCGGGTGATGACGAGCGAGTAGTTGGCCGTCGGGAGCGTGCCGGGCCTCACGATCGTCCTTCCCGTGAACTTCTCCAGCGCGGACAGGACCGCGTCGATGTCGCCCTCAGGCAGCTTGAACGAATCCACCATGCCCTCGCCTGTCTTGGAGGGAGCCACCGAACTGGTGGGGGGAGCGGGCCTTGGGGCGCCGGACGGCGGGGTCTGGGCTAGAAAGCCCGGGACGGCAAGAAAGCCGGAAGCGAGCCACAAGCGTGCGAGGCGCAATGTCATGTGGATTTGGGAACGGTGATCAAAGGGCAAAGCGCCGGGATTGTAAATGGTGTTGTATTATGACGCCTGCCGGCCCCGAAGGTTGCCTTTTCCCGCCAGATTTGCCGCTTGCCCGGCCGGTTTTGCGGTCCAACCCTCCCGAAAGGCGATGCCCAACACCTTCGGTAAACTCTTCACCATCTCCACTTGGGGCGAAAGTCACGGCGCCGCGGTCGGCGTCGTCATCGACGGGTGCCCGCCCCGGCTGCCGCTCGTGGAGGCGGACATCCAGGCGGACCTCGACCGGCGAAAGCCCGGCCAGAGCGCCATCGTCACCCCGCGCAAGGAGCCGGACAAAGTCGAGATCCTGTCGGGGGTGTTCGAGGGGAGGACGACCGGCGCCCCGATCTCGATGCTCGTGCGCAATTCCGACGCCCGTCCCGGCGCCTACGACGAGATCCGCGAGAAGTACCGCCCGTCGCACGCCGACTTCGCCTACCAGATGAAGTACGGCTTCAGGGACCATCGCGGCGGCGGCCGAAGCTCCGCGCGCGAGACGGTGGGCCGCGTGGCGGCGGGAGCCGTCGCAAGGAAGATCCTCTCCCTCGCCGGTTCCGTGGAGATCCGCGCCTTTGTCGCGCGGATCCAGGACATCGGACTTGCGCCCGGCGAGCCGACCAGGTTCCCGACGCTTGCGGAGGTCGACGCGACCCCCGTCCGCTGCCCGGATCCCGCGACCGCCGCGGCCATGATCCGCAGGATCGAGGAGGTGCGGGCGGAGGGGGACTCGGTCGGGGGGGTGATCCACTGCCGGGTCCGCGGTGTCCCGCCCGGCCTCGGAGAGCCCGCCTTCGACAGGCTCGAGGCCGACCTTGCGAAGGCGATGCTCTCCCTTCCCGCGACCAAGGGCTTTGAGATCGGAAGCGGCTTTGCCGGGACCCTCCTCAAGGGCTCGGAGCACAATGACGCCTATGTGGCCAAGGAGGGGCGCATCGGCACCGCGACCAACCGTTCCGGCGGCGTCCAGGGCGGCATCAGCGACGGCGAGGAGATCTACTTCGCCGTGGCCTTCAAGCCGACGGCGACGATCATGAAGCCTCAGGCGACGGTCGACGTGGCCGGAAAGGCGACCGAGCTGACCGGAAAAGGGCGCCACGACCCTTGCGTCCTTCCGCGAGCCGTGCCAATAGTTGAGGCGATGACGGCGCTCGTGCTGGTCGATCACTGGATGCGCAACGCGGCACAGAACAAGGTCTTCAACTTCTGATCACCCCCGATGACAAGCCGCTGGTCTACCTTATTGTCGGGGCGTCGGGCTCCGGACGCCGGGAGATCCTGGCCGACCTGATCGAGGGCGGGCTGGGGGAGGGGGACCGCGTCGCGGTCCTCTTGGCCGCCGCAGAGAGGCCCGACCCCGCGGACGCGAGGCTGACGGGGCTAAGCCGCTGGCGCATGGCGCCCGGCAACAGCGTCGAGGCCGAGTTTCCATCGGGCGTGACGCACGTCTTCATCGTCTTCGACGGGAGGATGAACCCGGTCGACCAGATCGAGGCCTTCAAGTCGTGGCTGGACGACCGGACAATGGAGGTCGCCCGGATAGTCTGCGTCGTCAACTGCCAGCTCCTCGAGAAGAACCCGAAGCTCTTCGCGTGGTACGAGGCCTGCATCCACTTCTCGGACGCCGTGCTCCTCAACCGGAGGGAGGGCGTGCCCAACAAGTGGATCGGCGACTTCAAGGGGAAGTTCGAGCACAAGTTCTACCCCTGCTTCTTTGACTTCGTCCGCGAGGGCCAGGTGAAGAACCCCGCCCTCGTTCTCGCCCCGGTCGCCCGGCGCATGTCCCACGTCTTCGACGAGCAGGAATGGATCTCCGTCGACGAGGATGAGGACGAGGAGGACCTGGAGGATGGCGAGGAGACCGAGATGAAGGCGGAGGAGGACCCCTACATCGAGCGCCGAAACGGCGGCCGCCGCGTCCACGAGATCCCGAACATCGCCGACTACCTGCCGAAGGCCCAGGACTGAGCCCTACGGTATGGCGAGCGTGGAGCCGATGGAGAGAATGCTCGGGTTCGGGAGCACGTTTCGGTTCGCGTCATAGATCTCCCGCCAGCGGTTCGCGGTCCCGTAGTACTGGAGGGAGATCTTTGTCAGCGTGTCGCCGTCGACGACGACGTGCGTGCGCTGGGCCGGCGCGGGTGCCGGTGTCGGTGCGGCCCGCGTTGCTGCCTGGACGGCCGCCACGGCCGATGGCCGCATGGGCGCCGACCTCTTGAGCCTTGCGTTCTCATCCTCAAGGAGGGCGTTCGCGCGCAGCGCTGCGGCCAGCTTGTCCGACATGTCGGCCACCTGCTGACCCGCGGCGGCCGAGGCGGCGAGTTTTGCCTTCGCTGCATTGGCATCCTTGAGCGCGTCGCCGAGTTGGGCGCGGGCGCCGGCTAGGTCGGACTTGGCCTGCTCGAGCTCCGCGGCGAGCGCCTGCGCCTTCGCCCCGGAATCGCCCGCGGACTTGAGCGCATCCTCGTCAGCCTTGAGCTTTGCGGAAAGGGACTCGTTTTCGGAAGTACGGCTCGCGAGCTGCTGCTCGAGCGAGGCGACGCGCGCGGCGGCCTCGGCCTTCGCCTGCTCGGCCGCGCGATTCGCGGCCTCGACCGACTGGCGGGCCGAAGCCTTCTCGGCCTCGGAGGCCTTCAGCGCCTCTGCGACCCTCCCATCGGAACCGCTCTTGGCCATTGCGATCTCGGCATGGGCCACGTCGAGCGCGCCCTTTGTCTTCTCAAGCTCCGAGGCCAGGGCCTGCGCCTTCGCCCCGGAATCTCCCGCGGACTTGAGCGCATCCTCGTCAGTCTTGAGCTTTGCGGAAAGGGCCTCGTTTTCGGAAGTACGGCTCGCGAGCTTCTGCTCGAGCGAGGCGACGTGCGCGGCGGCCTCGGCCTTCGCCTGCTCGGCCGCGCGATTCGCGGCCTCGACCGACTGGCGGGCCGAAGCCTTCTCGGCCTCGGAGGCCTTCAGCGCCTCTGCGACCCTCCCATCGGAACCGCTCTTGGCCATTGCGATCTCGGCATGAGCCACGTCGAGCGCGCCCTTTGTCTTCTCAAGCTCCGAGGCCAGGGCCCGGACCCGGGAATCGGCATCCCCCGCGCCCTTCGATGCGGCCGTCCGGGCGGCCTGCTCGGCTTCCTCGGCCTTGGCGAGCCTGCCCGATAGGTCCTTCTTCTCCTCGGTCAGCCGGGCGATGGATTGCTCGGACGAGGCTGCCTTGGAGGCGGCCTCGGCCTTTGCCGCGTCGGCCCTCTTTGAAGCCTGTGCGAGCTCGGCGCGCACCGAGCTCAGGTCGCTGCCGGTCTTTGAAAGCTCCGCCGCAAGCGCCTGGACCTTTGCGCCCGAGTCGCCCGCCCCCTTGAGGGCTGCCTCATCGGCGGCGAGTTTCACCTTGAGCGCCGAGTCCTCCGAGGTGCGCGCTTCCAAGTCGTTCTCGAGGGAGGCTGCCCGCTTGGTCGCCTGCGCCTTTGCACCGTCGGCATCCGCAAGGGCCTGTGCCAGCTGGGTCTTCGCCTTGCCAAGGTCGCCCCGGGCCAGCGCGAGCTCGGCGGCCGCCGCTGAGTTCTGCTTCTCGATGCGGGCCCTGTCGGCTGCCGCCTCGGCCTTTGCGTTCTCGGAGTCCTTGAGAGCCTGGGCCAGCTGGCTCCGCGCTGCCTCAAGGTCGCCCTTCGCCTGCTGCAAGGCGGTGATGTTGGACGTGGCTTCCTTCCTGGCGGCTGAAGCAGCCGCGTTCGCGGCCTCAAGCGCCTGCCGCGCCGTGGCGAGATCAGCCTCGAGGGCCTTCGCCCTTGCTCCCGCATCGCCTTTTGAACTCAGCGCGGCCTCATCGACCGCAAGCTTGGCGGAGAGCGTCCCCTGCGCCTTCTGCGCCGCCCCGGCCTGGTCGCGGGCCGTGGCGAGATCTGCCTTGGTCCGTGATAGCTCGGCAGCCAGGGCCTCCGCCTTCGCGCCCGAGTCACCCGCGGCCTTGAGCGCCGCCTCGTCGGCGGCAAGTTTCGCGGAGAGGGTCTCGGTGCTCTTGTTGGCCTGTGCAAGCTGCGAGCGTGCGCCGGCCAGGTCGCTCCGTGTCTGGTCAAGCGAGGCGGACATCGCGGACATCCCCTTCTTCGAATTCTCGGCAGCGGTGTTGGCGGATCCAAGCGCCTGCTTCGCCGAGGCGAGATCCGCCTCGAGGCCCTTCGCCTTCGCCACCTGGTCACGGGCCGCGGCCAGGTCGGCCCTGGCCTGCGACAGTTCGGCCGCCATGGCCTTCGCCTTCGCGCCTGTGTCGCCGGCGGACGCGAGTGCGGCCTCGTCCGACGCAAGTTTGGCTCGAGCCTCGGCCAGCTCGCCCTTCGCCTTCGCAAGCGATTCGGAAAGGTCGGATGCCTCGCTCTTCGAGGCGGTGGCCGCCGCAGTGGCGGCCCCGAGCGCCTTCTGCGCGGAGGCGAGGTCCGCAGCCAGTTTCTGTGCCTTGGCTCCCTCACTGCCTGCCGATGCGAGAGAAGCCACGTCCGCTGCGAGCCTGGCGGAGAGCGTCTCATTGCTCTTGGTCTCCTGTGCAAGCTGTGAGTGGACGCCGGCAAGATCGCTGGTGGCCCGGTCGAGCGAGGCCGCGCTGTCCGAAGCTTTCTTCCTTGCTGCGGCAGCATCTGTCTTGGCGGCCTCGAGAGCCTGCCGCGTGGAGACGAGTTCCGCCGCGAGCCTGTCCGCCTTCGCTCCCTCGCCACCCGCGGCTTTGAGCTGGGCCTCGTCGGCGGCAAGCTTTGCATTGAGCGTGTCGACGTTCTTTTGGGCCTGCGCCGCCTGCTCGCGGGCGGTGGCGAGTTCGCCGGACGCCTTGTCGAGCAGCGAGGCCTTGGAGGCCGCCTCCTTCATGGCGCCTGAGGCCGCCGCATTTGCGGCGTCGAGCGCCTGACGCGCTGCGAAGAGGTCCGTCTCAAGCTTCTTGGCCTTGGCGCCCGAATCGCCTGCCGCTCCCAGCGCGGCTTCGTCCGCCGTGAGCCTGGCCGAAAGGGATTCCTCGGACTTCTGGGCCTTTGCAGCCTGGTCACGGGCCGCGGCCAGGTCGGCCTTGGTCTGCGAAAGCTCGGCAGCCAGGGTCTCAGCCTTGGAGCCGGAATCGCCCGCGGCCTTGAGGGCTGCCTCGTCAGCCTGCAGTTTGGCCGAGAGCGTCTCCGTGTTCTTGGCAGCCTGCGCAAGCTGCGCCTTGGCGTTGCCAAGCTCCACCCGGGTCTGGTCGAGCGAGGCCGACATTGCGGCCACCCATTTCTTTGAGTTCGCCGCCTCGGAATTCGCGGTGTCGAGCGCCTTGCGGGCCGAGGCGAGGTCGGCGGCGAGCGCCCCGGCCTTCGCAGCCGAGTCACCCGCGGACTTGAGCGCCGCCTCGTCGGCAGCCAGCTTTGCGGAAGTCGCGTCATGGGTCTTCTTGGCCTCAGCGGCCTGGTCACGCGCCGCGGCCAGGTCGACCTTCGCCTGCGAAAGCTCCGTGGCGAGCGCCTGGGCCTTCGCGCCCGAGTCCCCGGTGGCCTTGAGCGCCGCCTCCGCGGTCGCCAGCTTTGCCGAGAGCCCGTCCGCCTCGGCTGACTTTGTCGCCAGTTCCTTTTCTAGGGATGCTGACCAAGCCACCTCCTCCTTCTTTTCCTTCTCGGCGGCGGCATTGGCCTTGTCGAGAGCCTGGTGGAGGGAGGCCAGTTCCGCGGTCTTTGCCGCGTCCAGGGCCGCAAGGCGCGCCTTGGCATCGGCAGCCTCCGTCTCGGAAGCCTTGCCCGCCTGCGCCAGCTGCGTACGGGCGGCGGCGAGGTCGTTCTTGGTCTGTGCGAGCTCGGTTGCCAGGGCATGCGCGCTTGCTCCCGCCTCTCCTGACTCCTTGAGTGCGGCCTCGTCTGCGGCGAGTCTTACCGAGAGTTTTTCCGCCTTTGCGGAGCTGTCCGCTAGGTCCTTCTCAAGGGCCGCGATCCGGGTGTCAGCCTCCTTCTTTGCGTCTGTGAGCGCGACATGGGCGGCCTCAAGCGCCTTGCGGGCCTCGGAAAGCTCCTTCGCCTTGGCGGCCTCCTGGTCGTCCTGAAGGCTCTTCAGTGCCGTCAGCTGCTGCATGGCCTGGAGGAGCGCCTGGCTTCGCTCGTCGAGCCGCTGGTTGAGCTGCTGGGTGAGGTTCGACTGCTGATCGAGCGCTTGCTGGAGCTCCTTTACCTTGGAATTGAGCTGGACGATCTCGGGGTCCGGCGTCGGTGTCGGCGCGGGTGCCCGGGCCGCTGGGGCCTCGGGAGTTGGCGGCTGCTCCTTTGCAGGGGGGGCGGTCGGTTCCCGTTCCGCCGTAAGGGCTGGCGCCGAAGCCGCCTTTGTGACCGGAGCCGGTATGCCGATGGTGGATCGCTCAAGGGCCAGCCGGCGCCTGCCCTCGGCAAGCGTGTCCGGGTCTATGCTCGAAACAAGGACCCCCAGATCCTTGCCCGTGCTTCCCTGCTCGGAGGCGAGCGTCAGCCATACGAAAGCTTCGGCCTTGTCGACCGCGATGCCGCGGCCTGCGGCATATGCCAGCCCCAGATTGTATTGCGCGATCGCATTGCCATTTTCGGCCTTGGCATGCAGCGCCGCGATTGCCGGGGGCAGGGAATCGGCCGCGATTGCCGTGGCAGCCAGGTTGAGCGCAACAAGGGCCAGTGCGGAGCGACCGAGCGTGGACATTGCGTACATCTAGCGGCTGTGCCACCGGAGACAATCCGCATTCCTACGCAGTTTGGCGCACTCAATTATCCCAGCCGGCCCAGGAGAATGCGGTCGAACTGGGGATGGCATTTCTGCTTGCCGTTGTTTTTGGCGCGGGCGTACTAGTTTCCCTCCTGTCGGTTGCCATAGAGGACGCGGGCAGGCTGTTCTTTGTCCTCCAGTATGCGGGCTTTTTTCGGAAGCCGCTGGACTGGAGTAGGTTGATATAAATGCCCGGGTGGTGGAATTGGTAGACACGCAGGTCTCAGAAGCCTGTGCCTTAACAGCATGCGAGTTCGAGTCTCGCCTCGGGCACCAGTTTTTATCTTACTGATGTATAATTATTTAGTAATTTTCGCTGTGCGGATTTTTGGCAAATGGCAACAGGAATGGCAACGGGTTTATTGACGTTCTCTGATGTCCTTTGGCGTTTGGTACTGCGCTGATTGTCGGTTTACGCCTCGAATTTCGGGATAGAGATACGCTACTTCGGAAGCGACAAATGGGCGGATGTACTTTGAGTGACGTAGTGAGGCCGAGGCAAAAAGTCCTCCGCACTCGGCTTTTAACGTGCATGAATCACATGCTGGCAGGTACACGTTTTTCCAATCCGAAATAGTCTTTCTTGCGAAGCGATGAAGCTCAGTAGGCAGGAGACAAAGTTGGTGATTGTAGATGAATACCGGAACGCCAGCCCCGTCGAGTATGTCGACTGGCGTCCACCTTGTGGTGCGCTCCGAGGCGCCGGCGGCATGGGCCCCATGGCACGCTGCGCCGCAAGAGCTTATGGCGGCTGGGGTCTCGGCAGTCGACTCGAATCCGGCGCTTGGCTCGCACCCCCGTTGCTTCTGGGCCGTGGCCCGCTTCGCTCACGAGGCTGACGTGATCCCAGCTATTCGGACCACTTAGGTTCAGGGAAAGCCCCGTGAGAGATTGCCGCATTCCTCAACGGAAGTGATCGCGCATCATGCGCACCAGGCCCTCGGTCGCCTTGGTCGGTATCTCCTCGCCTTCCCAGTTGATTGAGAAGTGAGCGTTTCTCTGGGTGGGCTTCACATAGGTCTCAAACATGGGCAAGACGGTGGCCGATATCTGGTGCTTGATGCCCTCGATGTCGCGACCGCGTTCGGTGATGTCTCTTTGGACGCGGCGCAGCATGGCTGTCACGATGTCGGTCGAGACAAA
>CAZHPC010000093.1:0-12839 GCA_964534685.1 uncultured Opitutaceae bacterium
CATGAACCTGAACCAGGCCGCCCACGGGGACCGCGAGGCCGGCTTCCTGCACGCGAGGATGCGCCTTCCGAGGAAGATCATCGTGGGGCACTGGCAGGATCCCGAGGTCGTCGAGCGCCTGGCGTCATGGATGCGCGTCGCGCGCGGCTGGCAGGACATGCAGGGGGCCAGGTTCGCGCGCTTTGGCGACAACATGCGCCGGGTGGGCGTGACTGAGGGCGACAAGGTCGCCGCTGAAACCCGCTTCGGCTACTCCGTCGACGGATTCGGGGTCGGGGACCTCGTGGCAGAGGTCAGGGGTGTCACCGAGTCCAGGGTGACGGGCCTCTGCGCCGAGTACGCGGAGCGCTATGCCGTGGCCCCGGCCCTCGGCCGCGGGGGACCTCGCCACGACTCGCTCCGCGACGCAGCCCGGATCGAGCTCGGCCTCCGAGCCTTCCTCTCGAAGGGCGGCTTCAAGGGCTTCACGACGACCTTTGAGGACCTGCACGGCCTCCGCCAGCTGCCCGGTCTCGCCGTCCAGCGCCTGATGGCCGACGGGTACGGATTCGGGGCCGAGGGCGACTGGAAGACCTGCGCGCTCCTGCGCATGATGAAGGTCATCGGCGAGGGGCTCCCCGGCGGCACGTCCTTCATGGAGGACTACACCTACCATCTGAATCCCTCGGGCAGCCTCGTCCTAGGGGCGCACATGCTCGAGATCTGCGAGTCGATCGCCGCGGGCAAGCCCTCGCTCGAGGTCCACCCGCTCGGCATAGGCGGCCGCGACGATCCCGCGCGCCTCGTCTTCACCGCGCCGGCCGGTCCGGCCCTGAACGCCTCCCTGATAGACCTCGGGACACGCTTCAGGGTCATCGTCAACGAGGTCGACGTGGTCGAGCCGCCGAAGCCGCTTCCGAAGCTGCCGGTGGCTCGGGCGGTGTGGAAGTGCCGGCCGGATTTCAAGACCGCGTGCGGCGCGTGGATCCGCGCGGGAGGCGCCCACCACACCGCGTTCAGCTACGCGGTGACGTCGGAGCACCTTCGCGACTTCGCCGAGATAGCCGGGATTGAGCTGGTGCTCATCGATCGCGACACGCGACTGCGCGAGCTCGAGAAGGAGCTGCGCTGGAACGAGGTCTACTATCACCTTGCGCCGGGCGCCCGCGGGTGACTCCTAGTAGGGCGCGACCATGCCCCCATGCTGACCGAACTCAAACGCGAGGCCTACGAGGCCAATAGGGGCCTTCCCGCCCACGGCCTCGTTCGCCTCAACTTCGGCAATGCGAGCGCTGTCGACCGCCGCCGGGGCATAATCGCGATAAAGCCGAGCGGCGTCGACTACGACCGACTTCGACCTGCGGACATGGTCCTCGTCGACCTTGATGGAAAGCGAGTCGAGGGAAGGCTGCGGCCGTCCTCGGACACGCCAACCCACCTCGTGATCTACAGGGCTTTCGGCCACGTGGGCGGCGTCGCCCACACCCACTCGGCCCACGCGACGTCGTTCGCCCAGGCCGGGCTGGCGATCCCGGTGCTCGGCACCACACACTGCGACTTCTTCCACGGGCCCGTGCCGGTCACCCGCGAGCTCACAAGGCGGGAGATCGCTGGCTCCTACGAGGCCGAGACCGGCCGTGTGATCGTCCAGCGGTTCGCCAGGCTCGACCCGCTGGAGATTCCCGCGGTGCTTGTGATGCGCCACGGCCCGTTCACCTGGGGCCGCACCGCGGCGGAGGCCGTGGAGAACGCGGTCGCCCTCGAATTCTGCGCAAAGCTGGCGGCCCAGACCCTGGGGCTGCGCCCCACCGGCCTGAAGTTCCCCGCGGCGCTCCTCGACCGGCACTTCAACCGCAAGCACGGAGCCGGCGCCTATTACGGCCAGCGGTAGGCCGCCGGATCACCGCCGCCCCCAGTGGGCTCCCGGCTTGCCGCGCGGATGGTGCAATGGGGCCCGCTGGAAACGGCCGCCGCCGCCCCCTCCCCTCCGGCCCTGGGGCTCGGGGCGCGGCGGAAATGCCGATGCGGGCTTGTAGACGAAACCCTCGAGCTTGAGCCTCGGGATCTCCTGCCCGATGAAGCGCTCGATCGCGCGGACATCGGACGCGTTCTCGGGCGTGGCGAGCGTGAACGCATCGCCGACGGCCTGCGCCCTGCCCGTCCGCCCGATTCTGTGCACGTAGTCCTCCGGGTTCTCCGGGACGTCAAAGTTGATGACATGCGAGACGCCGGCCACGTCGATGCCGCGGGCGGCGATGTCGGTGGCGACCATCACCTCGTAGCGGCCGCTCCGGAATCCCTCGAGCGCCTCCATGCGCTGGTTCTGGGAGCGGTTGGCATGCAGGACCGCAACGCTGTGGTTCGCCTCCCTCAGGCGCCTCGCGATCCGGTCCGCCCCGTGCTTGGTCCGCGAAAAGATGAGCACGCTGTTGAAGTCGATCGCCGAAAGCAGCGCCAGAAGGAGCTCGAACTTCTGCTCCTGCTGCACCGGGTAGATCGCGTGCGTGATGAGCGTCGTAATCGTGCGCGCGGCGCCGATCTCGACGCGCACCGGGTCCTTGAGCGCGAACGAGGCCACCGCGGCGATCTCGGGCGGCACGGTCGCCGAGAAGAAGAGCGTCTGGCGGTGCGCCGGGCACTTCTGGATGATCCTCTTGACGTCGTGGATGAAGCCCATGTCGAGCATCCGGTCCACCTCGTCCAGGATGAGGATCTGGATGCCGCCGAGGCTCAGTTCCCCCTCCTGCATGAAATCCATAAGGCGGCCCGGTGTGGCGACGACGACGTCGGTGCCGGCGCGCAGCTCGCTTCGCTGCTTTCCATAGCCGACGCCGCCGTGCAGCACGGTTGCGCGGATGTCCGAGAAGCGGCCGAGGTCGCGGAACGCGGTCTCCACCTGCGCCGCAAGCTCCCGGGTGGGCTCAAGCACGAGGACGCGGGGCCCCCCTTTCTTGTGGATCCCGAGGAGGGTCAGCACCGGGAGGGCGAACGCGGCCGTCTTGCCCGTGCCGGTCTGGGCGGAGGCGATGAGGTCCTTGCCCGAGAGCACGGCCGGAATGGCGCGCAGCTGGATGGGTGTCGGCTCCGTGTAGCCCATGGCCTGCACTCCGCGAAGGAAGTTGGGCGCCAGGCTGAGTTTTGTAAAAGGCATCACACACCTACGCCCCTAACCCCGTCAAAAGCGAGGTGAATCACCACCTGGGGAGCCCGCCCACGTCGCCGATGTTGCCGAACAGGGTTTTCCCCGGCATCGTGCCGCCAGTGTCATCGCCAAGATTCGCGCCCGCCGTCCTCATCCTCGCCGCCTTTGCCATGGCCGCCAGTGCCCGCGCGACCCTCTGGGTCTCGCCCGGCGGCGACGACGCGAACCCCGGGACCGAGGAGCAGCCCCTGCGCACGATTGCCCGGGCCCGCGATGTCGTGCGCACGCTCAACCATGACATGACGGACGACATCACGGTCTTCATTGCGGGCGAGCACCACCTAGACGGGCCCCTAGAGCTCGTGCCCGAGGATTCGGGAACGAACGGTTTCAATGTTGTCTACACGGCGGCGCCGGGGGAGCACCCCGTCCTGAGCGGAGCGAACCGTGTGAGTGGCTGGACACTCGCGGACGCCGCCAAGAACCTCTGGTCGGCGCCGGCGCCCGCGGGAATGGCGGACAAGGTCGACCTGTATGTGGACGGAAACCCTGTGGCCAGGACCAGGGCTCGCCTCCTGGCCGTCCTCTCGAAACCCACCGGCGGGGCCCCGGTCGCTGTGCCCGGGCCCGAGGCGCACTGGAAGAATCCGGACGATGTCATCTTCGAGCCCCAGGACCAGGGTGCGATCTGGTCGGAGCGCACGGGCGCGCAGGAGTCCTTTGTCGCCAACGCATTCGAACTGCTTGGGACGCCCGGCGAATGGTACCTCGACCGGACTGCGCGCCGGTTCTACTATACGCCACGGCAAGGGGAGGACATGACGGTCGCCGACGTTGAGGCGGCCGGGGCACCCGGGCTGATCGCAGGCGACGGCTCGGCCGAGCGGCAGCTCACCGGCATCATCTTCAAGGGCATCCGCTTTGAATACACGGCGCAGCCGCGCACGCCCTCCCGGCCAAAAAGGGTGCCGAGGGCGGCGGTACGGTTCGCCCATGCGGGCGCCGTCCAGCTCCTGGAGGACGAGTTCGTGCACATGGGAACGCCAGCGCTCGAGCTGGGCCCGGCGGTCGAAGGCTGCACCGTCGACGGATGCGCCTTTGCGGACATAGCTTGGTCGGCGGTCGGTATCTCAGAGGCATCGGGGGTGCGGATTGAAGAGAGCAGGTTCTCGTACGTGAACACATCACCCCATGAAATGGCTCCATCGGGAAACGCGGGGGTGATCGAGGTGGCACGCTCCAAGGATGTCTCAATCGAGCGCAACCAGATCGACCACTATCCCCTCCTGGCCATCCTTCAGGATGACGGTGCCCAGTCCGCGGTCCGGGAGGCGTCAAACCTTGTCTCGCCACCGATGATTGTTTTCCACGGCGGCAAGGACGTGGCCGCCCCGGCGCCCGGCGGGGATTTGGGCGTCCCGCAGGCCTACCGCACGCTCGTCGGCGAGACCTTCAGCGCCCCGACTATTCCGAGGCCGCCCACCGCGGTTTCCGCGGAGGCAGAGGACGGGTTTGCCTACGTGACGTGGATTCCCTCGTGCCTGGATGGCGGCTCGCCTGTGGCATCGTACACGGTGGCCTCGTCCACGGGCGCCAAGGCCACGGTCTCCTCGGCCGACTTCCTGGCGAAGGGCTACATTGTGGTCGTGGCCCTCGAGAACGGCCGCGCGGTCACGTTTACCGTGAGTGCGGTGAGCGCCCGTGGCGCGAGCCCGCCCTCGCTGCCGACGGCCGCCGTGACGCCCTCTCACAAGAGGAAGCTGAAGCCGCCGCTGGCGCCCGCCTTGGTCACGTTCACGGCCGGCTCTACCGGATCAAGCGTGCGCATAACCCCGCCCTCCTCGGACGGCGGCAGCCCCGTTGTCGCCTACGCCGTTGCCGCCGGTCCGGCCGGGCCCCCGGTTCCAATCGAGGGCCTGGACGTCATTCGGGCCGACGCCGACCAGCCCGTCCAGAGGACGCTCGATGGCTTCTCGGTCAATGGGGCGTCCGAGGTATTGGTTTCTGCAAGGAACGCCGCCGGAATGGGCAAGCCGTTGGTTGTCAAGCTAAAGAAGTAGCCCGATAATGCGCCGCGAGCGGCCGGTCTGGCTTGTCTCCGGCGCGCCTTTCAGCCATCCGAGAGGCCGAACATTAATACCGACAGTCCATGCGGTCCACAGGGTCGTTCCCGGTCATTCTGACAGTGCTGGCGCTTGCATCGCCAAGGGCGATGGCGGACGGTCCCTATGTGTCCATATCCGAAGCGGTCACGTGGCAGGACAATGTGACAAACGCGCCTTCGGGCGACGGAATCCGGAGCGCTTTCGAGCTGGAGTCCGGGGCGAGCGTGAACTGGGTTCGCTCGATCGACTTCTCGACGATTCTTACGGCGGGCGTGGCGGCGGACGTCGACGTGTGCCCGCCGTACGGCGGACTGAACAGCCTGAGCGCGGGACCGAGCGTGGACGTGCGGCGAAAGCTCGGCCTTGGCCCGTTTGCGCCGGTCCTGTACGCGGAGATTGACGTGCGCGGCGCGGGATTCGTCGATCCGGAGCGCAGCAATGTGGAGGCGGATCTTGAGCTAGGCCTAACGCAGCGCATCCGTGACGACCTACAGCTCGTCCTTGGCGCGCGCACCGGGAGCTACGACGCGAGGGACATCGTCTTCTCGGGCAACTTCGCGAGCCTTAAGGCGACCGTCAATTGGGATGTGGACGAGACCTGGCGCCTCAAGATCATCGGCGGGTGGCGCAGCGGCGACACCGTTTCCGACTATACGGCCATGAAATCCCCCTACGGCTGGGTTGCGGTCGACCCGGACACGCAATACCTGCCCGGGGCCTGGCACTTCGTGAGGACGTTCGGCGACCCGTTCGTGGCGTACCGGGAGAGTGTCAGGACGTGGTCCTGCGGCGCGGGGATATCCCCGGCCCTCGGGCGCCACACCTCCCTGGCCCTCCAGTTCATGCGCTTCGACTCGGAGGGATACGATCGCTACTATGAAGACGTCGTCAGCGTGAGCCTGGAGCACCATTTCTGATGCGCGCCATGCACCGAGCCGCCGCCATCTTCCTAGCCGCCACCACGGCCCTGGGGGCACATGCGGCCGGAACCGTGCGGGTCGTAACCAAGGATGCCGCAGGGATGCCGGTGGCGGACGCCGTGGCCTACGTGCACTCGCTCGACGCTTCCACGCCCGTCCACCCGCCCTCGGAGCCCGTCGCCATCACCCAGCGGGACCAGGAATTCGACCCGTATGTGACACCGATCGTCGTCGGCACACGGGTCGTGTTCCCCAACAGGGACAACGTCCAGCACCACGTCTACTCGGTCTCGCCCGCGAAGAAGTTCGAGATCCCGCTCTACATCGGGGAGTCGACGGCGACCATCGTGTTTGACCGCCCGGGCCCCGTGACCCTCGGGTGCAACATCCACGACTGGATGGTCGCCTACGTCTTCGTCCTCGACACGCCCTATTTCGCGAAGACCGGAGCGGACGGGATCGCGGACATCTCCAACCTGCCGCCCGGGCGCTACCGGCTCGAGGTCTGGCATCCCCGGCTGGCCGGGAAGGTCGGCCTTGAGCTGACGGTCGTCGAGGCCGGCGACACAACCCAGGTCGTCTCGGTCACCCTGCGTCCGGACCGCCGCATCCGCCGCGCGCCCGACACCGGCGGGGTCGGATACAAGTAGGGACGCGCCCTTGGGACACACCCGATTCAGACTGCCGCAGTTCCGGCGTTTTGGCAGCCGGCTCCTGCTCCTGATCGCGGGGATCGTCGCGCTAGCCCAGTGCGCCAACTACGTCCTTGTGAGGATTGCAAACCGCAAGAATGCGGTCGAGCGCATCTATGAGAACCTGGACAAGGGCGCGCTCCTCTTCACAAAGCGGGTCGACGCGAGGCTGGACGAGCTCTCCGGCAGGGCCGCGCTCATGTCGGACGACTATTCGATCAGGCAGCTCTTCCTCAAGGAAGAGCCCGATCCTGCAACGGTTCGGTCGGCCCTGGAATCCTACAGCGTCCGGATGGGCGTCCCCTTCATGGCGCTGCTATCCCCCGAAGGTTCAAGGATCGGGGACACGGGCGGGCCCCTGCCCCTCGCCGCGCTCAGGCCGTTCCAGGAGCTTGTGAAGGTGGCGGAGGCAGCCGATGACTCCAAGGCCAAGGGCTTCGCACGCCTGCCGCCCGACGGCCCGATGGGAAAGCTGTATGCCCTGCTCGTGGTCCCGATCTACGCTCCGAAGCCGGAGATTGTCGCCTGGATCGGCCTTGCCCTTCCCATTGACCACGACTTTGCGACCGGGCTCAAGGAGGACACCCGCCTTGAGGTCACGTTCTATTTCGGCGCCTCGGGCGACCTGCTCCCCGTTGAGTCGACCCTGCCGGAGTCCAGCCTGCGGGCGGTCGCGCCGGCGGCCATCGGGGCTGAGATGCGAAACGTCGCCCTCGCCGGCGAGTCGTTCGTCACAGCCTATCGCCCGCTGCGCCCACTGATCACTCCGGGCCGCGCCGCCATCGCGCTGCAACGCTCGCTCGAGGCAGAGCTCGCGCCCTCCCTCCTCCTTGAGCGGTTTCTCCTCATCCTCCTCCTCGCCTCCCTGGGGGTCGCCGCGCTCATCGCCCCCATGTTCGCCAGCAACCTGAGCAGGCCGCTGCGCGCGCTGGCCGAACACACGAAGCTCATCGGCCGGGGCGACTATGCGACGCGCCTCAAGCTCGACCGTGCCGACGAGATCGGCCAGCTCGCGGCATCGTTCAACCAGATGAGCGAGGGCCTGGCCGAGAGGGACAGGGTGCGCGACCTCCTCGACAAGAATGTCTCCCCCGAGGTCGCCGCCCAGCTCATGCGCGACGGCGGCGCGCTCGGCGGAGAGGAGCGGGAGGTCACCGTCCTCTTCGTTGACCTGAGGAGCTTCACGCGCCTGAGCGAGTCGCTTCCGCCGCGCGACGTGCTCGCGCTCCTCAACCGCTTCTTCGACCGGATGAGCGGGATCGTCGAGATCTATCACGGCGTCGTGGACAAATACATCGGCGACGCGATTATGGCGCTCTTCGGCGCCCCGGTCGTCCTCCCGAGCCATGCCGACAGCGCCATCCTCGCTGCTCTCGAGATGCAGTCCGCGCTGGCCCGGCTGAATGCCGAGCTCGTCACGGAGGGGCGCGCCAGGCTCGCCTTCGGGATCGGCATCAACACGGCGAAGATCATCGCGGGCAACATCGGGTCCTCGCGCAGGCTCAACTACTCGGTTGTCGGGGACGGCGTTAACGTCGCGGCGCGCCTGCAGGACCTGACGCGCATGTCCCAGTTCCGCGCCGACATCCTGGTGAGCGCCGCGACACTTGCCGCGGCTCGCGGGCGCTATAGGGTGCGCCCCCTGGGGGCGGCCCCGGTCAGGGGGCGCGACGAGCCCGTGGACGTGTACGCGGTCGAGGGCGTCGAATAGCACGGCACCCCGGCTCGCCCGACCGCGGCTTCCCGCCAAGAAGTGCTGGCCGTGGGGGCCGCTCGCGCCATTGTTCCGGAATCCGCCGATGGGAACGCGCCTAGCCCTGCTGCTCTCGTCCCTGGCCCTGGCCTTTCCAGCGAGGGCCGAGCCGGTCGCGCCTGTCGCGCGACCCTTTGCGCTGGGTGACGTGCGCCTCCTCGACGGCCCGTTCATGTGGGCGATGGAGCGCAACGCGAACTACCTTCTCTCGATCGAGCCCGACCGGCTGCTCCACAACACGCGCAAGTACGCCGGGCTTGAGCCGAAGGCGGAGGCCTACGGCGGATGGGAGTACTTCGGGATCGCAGGCCACACCCTCGGGCACTACCTGACCGCGCTTTCGCAGCAGTTCGCCGCCACCGGGGACGAGCGCTTTCGCAAGCGCATCGACTACATCATCTCGGAGATGGCCGTCTGCCAGGCGGCTTACGGCGACGGCTACATCGGGGCGCTGCCCCCGCTCGAGCTCCAGACCCTGCGCAACTTCAAGCGCGGCATCGTCGAGCCCAGGGACTCGGCGACCTTCAAGGGGGGCGCCTGGGTGCCCTGGTACACCGAACACAAGGTGCTCAACGGGCTCAAGGACGCTTGGGTCCTCGGCGGCAACGCCCAGGCGAGGGAAGTAGCCCTGCGGCTGGCGGACTGGACGGACTCGGTCACCTCGGGCCTCACGCCGGAGCAGCTCCAGTCCATGCTGCAGGTCGAGCAGGGCGGCATGGTGGACGTGCTGGTCGAAATCTACGCCCTCACGGGCAACCCGCGCTACCTCGAGACGTCCCGGCGCTTCCACCACAAGGCCGTGCTTGATCCCCTGCTTGCCCGCCGCGACGAGCTCGTCGGCAAGCACGCCAACACCCAGATTCCGAAGATCATCGGGGAGGCCCGCACCTACGAGGTGACCGGCGACCGGCAGGCCCGCGAGATCGCCGTGTATTTCTGGGACCTTGTGGTGCACCATTACTCCTATGTGATCGGGGGCGACAGTGAGGACGAGCACTTCACGCCCGAGCAGTCGATGTCGAAGCACCTCGGCGCCGACACGGCGGAGACCTGCAACACGTACAACATGCTCAAGCTCACGGAGCACGTCTTCGGCTGGGATCCGCGGGCGCAGGTCGCCGACTACTACGAGCGGGCCCTCTACAACCACATCCTGGCGTCCCAGGAACCCCGGCTGGGCATGTTCACGTACTTCATGTCGCTCAAGCCCGGGCTCTTCAAGACGTACAGCACGCCCTTCAACTCGTTCTGGTGCTGCGTCGGCACCGGAATGGAGAACCACACGAAGTACGGCGAGGCGATCTATTTTCACGGCGGCGACGACCTCTACGTGAATCTTTTCATCCCCTCTGTGCTCGAGTGGAAGGACAAGGGCCTCGTGCTCGAGCAGCGGACCAACTACCCGCAGAGCGGCCGCACGGCGCTGACGGTCGCGTCAGAACCCTCGGCGACGTTTACGCTCAAGGTGCGCTGCCCCGGCTGGGCGACCGGCCCCGTGGCCTTCGAGCTCAACGGAAAGCCCATCAGGGTCGCCGGCGGGCCGGGAAGCTACGCCGTGATCGCGCACGCGTGGAGGAAGGGCGACCGCCTCGAGGCGTCCATCCCCATGGCGGTGCGCACCGAGGCCATGCCCGATGACCCGGCGAAGATCGCGTTCCTCTACGGCCCCGTTGTCCTCGCGGCCGACCTGGGTCCGCCACCGCAGCTGCCGACCGTCCCCTACTCGGGCGACCAGACCGCCAACCTGAAGCAGACTCCGGTCGCGGTTCCCATACTGGTCCACGGAGACGCGCCCATCGAGGCTTCAGTGGCCCGCACGGCAAGCCCGACCCTCGAGTTTCGCACGAATGGCCTCGGCCGGCCGACGGACGTGACGCTTCGCCCGTTCTGGGAGATCAGCTACGACCGCTACAACGTCTATTGGGACGTGATGACGGACGCGGAATGGATGTACCGCTCAGCCATCGCCGCAAAGGGAAGATGAGCCGCCGCCGGCGCCCGACGGCCCACTAGGGCCGGATCGCCTCCACGAAGGTCGGCCTTCCGTTCCTTATGGTGATGATGGCCGCATCCTTGTCGGCGTCACGCTGCTGGTTGATCGTCGTCAGTCCGGTCACGCCCTCAAAGCCCCGCGTGCCGGCGAGCGCCCTGCGGACGGCGGCCCTGTCGGTCGTCCCGGCGCGGGCGATCGCGTCGGCCACGAGCCTGACGGCGTCGTACGTGAGTGCCGCCAGGCCGTTCGGCGCCGCGCCGTACCTCTTTCGGAACGCCTCCACAAAGCCCCGTGAGGCGTGGCCGGTGTTCTCGACGGCGAAGTGCGTGGCGTAATAGGTCCCCTCGAGCGCATCGCCGCCGATCGCGAGAAGCTGCGGGGCCTCGAAGCCGTCCCCACCGAGGAGCGTGGCGTTCATCCCTAGCTCTCGCGCCTGCCGCGCCACGAGGCCCGCCGCGACATAGTAGCCCGGCAGGAACAGCGCGTCGGGCCGCTCGGCCCGGATCGCCGTCAGCTGGGCGCGGAAGTCCGCCTCGTTTCCGATGTAGTTCTGGGTCGCGACGATCTCGCCGCCGAGCGCCGTGAACGTCCTGGAGAAATAGTCCGCGAGCCCGACCGAATAGGGTGCGCTCGAGTCCACGAGCAGGGCCGCGCGGCGCAGGCCGAGGCGCCGGCGGGCGAACGTGGCGATGACCCGTCCCTGAAACTGGTCGATGAAGCACACCCGGAATATCTCGTCGCCGACCTGGGTGACCCTGGGGCTCGTGGCGGCCGGCGTGACAAGCGGGACGCCGGCCGCCTGGGCGACCGAGGCCGCCTCGAGCGTCCGGGCCGACGAGCATTCGCCCACGAGGGCCACGACGCGGTCGCGGGAGATCAGCTTCTTGACGGCCGTCGCCGATTCGCCCGCCAGCGAGCGGTCGTCCTCGACCACAAGCTCCACAGGGCGCCCGAGCAGGCCCCCCGCCGCGTTCAAACCGTCGACCGCAAGCCGCGCCCCGTGGAGCGAGGCTTCGCCGAACGAGGCGTCACGGCCCGTGATCGACATGAAGAAGCCGATCCGGACGGGCTCGCCGGCGCGGAGCCCCGGCAGCGCGCACAGGGCCGCGGCCAGGAGGATGCGCGCTGTGCCCGCGAGACCGGATGCGGTTGGGCCCTTCATTGCGGCGCACATTACATCCGGGCCGGCCCGTCCAGGAAGCAGAAAGCTCCCGGCTCCCGCACTCTGACTTTGCATTGTCGTCGGAATCGGGTTTCTTCGGGGCCTGTGAACAGCGCCACCGCCAAACGCCGCTGGTTCGTCGCGGGCGACGTGAACGGCTTCTTCGGTCTCGTGGTCGACAACCTGGCAGTGATGGCGTTCCTTGCGGCCGTGCTCGTGGCGGGCTTCGGGTTCCCGGCGGACATCGTCTACACGCGGATGTTTCCCGGGACGGCCCTCGGCGTCCTCGTAGGCGACCTCATCTACACGGCGATGGCGGTGCGGCTTGGGCGGCGTGCCGGCAGGGACGACGTGACGGCCATGCCGCTCGGCATCGACACGCCGACGACGATCGGGCTCGCGCTCCTTGTCCTCGGGCCCGCCTTTGCAAAGTTCAGGCAGGGCGGGCTTGACGAGCACGCGGCCGCACTCGCCACGTGGCACCTCGGCATGGCCGCGATGATCGTGATGGGCCTCCTCAAGTTTGTGCTCTCGTTCGCGGGGGCCTGGGTGGGCCGGGTCATTCCGAGGGCGGGCCTCCTGGGTTCGATCGCCGCCATTGCGCTCATGCTGATCGGGTTCCTGCCCATGGTGGAGGTGATGCAGGTGCCGATCGTGGGCTTCGTGAGCTTGGGCGTCATCCTCTACGCCGTCGTCGCGAAAGGCCGCATCCCCGGGAGGATTCCGGGGGTCCTGGCCGCGGTCCTCGCGGGCCTTGCGCTCTATTACACCCTCGGCCCCCTCGGCCTCGCCGGCCCGGGCTTTAGGGCGCCGGGGGCCCTGACCCTACGGTTCGCCCTTCCCTTCCCTTCCCTCGGCTTCCTCGCCGGCATGGGCGCAACCGTGCCCTACCTTCCTCTGATCCTTCCGTTCGGGCTCCTGATGGTGATCGGGGGGATCAACGTGACCGAGAGCGCTCGCGCGGCCGGCGACGACTACCGCACGCGCGACATCTTGCTGACCGAGGCCTTATCGACGCTCGCCGCGGGCCTGTGCGGCGGCGTCGCGCAGACGACGCCCTACATCGGCCAGCCCGCGTACAAGAAGATGGGGG
>CAZHPC010000094.1:0-10134 GCA_964534685.1 uncultured Opitutaceae bacterium
GCCATCGGCCTTCTGCTTTGGCAACAAGGCTGGCAACAGTGACGTCAAAATACCTCGAAGATCTCAGTTGCTCCGCGATGTCATCACCCTGGGAATTCCCTTCTGGAAGG
Source organism: uncultured Opitutaceae bacterium (assembly GCA_964534685.1). Taxonomy (GTDB): domain Bacteria; phylum Verrucomicrobiota; class Verrucomicrobiia; order Opitutales; family Opitutaceae; genus Palsa-1447. Next base: position 111 of record CAZHPC010000094.1, read on the forward strand.
GCCCCGTGCAGAGAATGAAGGCCGGGAAGAGGGCCATGCGGGTCGACTTCCTCGTCCACGTCTGGGATATTGCCGCGAACAGGGCTCGCTGGATCATCCTCGAGGTGGATCCCAACAACTCGGCCAACGAGGAGGCGTCCAAGATCGAGCGGATCAAGGTCTGCAAGAAGGCAGGCACGGCGGCGGTGAGCTATGACTCCGTTCGGGACAAGGGCCTCCTCGAGGCGCTCCGGAAGGCCCGCTATGAACCCCTTGGCGCGTGATTTTCAGAGGAGAGCGGGCCGCCGCTATCCTTGCTTCAGGCCATCGGGAACGCGGCGTGAATAGGGGAGGCGGAGGGTCCCCATGGGGGAGGGGGGTGCCCAGCGCGAAACCTGGCGCCATCAGGGGCGCCGCCGTCCCGATGGTCCCGCATCGGGCCCTCCTCTCGACGGTTCCGGCCGACTTGGAGGAGTCCCGACCCGCCCAGTTCGGGCTCCGCGGACGCCGCTGACGGCAGGCGGACGTCCTCGACGAGGATTCGGTCGGCAGGACGGCGTGGCGACGAGCTCGGCGATCGATCCGTCTCCGCTTAGTGGGCTTGCCTTGCGACAGCAGGTGCCCCGCAGGGCTCACCAAGGCCCTGGACATGTTGAGGTCGCGGCAAACTGGCATGGCCCTGCAAAGAGCCTGCGGGCCATCATGGCGCCCCCCGGCCGCGGCGGGCGGGTCGCCCGCGGATAATAGGTTCTGGCGAAATAGCGACGCCGCCCGGCAAGAAGACCGGCAGATGCGAGTGTCCCTCCCTTGGAGTAAAGTGACACTCGGGCCACGCACCGTTGCGCGTATTAATGGTGCATGGGGCGCACCGGAACTCCGCCTATATCAATCTAGTCTGCACGTCGCATAACTGCAGCTCCTCGCCGGAGAGTCTAGATTCCTGAGGGAACCAACTGGATGCTTTGAGCCAAGGATATTCGATGGGGTAACGGGCGTCACAGCAGCGACCTCTAAAGGGCCCCTGCATCGGCCTCAAGCGCCGGCTCCAATTTGGTCGAATCCGATCCAGGAGTCGTGCGGTTGCCGTGAGTCATTTGGAAGTAAATATAGCCCAGCAAGAGGATGCCCGAAAAAAGTCCGGCTATATCAAGGTTATAATAGATCATGCTGAAGAGGGAGACGAGCACGCCCGCGAGCGCGAACAGCGGGGAATAGGGATAGAACGGAGCCCTGTAGGTTCGCGGCATGTCAGGTTCGTCGCGCCGGAGTCTGAACAGCGCAAGAAGGCTGACCAAGTACGACAGGAGCGCGCCGAAGACTGAGAGCGTCATGACGTTCTCAGTCAGCGAATGGCCGCCGATCTGCAGTATCTTCAGGTCGTCGCTGTAAATAGCGGCGATTCCGATGGCTCCGCCGACTAGGATGGCCCGGTGGGGGGTTCGGAAGCGCGGGTGGATGCCGGCCAGCCATATTGGTATGTAGTTTTCTCTACCTAGGGCGTAAATCTGCCGCGAATATCCGATGATGGTTCCATGGAATGAGGCGATAAGGCCGAACAACCCAAGCCAGACTAGCATGTGCAGCCACCCGCTATTGTCCCCCACGATGAACTTCATCGCCTGCGGCAATGGATCGTTGATGTTGGAGAGCTTTTCCCAGTCGCCGGCACCGCCAGCGAAAACCATGACGCCGAAGGCGAGCAACACCAGGGTGAGGATCCCACCGACGTAGGCGATCGGAATGGATCGCTTCGGGTTTTTGGCCTCTTCGGCAGCCATGGCTACGCCCTCGATTCCCAGGAAGAACCAAATGGCTGAGGGTATCGCTGCGAACATGCCCGGCATCGCCCCCGCGCTGAAATGGTTGGCCGCCATCCCGGGACTTGACCAGCCCCCTTTTGCGAAATGCGCAAATGAGAATCCTGGGGACACGACGGCCATGAAGACCAGGAGCTCGACGATCGCAAGGACCGTGACGAAGAGCTCGAAATTTGCAGCCGCCTTGACGCCGAAGATGTTCAGGGCCGTGAAGACCAGAAACGCTACCATCGCAATGTTCTTGGCATCCACCGAAGGAAACTGGACCTTGAAATAGGCTCCGATTGCGAGGGCCACCGCCGGTGGCGCAAACACGAACTCAACCAGGGTTGCGATTCCTGCAAGGTACCCGCCGGTCGGCCCGAATGCCCGCCGGGTGTAAGAGAAAGGCCCGCCTGCATTAGGGATTGAGGTGGTCAGTTCCGTGAAACTGAAGATAAAGGTAGTGTACATGAGCGCCACCAACAGGGTGACTATGGCAAAGCCGAACGTGCCCGAGTGGCCCCACCCATAACTCCAGCCAAAATATTCTCCGGAGATCACGAGCCCGACCGCAATGCCCCATAAATGCCACGTCGTGAGGGTCTTTCTTAGGCCCAGACCGTGCGGAGAGGTTTCCGGTTCAACGTTCATAGATAACCCTTAATCAGGGGCGGGCGTTTGCGCCCACCGATCTTGGGAGGCGGCCTCTTTTGAATTAAATGTGTGACGCGTCCTCGGCTGTAGGCGGCCTGCGAATGAGGCACCGATGACCATCCCGGCGGACATGGCGAGATAAGAAGCGAATAAGGCAGAAGTTGGGTTTTGGAAACTGAGGGTCCCCATCGCCCAACCGGCGACCGCCATCCCGGCGAGCATCAAGATAGATGAGGTGACGACCTGCAGGGCAATCCAGCCGAGGCTAAACGGCGCTGGCTGTTCCCGAGCCGCCATAAAGGTCACAACGGAGCAGGCCGCCAGCATGCAGCCCTGCATCCAATGAAAACGGCTGACCAGACCGAGGCCGGTCAGGGAGTCGCTGCAGCCGCAAAGGCAAACACGGTTGCCCACGAGCGGTCCGAATCCGGCGTCGGCAAACCAGCCAACCAGCATGGCGAGCGTTCCCATCGATGCCATGAAAGTTTGCTTTCGAACGTCGGCTCGACCCCATGGCCCGCTCAGGAATGCGCCAAGCCCAAGGGCGAGCATCCCCGAGGCGACCGACAAGACGACGTAGCCAGTCGGGGACTGACACGAAAGAAAGGCGATGAATGGGCCCTGCACGGCCAGAGCCACGGAAGGGGCGAAAGTCTTAGCTCTTTGACCCATGGCAGCCGTGCAGAGAGGGAGAGGGTGGCACGTCGAGAGCCGGATTGCGCTCGAAAAACCCGTCCGGCTTCAGCATGAAACCGATGTGTACGACCGGCATGACGGGCCAGTCCTCGGGACGGGGTATGTGGTTTGCGCCCATTGTGTACCACACGACAAGATTCGTGTTCTCAATGGAGCGGTCGCGCGCTGCATAGGCGGCCAGGTCCGCACCGCCCGGATGCTGGTTCGGATAGTCGCCTGTCGCATATCTTTCGGCCGGATCATAGGGGGTCACCCAGAGGTGTTTCCCCATGAACGCCGCTCGCCTCATCACGGCGGAGCTTTTATGGAGGAAGCAGCGGACGTTGTCGCCGGGGATCAGTCGATAGGCCGTGGGTTCGCCCAGCCGATTCTGGTGCGACGGGCTAACTATTTTCCAGCTCCGCGCGGCCAGCGGGTCGATGAGCTGCTGCGCCTCGCTCTCGGTCCTTAGCAGCGTCGCCTTCGAGCGGCATGCGTTCCCGTGAGGGTTTTCCGAGCTCGGCGGCTCGCTCTCGTTGTGCGACTCGTAGATAGAATTTGTCTCCCCATCCACCATCATGTCGAGCCGTACGTTGAACATATGCTGGTGGTTCGGGGCGTAAAGCTGTGGTGCCACCAGGCGGCCGTAGGGCCGCCTCTCACCCGGCCGCAGGGCGCCAGTGTGCATGATTCCCGTCAGCTTCACCTCGAACTGGATCAGGCCGTCCTGCTGGAAGTACCAGTAGAAGCCATACTCGTAATTTCCGACGGTGGCTATGAAGGAGACCACCAGGCGCCGGTTGCGGCGCACCTCTGTCTCGTTAGTTCGCCAATCCATGTGCTTCCAAAGTATTCCGTAGTCCTCTTCATGGAGGCAGATCGCATTCTTGATGGTGTACACTTCGCCTCGGCTAGTCGCCATATGCGCGTCGAAATAGCGGATCTCGCCGAGGCAGTCACAGCCGAGCGCCAGTGAGTTGGCGAACAGGCCAATTCCGAACTCGCCACAGTCGAAGGCATTTTTGCGGAAATGATTGGGATGCGGGTCGCCATACGGAACCACCATGTCGCACATAGATGCGCGGTATAGCACGGGACGGATGCGGCCGGCGTCATTATAGCTGACTTGGTAAAGGACGAGACCCTCGCGAGGGGTGAACCCGATACGAAGGTTCCACTTCTGCCATCGTATCTCGCTTCCCTCCACCTCGAAGCTCGGACCATCCGCCTGCACGATCGCTATAGGCTTAACGTCCTTGCGATAGTTCTTGATGTACTTCTGGGAATAGTTGCCGGATTCAGGAGGGAGAGGAATCACCTCTCCGTCCTCGATCCGCACCACCGACATCCGGTTCAGGTCCACGATCGCTGTCAGTGACTCAATGGGCCTAGAGTAGCCATTGTCGCCTGGCTCCGACCGGACCCAGGTCAGAGCGCGGGTGAGGCGCATCCCGCTACCGTCATCGGGCAATCCATAGTGGCCCGCCGACCAGGGATCGACCATGATCAACTCAAAATTCGTTACCCCGCGCTTGCGCAGGGCCGCCTGATAGCCCGGATCCTTCTTAAGGGCCTCCTCACATTCGAAGAATTCGTCGAGGGTGATCGATGGCTGGACGCCCGGCACGTGCCTCCACTGTGAGAGCTGATTCCTGGTGAGCGAGACGACTGCCTCATAAGTCGCGCCGTTTGCGTTGTCGAGGAGTACCAAGGAGGCCTCCCTGTCCCAGATTGCGCCCTGTTTGAAGCCGAGGACCTCTTTCTTGGGTGGTTCTTGTAGGGTGACCACGATGAAGCGCACCTTGTCACTGATTTTCCCGCTCTGCTTGACCAAAATCACAGCGGAACGGATCTCTTCGGGCGAGAGGGGATCGAGAGGGTGGGCGGGATGCGATGAGGAAGACATTGTCTGGCTCTTTTTCATTCGAGGCCCATGCCGAATCGTTTTTGGTTGGTGATTTGCATCCCGATACTTGAGGAGTATTCGACTTGCCGCCGGGCCGGTTTACCTGACGGAAAGACTGCGGAAAATCGCGGACCTATAGAGATCAGCCGTCTTTTTTCTCCAACAGCTATTTTGGTCAACTGTTCACTTCACCGGAACGGCGGGCGCCATAGGCACCGATCGTGCCACTGGCAGCTATTTGGTCGCGGGGTATAGACGGCGCCTGCTAGGTGCTAGGTCGTCAACAGTTGACCCTTGGCGCCGTCGCAGAGAGCGGAATTCTGGGTTTGTTTCGCGCCGTGCCTCCACACCCATGATCACCCCACTGACACCGAATATATCTCAGTTTCTCGCGTCCCCGCTTCTGCACCATATCGGAGGAAGGAACATTGCCAGCGCCGATGGCGCCACCGCCGAGATTTTGAACCCGTCCGACGGCACGAGACTGGCCACGGTTGCAATGGGCGGAGCCCCGGAGATAGCCCTCGCCGTCGCCATGGCACAAAAGGCATTCCCAGTGTGGTCTGGCCTGCGGTCGAGCGATAGAGCAGTCATCCTGCAACGGGTGGCTGATGCGCTCGAGAAGCACAAGGCGGACCTAGTGCAGCTCGAGTCTCTGAATGTGGGCAAAGCAATTACGGCGGCTGAGTCTTATGACATTCCGTTTGGCATCCAGGGGTTGCGCTACTATGCCGATTACTCGGTCCATGCCGACAGGAACGTGCCTTTGGCCATCAAGGCAATTGAGGCCCGCAGATACTATGTGCCCTACGGCACCTGCGGTTTCGTGTTTCCCTGGAACTTCCCTTTCATCCTCCTGATGTGGGGGATCTGCCCGGCGCTCGCGGCCGGCAACACGGTTGTGGTGAAGCCTTCGGAAGTGACCCCGTTGAGCACGCTGTTCTTTGCAAAGATTGCCGCCGAGGCCGGCCTTCCTCCGGGAGTCGTCAACGTCGTGGTGGGCGACGGCCCTACGGCCGGGGCTGCCATTTCCGCGCATCCCGGTATCAAGCGCATGTCCTTCACCGGTTCGCCCGCCGTCGGGAAAAAGATCGGCGAGGTCTGCGGGCGCAACCTGGTTCCATGCAAGCTCGAACTGGGCGGCAAGGGGGCGGCGGTTGTCTTCGACGACGTCGACGTGGATGACGTGGCGGCCAAGCTGACTGCGGCGATCACCGCGAACACCGGGCAGGTCTGTTGCACGGCCACCCGCTGGATGATTCACGACAAGATCTACGACGCGTTCGTGACCAAGGCATCGCAGATTCTGCGCGAAACGAAGATTGGCCCCGGAATGGACAGGGACACCCAGATGGGGCCCTTGGTCAACGAGAGGCAGCGAGAGCGGGTGCTCGACTATATCGCGCGCGGGCAAACCGAAGGGGCGAAGATGCTGGTGGCGGGCGGCCGCGCCTCGCCCGAGGGCGCTAGGAACGGATTCTATGTCCAGCCGTCCCTCCTCGAGGGACCGGATTCAAACATCTGCTGCCGAGAGGAGATCTTCGGCCCGAGCGCCTACCTGTTGCGCTTCCACGACGAGGATACCGTCGTCGGCCAGGTGAACCAACTGACCTACGGCCTGGCCAATAGTGTGTGGAGCAGCGACCTTATCCGGGCGAACCGTGTGGCCGAGCGTATGGTAGCCGGCAGCAGCTGGATTAACGCGCACAACGTGTTTGCGTACGGCCTACCCTACGGGGGGGTCAACCTAAGCGGCACCGGTGGCGGAGTTAACAGCCCGGAAACTTTCCATGATTATCTTCGTGGCCAAACGATCGCGCGACCGTTGTCCTAGGGCATGGTAGCCGCATCCACTACCGCCATGGTTCCCGGCAGCTGGAAACTGCGTTTGCCTACGTGGCGGGGAAAATCGATGGAGCGCCGGCTCGCCCGGGTATCCGCCGCCGGATCGCTCCTCTTATGCCCGCTCCGGGCGCAAAAGGCCGACTCATTTCCTGCTGTCCTTGCCCAAAAGATCCAGTATGTCGTTGTCCTCTTTACCGAGAATCGGAGTTTCGACAGCGTTTACGGAAGCTTCCCGGGGGCCAATGGATTGGCGCAGGCAAAGGCCAATCAGGTTCACCAGACCGACAACTTGGGAAGACCTTTGGCCTGCCTGCCGCAGCCGTTCCTGAGCGACACGACGATTCCCGATCCGCGGTTCCCGCCGGCGGCGGTGAAGGACCGGTTCGGCCAAGGCATATCAGAACTAGTGGCTGCGCCTCCCAACGAACGCTCGTTGGCCAACGGGTACTTCGATGCGGACCGCTTTGCCGGATTGGACGCCGTAAGCGGGGACATGGCGCACCGCTTCTACACGGAGCAGTACCAGATCAACCGGGTTAAGGATCCGAAGAACGCGGGCGGCTCCCCCATGAGCAAATTCGTCGCCTGGAGCGACAATCCGGGGCTCGTCATGGGAGTCTACGATGTCCAGAATTTGGGTGAGGCCCGCATAGCCAAGGAATTCGTGCTTTGTGACAACGTGTTCCACTCGGCCTTCGGCGGCTCGTTCCTCAACCATTTTTGGCTGGTTTCGGCTCGCAGTCCGGTATGGCAGCACTTCTCGGCAAGCGCCGACAGTTCTAGGGTGAAACGGACCGTATTCGATCCCAACGGGTACCCGACGGCCAGCAATGAAACGCTGCTCGACTGGCCACTAACCAACGACCCGAAGTTGGAGGCGTTCACGCATTCAAACACCGCCATTGCGCTTGGACCCGACGATTATTGGGCCGTTAACACGCTGCAACCGAGCCACGGCCCCTCGGATTCGGACGTCGGATCCAGGCTCCCCATGCAGGAATTCGACACAATCGGCGACCGTCTTACGGCCGGGGGCGTCACGTGGGCATGGTTTTCGGGCGGATGGGACGACGCCAAGGCAGGCCGGGCCGACGGCCTCTTCCAGTATCACCACCAGCCCTTTGCCTACTTCAAGCGCTATGCCCTGGCCAAGGCACCCGTCGAGACGGGCCCGCAGACGGTAGGCGTGCCCGGAGTCGACAGCTTGGCATCTGCCAGGTTTCTAAAGGATGAGAAGGACTTTGTCGCGGCCCTGGATAACGGCACACTACCGCAGGTTTCGTTCGTCAAGCCGCTTGGCAAGTCAAGCGGCCATCCTGGCCAGTCTAGTGTCTTGAGCGAACAGGAGTGGGTTAGCGAAATGATCCATCGGATTAGAAAGAGTCCTTACTGGGACAGGGTCGTCGTGTTTGTCATTCCGGACGAGAACGGCGGCCTGTGGGACCATGTCCCGCCCCCGACGATCGACACGTGGGGTCCGGGAACAAGGGTTCCCATGGTCATCGTCTCGCCCTATGCGAAACGCAGATACGTGGACCACATTCAGTACGAGACAGTCTCGATACTGAAGTTCATCGAGCTTCGCTGGAGCTTGCCCGCCCTCAATCAGCGCGATGAGGCAGCGAATGCTCCCTTGAACGCGTTCAGTCTGGAATAGCAATTCGATGGCCGACATCTCCTCAAGGACCTTGGACTCACGCCGCGAGTTTCTCAAAAAGGCGGCCCTCTTGGCGGCCAGCGGCGGCATGGCCGGAACACTGGCCGCGTCGATCCAGAAGGCGTTCGCAATCGATCCGGCTCCTGGGACAACCTATTTCGATGCCGAGCACGTCGTCATCCTCATGCAGGAGAACAGGTCGTTCGACCATGTTTACGGGACGCTGCAGGGCGTCCGTGGCTTTAACGACCCACGAACCGTCAGCCTGCCGAACGGAAATCCGGTGTGGCTCCAGACCGACGGGGCTGGCGACACCTATGCGCCGTTCCATCTGGACCTGAAGAACACTAAAGCGACGTGGATGGGAGAGCTTCCCCACGGCCGGCGGGACCAGGGTGAGGCTCGTAACGGCGGCAAGCATGACCGGTGGCTGATCGCCAAGAAAGTTGAGGATAAGGCCTATACGGGCGTGCCCTTGGCACTTGGCTACTACAGCCGTGCAGACCTTCCATTCCATTACGGGCTCGCGGACGCGTTCACAGTTTGCGACCAAGCCTTCTGCTCGGTCATCGGGCCGACCATCCCCAACCGCCTCTACCTCTGGACTGGGACTGTCCGTCCCGACACGTCGTCAAGCTCCTCCAGGGCCCACGTCCAGAACGAGGACACGGATTTCGGAGTGGAAGTGAACTGGATGACATTTCCGGAGCGCCTGGAGGAGCACGGCATTTCCTGGCGAAACTACCAGAACGAGCTCGCGGTGCCTTCGGGCCTTGAAGGAGACGCCGACGCCTGGTTGTCGAACTTTGGCGATAATCCCTTGGAGTTTTTCACCCAATACGGTGTGTATTTCTCAGCGTCCCATCGCCGGCACCTGACAGAGGTCGAGAAGGGGCTCGCAGCGGAATTGGCCGAGCTCGATGCTTCGCCGCCGCCCTTTTCGGAGGAGCAAGACAACAGGCGGCTGGCCGCACGCGGCCAGCTTGAGAAGACCCGTAGGGATCTCGAGCGGTGGAGCGAAGAGAATTTCTCGAAGCTTCCGATCCACAAGCAGAACTTGCACTTCAAGGCATTCACGACAAACCGGGGACGCTCCGACTATCGAGAGCTGGCTACGCTCCGGTACCAGGACGGTGTTGTTGAGCGACAGATGCCGGTTCCGAAGGGCGACGTCCTACACCAATTTCGAGAGGATGTCCTCACCGGCAATCTCCCGACGGTGTCATGGATCATACCTCCCGAGCGGTTCTCCGACCATCCGAGCAACCCGTGGTACGGCGCCCTCTACCTTTCCGAGATGCTGGATATTCTTACCCAGAATCCAAAGGTATGGCAGAAGACGATATTCATCCTCTGCTACGACGAGAACGACGGCTATTTCGATCACGTTCCCCCGTTTGTTCCTCCGAGGTCGGACCGCACGGACACCGGAAAGGTTTCCGCGGGTATCGACACGGCGGGCGAGTATGTGAGCGAGAACCTGAAAAGGAATCTAGATGATGACGGGCC
>CAZHPC010000094.1:10234-12725 GCA_964534685.1 uncultured Opitutaceae bacterium
CATCCAATCAGGGAGACGAACATCAGCAATTGGCGGCGCACCATTTGCGGAGACCTGAGTTCGGTCTTTCGCCCGTTCCACGGCGAGAAAATTAAATTGCCAGTCCCGCTGCGGCGCGACGCCTTCCTGGCCGAGATTAATCAGGCCCAATACCGGCCCGTCCCGAGCAATTTTAGGAAACTGGACCTCGAAGTCTTTGAAAAAGACGGAGACCGAGGAGGCCTAGTGCGGGTCATACCGCGGCAAGAGGCCGGGGTCAGGCCATCCTGTGCATTGCCATATGAACTTTCCGTCGACGGATGGCTGAACGATGACCTCAAATCATTTGTCATCCGCTTCAGCGCCGGCAATGGGCTCTTCGGTGCCCGCTCGGCCGGGGCCCCGTTCCATGTCTACTCCCCCGCGAAAGTGCGGACGGCCCGGGGCGGCGAAGCCTTTGAGTCCGGCCGCACATGGGCCTACGCGGTTGCCGCCGGCGACCGGATAGAAGACCGTTGGGCGCTGGCCGACTTCGAAAACGGCAAATATCTCCTGCGCATCCACGGCCCAAATGGCTTCTTCCGGGATTTTAGTGGCACCGCAGTGGATCCGTTGCTCAAGGTGACGCTTCGGGCCGCGAGGTCTGGGACCACGACCACCGGCGACGCAGAGCTTCTTATAGTCAATGCGGATGCGGAAAGGCCAATCACGGTGCTCGTTGAGGATCCTACGTATGGTTACAGGCCACGCGCTGTGACTCTCGGGCCCTCGGGTGGGATCGATTGCCGCACCATGATCACGATCCCGCTTGCGCGCAGCTTCGGCTGGTACGACCTGATCGTCCGAATCCCTGAGAACCCGGGCTTCGGGCAACGCTTCGCGGGTCGCATTGAAAGCGGCAAAGAGGGTTTCAGCGATCCCTTAATGGGAAATTCAACGGCTTGGTTGACGCCCGTCGCGCTCTGAGGCGGCGCTCGACTTAAATAGAGCCGCGGCGTCCCTGTCTAGGAACAACTCGGAGTGTGGGTGTGTGCGGAGAATAGTGGCCGGGCAGGCAGGTCCAGTGGGCCCCAGCAGCGCATCTCGAACGGCGCGGGCCTTCCTGGGGCCCGGCACGACGGCGCAGAGATTCCCAGCCCTTGCAAAGACTGGGATCGTTATCGTGATCGCCGATCGCGGAACCAGGTGAAGATCGGTAAAACAACCATCGTTGACCTGCTGCTGGCGGCAGACTTCGTCCATCTCCACAACCTTTACTGAAATGGGGTCGGAAAAATCGGCCACTTGGGGATCGTTGAAAGCGACGTGGCCGTTTTCGCCAATACCCATGGCGATCACATCAATGGGGCCCTGCGCTAGCAGCCCGGCGTAACGGTCAGCCTCGGCTGCTGGGGACGGGGACTCGCCCCGAATCAGATGGACGCGCGCCGTCTCCACGTGGTCGAGGAAGTTTTTGCGAAGGTAGGACCGAAAACTTTGATCGCTCTTATCCGCCAGACCCACATACTCATCCATATGGAAGACTTCCACTTGCTTCCAGAGTTTAGGCTTGGCACGGGCCTCCTCCACGAGCGATGCGAAAAATTCGTCCTGTGAAGGGGCGCATCCAAAGATCACACGGCAGATCGGCTTGGACGCGAGAATCTCCGAGACCAGCTGATGAAAGCGTCTGGCTGCTGCTGCGCCCATGGCGCCGCGGCTTTCGTGAATTTCAGTGCGTGGTCGTGTGTGATTGATCATGCTCGGTGAATCGTGGAAATCTCGGTTATCGCCCCATGGTGTATCAGTGCGGTGCGCCGTTCGGCGATGCGCCGTAGTCACACCGCACCAACCTAATCATGCCGAGAGATGGGTTTCTCAATCAGCGCATCATGCCATGCCAATTGCGGTCACGGCGACAGCACCATTAGTCAACTGTTGACGGACTTTGGCGGAGCGACCGGTTATCGACCCAGAGGCTTTCGATCATTTCAATTCGCGGGTGCTCGGGGACCCCAAAATCGCGGTTGGCGATGCGGGAGGCGAGCAGCTCGACTGCCCACGTGCCCATCAGGACCTGGTTTTCCTGAAGGCCGGAGAAGACGGTGTTATCTAGGACCGGGCTGATGACCAAAACTCCCAAGTCCTTCGGAACCCGCACCCCGTTTTTGCGAAGCACCGCTCTTAATTCGTTCAGGACGTTGTGCAAATGGACGAAGACTATCGCGTCGGGACGGTGGCGCTCGAGCCAAGAGAGGAGGGGACGGGGCTCCACCTGATCGAGGCGCAATATAGGGAGGGTTTCGTTTAGGCTTAGCCTATGCTCGCACCAGCCTAGATAGGCCGCCGAATGGGCGTGGGCGCTACGGATCTCCTCGTATTGGCCGAGGACAAGGCCGGGCCGGCGATAGCCGAGGCGATAAAGTCTATTTAGCGCTTCCGCAGTGTCGTTGTACGCGTGACTTATTACGCGGTGTAGGGGAGTTCGAATGCTGAGGCCGAGGGTCACGATCGCGCACCGATTGAAATCAAC
>CAZHPC010000095.1:0-12714 GCA_964534685.1 uncultured Opitutaceae bacterium
GGGTCACCGGCAACCCGACGATCGGTAGCCAACCGATCAATTACTTCGATTTCACTCCGAACCCGGCGAACTCAGCATTGAGCCCAACCAACCCTGCGTACTACAACGGCTGGGCGGGCCAGCAGACACTGACCGTCACCAATTCTGAAGCCGACCCTTCCGTCAACCGCGACCTTTTGGCGACTTCCGATAGTATTACGCGCTCGGTGACCACCTCTCAGGCGTTGGTCTACGAAGGCAAATGGCTGGATGACGCGCTTGTGGGTATCTATGGCTGGCGCAAGGATATCAACAGGAGCTATGCTGATTCCGCCACTCTTGGCGATGCGAACGACCCGCAAGGCCTCAACTTCAATAACGTCAATTTTGCAAACGGCACACAGGGTCGTGTAGAAGTTCAATCCCGCTCCTATAGCATTGTAGCTCATCTTGGGGAACTCCCTGGCCTGAAACAGTTTGCCAGCAAGCTTCCCGTCGATGTCAGTCTGTCCTACAGCGTATCGAGCAACTTCGAGCCGGACTCAAGCCGCGTCAACATTAACGGGGATCCCGTCGCGCCTCCGGCAGGCAAGACCATCGAGCGTGGCATCATGCTCGAGACGCGTAACGGCATGTTCGCCCTCAAGGTCAATCGCTACGTTACCGGAATCACGAACGGTTCGAACCCCGACGGTACATCCTTCGCCGCCGAACTGGCCAATTTCGTTGGCAACTCGGCGTACTACGGCAACGTCTTTTTTTATCACACTGACCAGTCCACCCCGCTCCAAGCAGGACCCACGTCACACCTGGCCACCAATCCGGGCATCGGCCCGGATGCAGCCGGGGCTGGTGCGGTGGATGGAACACCGCCTGGCAATCCTGGTAATAGCAACGCGGGCTCGGGCTACTACTTCGACGCTGCTGGCTTCCACACTCAGGCGATGGAGGATCTACAGAATGCCTCGACCGCAGCCACGCGGGCATGGGAGACCCAGCTTAACACCGATTTCCCCAACTTCTTTAAGAATTGGGGTATGGGTAGCTTGTCTCAAGTGCAGGGCGGCCTTGTCCCGAGAAGTCAGTTGCAGGGCACTCCAGGCGAACAAAACTTCGCGATTACCGAAAACTCAGTGTCCCAGGGCTGGGAAGTTGAGCTCGACGCCAACCCCACGAAGAATTGGCGCATTACGCTTAACGCTACGGAAACGAATGCGGTCGTCACGCAAATCGGTGACGCGGCCTTGACCAAATTCATGACGGAGACGGCGGCCTATGTTAAGGGCCCCGGCGGCTCTCAGCAGTGGTTCTGGGGGCAGGACATCGCTCCAAGCGTTCCTGACGTCGCCCAAGCCTACTACATCGCATACAACGGCCTCCCTGCAGTAGGTGGCGCTTATGCCGAACTCCAACAACAGCAAGGTGTTGCGGTTGAGCAACTCGCCAAGTGGCGCTTCAATCTGACGACGAACTATGACTTCGATCACGGCTTCCTCAAAGGGGTTAACATTGGTGGTGGCATACGTTATACGGACCGTGAGGTCATCGGCTATCCCCCGAGTGGAGATCCCACGCTTCCGCCTCCGTACCTCCCCAACCTATCCGCTCCAGAATATGCGCCGAGTCAGACCTACTACGACCTTTGGGTTGGTTATCACCGTAAGCTCACCAAGAAGATCGGATGGAACATTCAGCTCAACGTCGAAAACGTCGGCAGAGGGAATTATCTGATTCCGATAAGCTATCAGGCACCGATAAACGGTGTGGCACAACCTGCGTTCTATCGTATCGGTCCGACGCAGGGGTTCACGGTCAAGAACGTATTCAGTTTCTGATCTTGTAGGCCTGAGGGAGGGACAATCAGGGGTAAGTGGCAGTCGCCAGCCGATTTTAATGGCTGGCGACTTCCATTAAACGGGGTCGACGGGCGGTCGTCCCGTGATCGCGAGACGCTAAATCAAACCAATACTTCAAGTCCGGAGGCGACCACATGGCGGAGCCGCTCCAGTGAGCACCCATTCAGCGTCAACAAATCTCTCTGCGACAAATTAAGTGGAATCATCAAATGACAACTCCGCCCCGGCCGCCGACGGGCGAACATCGGCAGGCTCGGCCCGCAGCCCATCCATGGCGGCCCGCGGGGCGGGCATGGTAAACGGCGGCGCCAGAATGTGCTTTCAGGCCGCGATATTCGACATGGACGGCGTCGTTACCGATACAACCGCCGCACATTCGGGCGCGTGGAAGCAAACGTTCGACGATTTCCTCAAGTCTCGGGTCGCGGCACACGGCGAGCCATTCACCGAATTCACCCGCGAAAGGGATTATCTCGCGTTCGTGGATGGCAGGCCCCGCTACAAGGGAGTCGAGGCATTCCTCAAGTCCCGCGGGATCGAACTCCCTCGCGGAACGCCAAATGATCCGCCGGGAGGGGAAACCATCTGCGGCCTAGGCAACAGGAAGAACGTGATCTTCAACCAAATCATCGAGAGCGAGGGGGTAAGGACTTTCGATTCGACCATCGCGTTGGCCCGAAAGATGGCCCGGCGCGGCATCAAGATCGGGTTGGCCACCTCGAGCTACAACTCTGAGGAGATCCTGAGACGGACCGGCATGCGGCGCCTCTTTGCGGCGGTTGTGGATGGAGTGGAGTCGTCCAGGCGCGGGCTCGAGGGAAAGCCGGAGCCCGACATTTTTGCCGCGGCGGCGGCCGACCTCGGTGTGCCGAACGCGCAGGCGGTCGTCATCGAGGATGCGGTCTCCGGTGTCCAAGCGGGTGCGAAAGGGGGCTTCGCCCTCGTCGTCGGGATCGCCAGGAAGGGCAATGAGCTCGAGCTCCGTGAAGGCGGCGCCGACATCGTGGTTCGAGATCTCTCCGAGACGAGCCTTGAGCAGATCAACCTGCTGGTTCAGGACAAGCGCACTAGCGCCAAGTGACTAATTCACCCGGCGACAGAAACAGCCCCATGCGCAAGAAACCCCTACTGAGTTTTTGGCAGCTCTGGAACATGAGCTTCGGATACGTCGGCATCCAGTTTGGCTTTGCCCTGCAGAACGCCAACGTCAGCCGGATCTTCGAGACTCTCGGCGCGAAGGTGGATGAGATTCCCATCCTCTGGATAGCCGGGCCCGTGTCCGGGTTGCTCGTGCAGCCGATCATCGGCTACATGAGCGACAAGACTTGGAACCGGCTGGGTCGCAGGAAGCCGTACTTTCTTGTCGGCGCGATCCTGGCGTCGCTGGCGCTGCTCGTGATGCCCAACTCGCCCGGGCTTTGGTTTGCCGCCGGCATGCTTTGGATCATGGATGCCTCCATCAACGTCACGATGGAGCCCATGCGGGCGTTTGTGGGCGACATGCTTCCCGACGAGCAGCGGACGACGGGATTCGCGGTCCAGACGTTCTTCATCGGCGCCAGCTCAGTCGTGGGCTCGCTCATGCCGTTCCTGCTTACGAACTGGCTCCACATCGCGAACACCGCACCCGAGGGGCAGGTTCCCGCATCCGTGAAATGGTCATTCTACCTCGGGGGCGCGGTCTATCTCCTTGCCGTTCTGTGGACGATCTTCTCGGTGAAGGAGTACTCGCCGGAGGAACAGGAATCCTTCCATGCGCGAGCGACCGATGCCAAGGGGGGAGAGGAGCCTGAAATCACGCTGGACTCAAAGAGATACTATGGCGTCGGCACACTCCTCTTATTGGTAGGCCTGGCGGTCAGCTTTGCCATCCGGCAGCTCGCCTGGGACAAGGCTCTCTACATCCTGTCCTTCGGAGCCAGCTTCTATGGGGTCGTGCTGATGGTGGCCGCATGGCGATGCGCTCACGGGAGGAGGAGAGGGCTGGTGGAGCTGGTTCACGACCTCAACAACATGCCCCGGGCCATGAGACAGCTGGCGCTTTCCCAGATGTTCACGTGGTTCGCCCTTTTCGCGTTCTTCATCTACTCAACTTCCGCGGTAACGAGCTACCATTTCGGGAGCAGCGATCCGAGGAGTGAGGCCTACAATGCGGGCGCCAACTGGGTGGGCGTCCTGATGTCGGTCTACAACGGAGTGGCGGCGCTCGTGGCCTTCCTATTGCCCGTGATGGCCAGGCGCACCAGCCGGGTGACGACCCACATCGTCTGCCTTATCATCGGCGGGGCCGGGTTGTGTTCGATGTATGTCTTCAAGCATCACGGCATGCTTGTCGTCTCCATGTGCGCCCTGGGCATCGCCTGGGCAAGCCTGCTGACCATGCCGTACGCGATCCTCAGCAGCGTCGTGCCGTTCCGGAAGATGGGAGTCTACATGGGCATGTTCAATTTCTTCATCGTTATCCCGCAAATCCTCGCCGCCGCGCTGCTGGGACTGATGGTCCGCACCGTATTTCATGGGCATGCCATCGATGCGATTGTGATGGGCGGGATATCAATGATCGTCGCCGCCGGGCTCATGCTCCGGGTCAAGGATGAAAGGGCCCCAGCGTAACACACTATGAAGGACATTTGGTCTATAAGCACAGCCGAACATGCCGATGGCAAGGAGACCATCATGCGGCGCGGCAACGTCTACCAGATTGCCAATGGTTACATGGGCTATCGCGGTACCCTTGACGAATTCGGTCCGGAGCAATTGGTGGGTATCACGCTCGCTGGAATATTCGACCGTGTCGGCTCGGCCTGGCGCGAGCCCGTCAATGCACCTAATGGCGGCTACACGAGCGTTTTGCTCGGCGGCGTGGAGCTTTCCGGCGCGGGCGACAAGGTTGCACGGCACAGGCAGACGCTGCGGTTTGCCAACGCATTGTTCCAACGGGAGACGGCATTCGCGTCCAGGGGGACGACGCTAACCGTAAAGTCCGCGCGGTTCCTGAGTGCCGAGACGCCGAACTTGGGCGTCATTAGGTTCAGCATCACCTGCAACAGGGCGGCCAAGGTAACGATCCGCACCGGGATCGATGGCAACATCTGGGACCTGAACGGCCCGCACCTCCTCCACCTTTCAGCGACGAGGCGGGACTCAGTCCTGGTGGTGGAGGGCCTGACGAACGAGTCTTCAAAGCGAGTGGTCGTTGCCGAGGCCGCCGACATAGGATTTGGCGAGGTGACCTACGAATCGAGGGGCAAGAGGAATCTGCGCGTTGTCAACCTCCGTGCCGTGGCGGGGAAGACCTACACCTTCCACAAGTATTTCGCGGTATTCACGGATAACGACACTGTCCGAGGGTCGGTCGTGGAGGCGGCCGTCGAGACCGTCCAGCAGGCGAGGTCGCTTGGCTACGACGGCTGCCTAGCCAGTCACAGTGCCAGGTGGCGGGAAAAATGGGACCGGTGTGATGTCACGATCGAGGGCGACGATGACGCGCAACTCGCGCTGCGCTACAGCATCCTGCAGTTGCTGATGGTCGCGCCGGTCAAGGGCAGCGCAAACTCGATACCGGCGCGCGCACTATCGGGCCAGGTCTACAAAGGAGCGATCTTCTGGGATACGGAGATGTTCATGTTTCCGTTTTTCATCCACACCTACCCGGAGAAGGCGATCGAGCTGATGCGCTATCGTATCAAGACCCTCGACGGGGCCCGGCGGAAGGCGAAGACGGAGGGGCGGGGTTACCGAGGCGCCTTCTATGCCTGGGAGAGCCAGGAGACGGGTGACGACGCCTGCACGTACTACAACATAGGGGATCCATTCACCGGCCGGGAGCTGCGTACCTATTTCCGCGACAAGCAGGTGCATATCAGCGGCGACGTGGCCATCGCCATGTGGGACTACTTCCGGCTGACCGGCGACGACTCTCTGCTGCTCGCGGGTGGCGCCGAAGTGATCCTGGAATGCGCCCGGTTTTTCTACTCGTCCGCTTACTACAAGAGGGACAAGCGGCGCTACGAGATCTTGGATGTCATAGGGCCGGACGAATACCATGAGCGAGTGAACAACAACGCCTTTACCAGCATGGTGGCAAAGGAGACCTTCACGATCGCCAATGCGACCGTGAACCATTTCAGGCGGAGACACCCGAGGGAACTGCGCGTCTTGCTGAGGAAACTGCGCATCGTGGGCGAGCTTCCCAAATTCCGCGACGCGGCCCGCAGGCTCTTTGTCCCCAAGCCTGACTCCAAGACGGGTGTCATCGAGCAATTCGACGGCTACCTAGGGCTGAGAGAATCCACCGTCGAGGAGCTGAGGGCCCGGATGATTCATCCCAACGAATACCTCGGCGCCGGACAGGGGCTGGCGGTGCCAACCAAAATCATCAAGCAGGCTGATGTCGTGATGATGCTCAACCTGTTCAGGACCCGCTTCTCCACGGAAATCAAGAAGGCAAACTGGGAGTACTACGAGCCGCGCACCGAACACGGCTCAAGTTTGAGCGCCTGCGCGTACGCCATGGTGGCGACCGAATTCGGAAACCTCGACTTCGCATATAAGTACTTCCTCAAGACGGCGAAGATTGATCTCGAGGCCAAGTACAAGGTTTATGTGGGAAGCGTCTTCATGGGCGGTTCACACCCCGCCGCGAACGGCGGCGCGTGGATGACAGCGGTCTTAGGATTCGGAGGCGTGCAGGCGGACGAAAAGAGGGTCGCAATCAATCCGCGGCTCTGCCGGAAATGGAAGCGCCTGAATTTTCATCTCGCCTACAAGGGGGACGATTTCCGAATGAATATCACGAAAACCTCGGTGACTGTCGCCTCCTCGAAGACGAATGCGCGCACCCATACCATCCTCGTGGATGGAAGGCCGCTGAAATGCAAACCGGGCAAGCTGGCGACGATCAAATACCGGCCGGCGAGATAGGTCCGCCCCAAAGGGGCAAGTCTCGGCATCTTAACACTAACCCCTATGACTCCAACTATCATACGGCGGGCGCTCGTTCTCGTGAGCGCCATTTGCGCGTGCGAGGCGTCGGCGAAGGTCGGAGCGGATATGCCCTGGACCACCTATGAGGCCGAAGGCATGAAAACCACCGGTCTCGCACTTGGCCCAAGATATGACCCAAACCTGGTCGAGACCGAATCGTCTGGACAGAAGTGCGTGAAGCTTGCTGCCGCCGGGGACTTCCTGGAATTCACCGCGGAGGCAAAGGCCAATGCGTTGGTGATCCGCTACAGTCTTCCCGACGCTAAGGAAGGAGGCGGAACCAGCGCCGAGCTCGATCTCTATGTCAATGGAGCGAGGATTAGGGCGCTGGCCCTTACCTCCAGGTATTCATGGCTTTACGGGATATATCCTTTTTCGAACCAGCCCACCGAGGGCAAGCCGCGCAACTTTTACGACGAGCTACGAGTCAAGGGCCTGAAAATTGGAAGGAACGACGTGATCCGGCTTCAGCGATCCGATGCCGACGCAGCGTATTGCATTGTCGATCTCGTCGACCTCGAGGACGTCCCCGGACCGTTGCCCGCTCCTGGGAATTCGCTGTGTATCCTCGATTTCGGGGCGGATCAGAACGGCGAAATGGATGCCACGAGCGCCCTGCGAAGATGCATCGCGGAAGCCCACAGGCAGAGCAAGACCGTCTGGGTGCCCGCCGGCGATTACAAACTGACCGGCGAGATACTTGTCCCGTCCTCCGTGACGGTCCAAGGCGCTGGCATGTGGCACACGACCTTTGTTGGGGACAGTACGCTGTACGATCAGTCGGCGCGGCGTGTGCGGTTCAAGCTTACCGGGAGCAATATCCACCTAGCCGATTTTTCGGTCATTGGCCGATTGAATTACCGCAATGACAATGAGCCGAACGACGGAATCATCGGTGCGGGATGCGCTGACTCGTCCGTGTCGAACGTCTGGCTGGAACACACCAAGGTGGGCATCTGGATCTATAACGGCGTAAACCTTGTGATCGAAGGCTGCCGATTTCGCAATCTGGTCGCCGACGGCGTGAATCTCTGCGTCGGCACCAGCGGAACCGTCATTCAGAACTGCACCGCAAGGGGCACGGGAGACGATTGTTTCGCGATTTGGCCCGCGGCCTCAGACCAGGGCTTCGTTGGGCAAGGCCCACGGTCGGGAAACAACGTAATTCGCCGATGCACGGGCCAGCTGACATTCCTCGCAAACGGGGCCGCGATCTACGGCGGGGCCAACAATAGAATCGAGGATTGCCGCTTCACCGACATCGGTACCGGGTGTGGCATTCTTATCAGCACGACGTTCCCTACTTCCGATGAGAACCGCAAGATCGACAATAACTTCAGTGGCACGACGCTTGTGACGAACTGCGAATTGGTGCGTTGTGGCGGCTATGACCATAGTTGGGCTTGGCGCGGTTCGCTTCAAATCTGCATGGATCGCCGCAGCATCTCGGGACTCACCGTCAGCCACGTAACCATTCAAGACAGCATCTCAAGTGGCATGACCATAGTGGCACCGGGGAGCTCCAAAGGTGAAGGCACCCTTTCCGATGCAAAGTTCGAGATGGTGAACATCATCAATTCGGGAATCGGTGGGTCACCACACCATGATTTGTGGATCCGCAAGGATGCATTTGGGAGCGTTGCCATGCGCAATTCGGCAATCGCCGTCATCAGGAACGAGTCCGACCATTTTAGCCTCCTTGGTCCCTAAGCTGGACATGAAGCAGTGCTATTCTCATCTTGCTGATGATTTAAAATTGTTAGCCTGCACCTAGGTCGAGATTTCGAGTTGCCGCTTACATTCTGCTTTTGCTTCACTTACGTTTCAGTTGTTTGCCGACAAGCGCATTAGATTGTTTTGCGAAAGAATACCCACGAGTGGAGCTACTTACATTTGTCATTGTTCGGGTACGTCTCTGTCCTTGAATACTGGACAACGGGGGAATGTCCCCTGTGCGTTTTAACGTCACCGAATTGTTTTTGGAGATTTTATGAAGCTAATCTCACGGCGAGACGCTCTTAAAGCGGCTGTCTTTGGTGCTGTTTCCACGCAAATGTTCGGCGAGTCGGAGCCTGCGATCGTCGAATCGCACGAAACCCCTTCCATGAAACCTGCTTTCGGTGTCGAAGGCCAGCGCAGGGCTGATCTCGGCAATGGGACATACCTCAATCCGATCGTCGCCGGCGACCACCCGGATCCGACCGTGCTGAAGGACGGGGACGACTATTACATGACGTTCTCGAGCTTTTTTTCCTATCCTGGCGTTATTCTTTGGCACTCGCGCGATCTCGTAAACTGGGCACCGATCGGACCTGCGTTGACGAAACCCATTGGCACGGTCTGGGCTATGGACCTAGTCAAACACGGGGGTCGTTACTTCATTTACATTCCTGCGAATCCGGGTGATCGGCAGTCGATCTTCGTCATTCACGCCGACGATATCCGCGGCCCATGGAGCGACCCGATTGACCTCAAGGTGTCCGGTTGCATTGATCCGGGCCATGCTGTCGGTGAGGACGGCAAGCGCTATCTGTTTTTTAACGGTGTCCGCAAAATAGCCCTGACCGACGATGGCCTGGCGACGGTGGGCGCCTTGGAGCAGGCCTACAACCCCTGGCGCTACCCCGACGACTGGGTGGTCGAAATGTTTGCGCCGGAAGGCCCGAAGATCCTCCGCCGCGAGGATTGGTTCTATCTCATTGCCGCGGTGGGTGGCACGTCTGGTCCACCTACAAGTCACATGGTGACAGTCGCCCGCTCGCGCTCCATCCATGGTCCCTGGCAGAACTGCCCCCACAATCCAATTGTCCATACCAAGAGCGCTGAAGAACCATGGTGGTCGCGTGGGCATGCCACTGTGGTTGAGGGGCCGGGCGGCGATTGGTGGATGATCTATCACGGTTATGAAAACGGCTTTCGCACGCTTGGCAGGCAAGCCCTTCTGGAGCCGATCGAATGGACTCCCGACGGCTGGTTCCACGCAAAGGGCGGGACGCTGTCGCAGCCACTTGCCAAGCCCAGGAAGGGGCTGCCGGGACCATCAGGCTTTGCCCTGTCGGACGATTTTTCGACGAACAGATTCGGCGTGCAATGGAGCTTCTTCAATCCCGCCCCAGATGAGATGAAGCGCGCACGTTACGAAGCCCGCGCCTTGAGGATTGTCGGCAAGGGCACAACCCTGGCTGACTGTTCTCCGCTCACCTTCCTCGTGGGCGACCGAAGTTACGAGGCGGAGATCACGCTGGACATTGGCGCGGGCACTCAGGCGGGAATATGCCTGTTTTACAGCGAACGGATGTTCTGCGGCATTGGCTTCAGCAACTCGCAGATGTTCACCTATAATTATGGTCAGGACCACGCCTGGATGCGCCAGAACATTGCGACCCAACAGGTACGCCTGCGCGTGACCAACCATGCGAACATCGTGACATTTTACTATTCGAGGAACGACGAGGCATGGGTCAAGCACCCATGGCAGATGGAAGTGTCGGGTTATCATCACAATGTCCTCGGAGGTTTTCTCAGCCTCAAGTTTGGCGTCTTCTGCATAGGAGCGGGGGAAGTGAAGCTGCGCGACTTTGCCTACAGGGGCGTATGACGCATCGTTCGCGCGCCAGAAGTGCGGCTTGCGGAAGCTAGCCGTAGGCGCCAGATTGGCCAGGACCGATGGCGCTCCTATCCCGCAGGGAATTTTTCAAGGGCGGCGCGGCGGCTGCGGGAACCCTGGTGTTCACGGGGCTGCGGCGGAAATCGTCGGCGGCCGATGTGGCGGCGCCCCCCGAATCGATGCTTTCACAGTTCGGCTACGGACAAGTGCGGCTGCTCGAAGGCCCGATGCTGGAGCAGTTCAATCGGAATCACGCTTTCTTTCTCAAGCTAGACGAGGACTCGCTGCTCAAGCCATTCCGCCAGCGGGCCGGCATCGCGGCGCCAGGCGAGGACATGGGAGGCTGGTACAGCTTTTCAGACGATTTCGTGCCCGGCGAAAACATGACGGGTTTCATTCCCGGTCACAGCTTCGGGCAATACCTCTCGGGTCTTGCACGAGCGCACGCGGTGACCGGGTCTGCGGCGACGAGGGGGAAAGTCCTTCGCCTGGTAAGCGGGTTCGGGTCGGCGATTTCGACGGCGTTCTACCGCGACTATCCGCTTCCCGCCTACACTTTCGACAAGTGCGTTTGCGGGCTCATCGATGCCCACTCGTTTGCCGGAGCTTCCCAAGCGCTCGAGGTGCTGGATCTGGCGACGGCGGCGGCGCTCCCCTGGCTTCCTGACCACGCGCTAACCCGACCCGAAATGGCCGCGCGGCCGCACAAGAACAAGGCTTACACCTGGGACGAGAGCTACACCCTTCCCGAAAACCTCTTTTTGGCTCATGCGCGTGGGGCGGGCGGGCGCTTCCGTAACCTCGCGCTGCGCTTCCTCCAGGATGGCGCATATTTTGATCCACTATCCGAGGGCCGGAACGTCCTGCCGGGTGAACACGCATACAGCCATGTCAACGCGCTGTGCTCGGCATGCCAGGCCTATCTTGTGGAAGGCAGCCAGAAACACCTGCGGGCGGCGAAGTTCGGATTCCAATGCGTGCGGGCGACGCAGAGCTTTGCGACCGGGGGCTGGGGGCCGGACGAGGCATTTGTCGAACCGGGGAGCGGCGCGCTAAGCGAGAGCCTGGCCAAGACACACCACAGCTTTGAAACACCCTGTGGCGCCTACGGCCATTTCAAGGTCGCACGCTACCTTCTCCGGATCACCGGGGACAGCCGGTATGGGGACAGCATGGAGCGAGTCCTGTACAATACGATCCTCGGGGCGAAGCCCATCAAGGAGGACGGGTCCAGCTTCTACTATTCGGACTACAACAACTCGGCGTCCAAGTTCTATCATCAGGACAAATGGCCGTGCTGTTCGGGCACGTTTCCGCAGCTCACGGCCGATTACGGGATAAGTTCGTACTTTCGCGATCCCCATGGAATTAGTGTCAATCTGTTCGTCCCTTCCAAGGTGTCTTGGGTTCAAAACGGCTCGGCCTGCGCACTCACGCAGAGGACCTCCTATCCACTGGTGCCGGAGACGTGCCTCGAGTTGGAGATGGATAGGCCCGCGGCGTTCTCGATTTCCCTGAGGGTGCCCGAGTGGGCTGGACCAGCAAGTCGGATCGCCGTCAACGGACGCACACTTCCGGGGGCGCTTGAGCCGGGAACGTTCCATCGCATCGCGCGGACTTGGGCGTCGGGCGACCGCATCGAGTTTTCCCTTGAGACGCCGCTGCGGCTCGAGTCCGTGGACGACCGGCATTCTGGCACGGTTGCACTGACGGTCGGCTCCCTCGCGCTTTTTGCCATCGGCGACCAACCAATCGAGGCATCGCGCGCGCAGATGCTTTCGGCCAGTCAGGTGTCGCGCGGTTCGTCGGATTGGAGCGTAGACGGCGGAGGCGGCCGGACGACCTTCCGAACTTTTGGGGCGATCGTTGACGAGAAGTACCGTCTTTACCACGTGGTGGCGGGCTAGTGTCGGGATTTCTGACCTAGGCGAGGTCCGCCGTTAATGCTGGGCCATTGTTTGCGTGAAAACCATGTTGTTTGGGTACCGCCGACGTCCGCTCCCGACCACAAGGAATCGATTCCATTTGTTGTCACTTAGGAGCTAATTCGTTGCGCAATCGGTAGCATGGGCTGGTCCGCCTCGATCGGGAGCGTCACGCGGCCATGTTGGCCAAAGAGTGGGTGTTCACGCGCATCGAACGGTTAGATTCTCGCCGCGGGCAAGCGCCATTTTCCTTTTGACGTTCTAAAGGAAGAGGGCTTACCTTCAGACGATCTAAAGAAGCCTTCGATGCCGCCGGAGAAATCTGAACTACTCCAGGGAACCCTCGACCTGCTCATCCTGC